>CBDUBV010000005.1:0-57787 GCA_965365475.1 uncultured Chthoniobacteraceae bacterium | reverse complement strand
TACCTTTGCTACGTCCGAAATTTCGGGCATCCCACGTGAACCCGCACGAAGCCACATACACTGCGCGGGTCATGCCGGTGGCAGTCGCTGTATCCAGAAGTTCCCGCAGACGCTCCACCGGGACCTTGTGTTCGAGTGCCAGTTTTTTGCACTGCACCAGCAACTTCTCGGATTTGCGCACCAGCGAGAAATCCCCGCCGCGACCTCCGCTCAATCCTGCTGGCATTGAGACGCGGTAACCTTTTTTCTGATACAACTTCGCAATCAGCAGCTCGAAATCCTCAGACTTCATTGAGTGCACCGCATGCTTCATCACGAAAGGTTCTGCATCCAGCGCAGACGGTGCTATTTCGGGCAACAAAAATGTGTCGAGCTGGTTCCGCTTCCGACGGCGATGCACCACAAACAACGCTACGAATGCAATCGGAACCACTGACAACTCAATCGCATGCTCGCGAGCCAGCACCAGACCTTTGGCCACCATCTCCGAATCTGCGCCGGGCAATTTGGATGCCCAATCAGTAGGCGCCTGGGACACTGCGGGCACCACAGACGAAGCTCGTTCCATCTCGGAAGCGGATGCCTCCAGCTCA
This sequence comes from uncultured Chthoniobacteraceae bacterium, assembly GCA_965365475.1. Taxonomy (GTDB): domain Bacteria; phylum Verrucomicrobiota; class Verrucomicrobiia; order Chthoniobacterales; family CAKUMP01; genus CBDUBV01. The sequence goes on along the minus strand of CBDUBV010000005.1, from coordinate 57,194 downwards.
GCAGGCGCACTCGCAACCGCTGGTTTGCTTCGTTTGGGTGCACTGGCCGCGTCTGCGTTATCTTCTCCCGGGCGCACATATTCAATGCCGAGTTCGTCGTTCATCGCCGCATTCGTGCGCCCTCCATACAGCGTATCACTCAACTCATCCGCCACCTCCGCTTTGCTTGCGGAGCCGGAGAGAAACTTCAACGCACTCTGAAACACCGTGCCCATAAGCTGAGATTCCTCCGAAGAAAAATCACCGCCGCCACGCAGAAACGGCAGGTCGATGACATTCCCCTTCTGCAAGGCACTCGTGGCAAAAATCCCGACCACGGCAAGCAGAACCAACTTAATGGATAATTTAATCAGAAATCGCATGGTTCACTGATTAAGCAGGCTTTATGCCAAAATACGTGACCATTAAAATTTCTTTTGCAGCCAGTGCCCCGCTCCAGTTCGTAAAGTTCTCGCATGTCCACGGCTATCCATTGGTTTCGACGCGATCTGCGCCTCACTGACAACACCGCTCTGCACCGCGCCTGCAAGGCGCACAGCCACATCCTGCCGGTCTATATCCTCAGCGAGTGGAAAAACAAACACCGCTGGACAGGAGCACCGCGCCAGAACTTTCTCGCCGGTTGCCTGCGTTCGCTTGCAGCCAATCTGGAGTCCATAGGCGGGCGTCTGGTCATACGTCAGGGCGATCCCGCAGCGCAGCTGGAATCGCTCATCCGCTCGACCGGTGCGGAAGCGTTGTATTGTAATGCAGACCCCGATCCATTTGGCCGCGAGGTGGAGGACAAAATTCGCACCATGGCAGCTCGCGTAGGTTGCCGCGTGGAAGCCTGCAAAGATGTCTGGATACATGGCAGCGACGAAGTTCAGACCGCAGACGGACAGCCCTACCGGGTGTTCACGCCGTATTCCAAAGCATGGGCTCGTCTGGAGAAGCCGGCCTGCGTGCCTCGCCCCAGCCGCATGCACACTCCCTCTGCGGAATCATTGCCGCTGCCGGATCATTCCACCTGGAATCTGCCTGCCACGACGCTCGCGGTGGAGCCTGGCGAGAAAGCAGCCCGCCAGCGTCTGCGGAATTTTTTGAATAAAGGTCTGCCGCACTACTCCGCGAAACGCAACATCCCGGACAGCGAAGGAACCAGCCGACTCTCGCAAGACTTGCGTTTCGGCACGATCTCCCCGCGACATATTTACCACGCTACTCACCGCGCCATTGTGGCAGCACCAGCAGATGTTCGCCGCAGCGGACTCACTTTCATCAGTGAATTGATCTGGCGCGAATTCTATTTTCAAATCCTCTGGTGGTGGCCGGAGGTGCTCGAACAGGAGTTTAATCCCAAGTATCGCGGCCTTCCATGGAGCCCGCCGGAGGACTCTTTCGAACTGTGGAAGCAAGGGCGAACCGGTTTTCCCATGGTCGATGCCGGTATGCGCCAGCTCGCTGCCACCGGGTTCATGCACAATCGGCTCCGGATGATTACCGCGATGTTTCTCACCAAAGACCTGCACATCGATTGGCGTGCGGGCGAGCAGTTTTTCATGCAGCGGCTGCTTGATGGCGAGATCGCAAGCAACAACGGCGGGTGGCAATGGAGCGCGGGCACCGGCGCGGATGCGGCACCTTATTTCAGAATACAAAACCCCTGGCTGCAATCCGCCCGATTCGATCCCGATGGCGAATTTATCCGCACGTGGATTCCGGAATTGAAACATGTGCCCGCCGCCGATCTGCATCGGCCTCCGCCAGATGGACGTCCGCTGGCAGCCGATTATCCTTTGCCAATGGTGGATCATCATCGTGAGCGTGATGTCACGCTTGCTCTCTTCCAGTCCATGACACGCTGATCGTCCAATTGTGCGCTTGGCGGGTGCGGGTTTTTTCCTCTAGGGTTTGCGCCGTGGAAATCCCAGAGAAATTCGGAATCATCGCGGGCAATGGCGCGTATCCCTTTGCGCTGGCCCGAGGGGCTCGTTCCGCTGGTGTGCGCGAGATTTCAGTCGTAGCGTTCGAGGGCGAAACCCAACGCGAACTCTCCTCTCTCGTGGACGATATGCATTGGATTCGTGTCGGCCAGCTCGGGCGGATGATCCGCTATTTTCAACAACGCGGCGTGCAGGATTGCGTCATGGCCGGACAGATTGCTCCGCGCAATCTGTTCGATCTGCGGCCTGATTTCAAAGCACTGCTCATCCTGGCGAAACTCAAGGAACGCAACGCGGAAACGATCTTTCGCGCGATCGGCGATGAGCTTCGAGATGCGGGTATCACCCTGCATCCCGCTACGCTTTTTCTCGAAGACCATCTCGCGCGCGCCGGGCATCTCTACGGGCCGCGTCCCGACAAGCGGTGCACAACCGATGTAGAATTTGGCTTCCGTATCGCCAAGGAAATGAGCCGACTGGACGTGGGCCAGACGGTGGTGGTGAAAAAAGGCACGGTGCTCTCCGTCGAAGCGTTTGAAGGCACCAACGATGCCATGCGACGCGGAGGCAAACTGGGCCGCGGAGGTGCAATCATGGTGAAAGTATCCAAGCCTAATCAGGACCTGCGGTTTGACGTGCCCGTGATCGGCAGGCAGACAATCATCACCGCAGCAGAGTCCGGAATTCGCCTCATCGCCGTGGAAGCCGGCATGACATTGCTGCTGGAGCCGGAGGACATTTCCCAACTCGCACTCACCTCCGGCGTAAGCATCTGCGGTGTACAAAACAATCTATGAAATCCATTAAAGTAGGCGTGGTGGGTGTGGGGCATATCGGCAAAAATCACGCCCGTCTTTACAAAGAAATTGTCGGCAAGAACTTCGTCGCGGTCTTCGATAATGACACCCGACGCGCTCAAGCGATCGCTGCGGAATACGGAGTGCGCGCTGCTGCTTCGCTTGAAGAGTTCATCTCGCTGGTCGATGCCGCATCCGTCGCCACGCCCACGCCATTTCATCATCCGCTCGGCATGCGACTGCTCGATGCTGGCAAACATCTTCTTATAGAAAAACCCATCGCTGAAACTACGGCTCACGCGCGCGAACTTTCGGAACTTGCATCCACCCGCAGCGCAGTGCTGCAAGTCGGTCATATCGAGCGGTTCAACCCCGTGATGAGTGCCCTCGAGAAACGTCTCACGCAACCTCGGTTTATCGAGTCGCATCGGCTCTCGCCGTATCCGGAGCGGAGCACGGAGATTGGCGTGGTGCTGGACCTCATGATCCATGATCTCGAGATCATACTGCATCTTGTTCGCTCGCCTGTGGCTTCCATCGATGCAGTGGGCATTCCCGTGCTCAGCAAACGCGAAGACATCGCCAATGCGCGGCTGCGCTTTGCAAGCGGCTGCGTGGCCAACATCACCGTGAGCCGCATTAGCCCTGAGAAAATGCGCAAAATCCGCGTGTTCCAGGAGGACGCATATCTCTCGCTCGATTACCAGGCGCAATCTGGCGAGATGTATCGCAAAGGTCTTCTGGGCATAAAAAAAGAAGATGTGCCCATCGAGAAAAGCGAGCCGCTCAAACGCGAGTTGCAATCGTTTCTGGAATGCGCTGCGGAAGGCCGACAACCGAAAGTAAGCGGGCAGGATGCCGCACTCGCGCTGGAGTTGGCACTGGAGATCACGGCAATCATCGACCAAAACCGGCAGCCGTGAAATTTTACTTCATCGCAGGGGAGACCAGCGGCGATACGCACGGTGCCGCTCTCATGCAGGAGTTGCGGGCACTGTGGCCCGATGCGAAGTTCCACGGCTGCGGCGGCCCGCGCATGCAGGCACTTGCTGAGCCGGGCTTTCTCGACTGGACCAGCGAAGCCGTCGTCGGGCTGTGGGATGTGATAAAAAAATATCCTTATTTCAAAAGACGCATGGCCGCAACGCTCGCGGAGATCGCTCAGCTCAATCCCGATGCTGTCATCTTCATCGATTACCCTGGGTTCAACCTGCGTGCTGCATCTGCTTTGCGCAAAGCAGGCTCCAGGGCGAAGCGGGTATTCTTCATCAGCCCGCAAGTCTGGGCATGGCATCGCGGGCGCATCCCCCAGATGGCGCGCGACCTGGACCTTATGCTATGCATTTTCCCGTTTGAAAAGCAGCTCTACGAGCAGTCCGGATTGCGCACGGAATTTGTCGGGCATCCCCTAGTGGAGACCCTACGCGACAAGCGCGATTCCATTCCGCGTGAGCCTGCTTTGCTGGCGCTGTTTCCTGGAAGCCGTGATCGCGAAGTGCGCAGGCTGTTCCCGCTCATGCTGGAAACGTCCGCGCGGCTTCTGGTCAGTCATCCGCATTTGAATTGTGAAGCAGCAGCAGCCTCGGAACATTTACAGGAGCTGATGCAGACACAGCTCACAACTTCACCCCTGAGCACTCGTTGCAAAATCACCCTCCGCAGTTCTCTCTCCCTCATGCAGCGGGCCACAGCGGGCATTGTCGCATCGGGCACGGCCACGATGGAAGCAGCGTGTCTCGGTCTGCCCTTCGTGCTTGTCTATAAAGTTGCGCCGCTCACGTGGTGGATCGGCAAACGCCTTGTCCGTGTGCCGCACCTGGGCATGCCGAACATTTTAGCAGGTCGCGAGATCGTTCGCGAGTTTCTCCAACACGATGCACGAGCGGATCGCATCGCCCCGGAACTTGCATCCATGCTGGACGATCCCGACCGCCGCGCTGCCCAACAGCAGCAGTTCCGCCGCGTCGTCGAGAAGCTGGGTGAAGGCCAATGTGCTCACCGCGCTGCACTGGAGATCGCCCGCTTGATTCATGGGACTTGATACGTCTATCCGCGTGGTCCGCCTGCCACGTATCGTCCGGGCACTCGTGCTCTGCGCCAGCTTGGTGCTTGTCATCAGCATCGCACGGCATACGCCCGAGCTTTTGTACCCGGCCGAGACAGAGCTTTTCGCAGGCCGAATGCTGCACCTCTACGACGGCATCGGGCACGCACCGGAATGGCAACGAACCCTGTTCGCGCCCAATTATAAACAGGAAATCCAAAAAGAAATTCTGGCCGCATATCGTGAGACTGAGACCGATGACCAAACGCTGTTCCAACTGGCTGTCATCCAACTGCATTTTGGAATCCCAGCGAGTGAGACGTTAAGCGCAATCGAATCGCAGAGCTATCAACCCCTCATTCGGCTCATGCAATCCGAGACAAGCCTGGACGGGACTGAACTGGAGAAAGCCCGCATAGCAGTTGCCACCAGTGAGACGTGGTGGTCATACCATTTGCGCGAGCGATTTCCTGAGCTTGGCCTGCCCCTGGGCGACACACCAACTCGTCGAGAAACTGCGATGTGGAACCGCGCTCTACTTTTTCAAAGCTGCATGTACGCTCTGCTCGCGAGCGCGATTGCGCTCCTGATTTTATTCCGCGCACACCGCTCTGTGGTCAGACCGAATAAGTATTTCCTGCTTCTCGGCACGGCGCGGATGGCATGCGTCTGGTGGGCATTTCTTTCCGCAGTTGTTCTTTATGTGTTGGTAGGAGTAAGCGGCTATCTGGCCTGGAATGCCATATCGGGCATGGAAGGCGCACTCGTGGAGAGCTGCCTGGAGACCGTATCCCGCATGCTGCCAGCCGTTTTTCTCGCAGCATGCGTCTGCCGTTCGTGGCGGTTCCATGTGCGCGCTTGGGCGCTGCGGAAGGTTCCGTGGAAACCCCTGATCTGGTGGACATCGGCAGGCATCCTTCTCGCTATGCTCGCTGATTACGCACTGCAATTGTTCTCCTCCGTCACGAGCTATAGCGGGCTGCGCGATGTACTTGATCCGGCACTCCTTTCACCGGAAGTCAGCGTGCTCATGGGGCAGATTTGGGTGGCGAGCGTGATCGCGCCGCTTAGCGAGGAAATTGTATTCCGCGGTATTTTGTATCCCGTTCTGCGTGGTCGCGTAGGCGTGTGGCCCGCAATACTCATTCAAGCCACAGTATTCGCATCGATCCATCTGTATTCGTGGATCGGAGCGTTGTCGGTGTTTATAGCTGGGATCATTTTCTGCTGGTTGTTCGAAAAAACCAAGTCACTCTGGTCGCCGCTGCTGCTGCACTCGATTTACAATTTTATCTCCACCGTGTTTGTGTGGTTATATTTTGGAAAATCACTCTGATAACCAGTTGACGTCCCCGCCTGACTGCGCTCTACTACAGCCTATGCAAACACTACGCCTACTCGCACTACCCATCGTCGCCTGCCTCGTCTTCTCAACCGGCTGCGCGACCACCGGCAAATCCCACTCCAAATGCTCGCCTTGTATGATGGGCACGGAATGCAAGATGGACTGCAAAAAAGAGTGCTGCGCCAAAAAGTGCGGACCTGATTGCAAGAAGCCTTGCTGTGCGAAAAAAGCCGGTTAATTCCCGGCCCGATTAACGTCGGCACAAAGTTTGCCCGATGTCTCCCGTTTCAGGGATCATCGGGCAATTTTTTTGCATAAAATAATGAGGCCGTGCACGGCGCACCCGCGTTACACTTGGCCTGGCTCCATCCCGAAGTAGTCCACCGCATTTTTAAAACAAATTCGGCGCACCATGTCGCCGAGCCATTTCTGGTCATTTGGGATTTCGCCCGATTGCGCTTCCCGACCTAGAATGTCGCAAAGTATGCGCCGGAAATATTCATGTCGCGGATAGGACAGCAGCGAGCGCGAATCCGTCAGCATACCTACAAATCGTGAGAGGAGTCCGAGATTGGAAAGGGCGTTAATTTGCCAGACCATCGCTTCTTTCTGATCCAGGAACCACCAACCGCTGCCGAACTGCATTTTTCCTGGCACGGAACCGTCCTGGAAATTGCCGATCATCGTCGCAAATACATAGTTGTCGCGCGGATTCAAATTGTAGAGAACGGTCTTCGGCAGGCATCCATCGGCATCCAGTCGGTCGAGGTATTTCGCAAGGCTCTCTGCCTGCGGCCAATCCCCGATGGAGTCGAACCCCGCATCACGGCCCATCTCGCGCAGAGCACGCGAGTTATTATTGCGTTGCGCTCCGAGGTGCAATTGTTTTACCCAACCTTTCTCTGCGTCGAGGCGTCCGAAAAGCAGCATGAGGTGCGTGGCGAATTGTTCTTTTTCTTCCGGTGTGGCGTCCTTGCCCGAACGGGCTTTGTTAAAGATGCCTTCGATCACCCCACGCGATGCGAACGCTGCGTGCGCATGGTTGAGGCCGTGATCAGAAAGCCGGGAGCCTTGTTCGTGAAAATAAGCATGCCTCGCGGCGAGTGCTTCTTCCATCGAGCGCAGAGACGACACATCCACGCCAGCCACTTCGGCTAGTGTGTCCACCCATTCGTTCCATGCAGAAGCATCGTCCACCGCGAGGCTCTTATCCGGCCGAAATGCGGGATACACCCGCGTGCCAATCCCCGACTCGCGAATGGTTCGATGATGCTTCAGGTCGTCCGTGGGATCGTCTGTGGTCCCGATAACAGATACACGGAATTTTTTTAAAATACCTTGGGCGGAAAATGAAGGGTCCTGAATCTGCTCGTTCGCGCGACTCCAGATATCGGACGCCGTATGCTCGTTGAGCAGTTCATCGATCCCGAAGTAGCGCTTCAGTTCCAGATGGGTCCAGTGAAACATCGGATTGCGCAGCGTGTGCGGAACCGTGCGCGCAAAGGCCATGAACTTCGCATAGTCGTCCGCATCGCCCGTGCAGTATTTCTCTTCGACGCCATTGGAGCGCATGAGCCGCCATTTGTAATGGTCGCCTTCCAGCCACAGCTCAGTAAGATTTTTAAATCTCCGATCACCCGCAACATCAGCGGGCGGGAGGTGGCAGTGGTAATCGTAGATCGGCTGGTCGGCTGCGAAGCTGTGATAGAGATGGCGGGCGGTTTCGTTCGAGAGCAGAAAATCGTCGTGGATAAAACTCATGGCTGAATAAACATGATAAAGCAGCAAGCCAGAGTGCTGCGGAGCGGCATGCGGTGTCAACAACCCATGCGAGGAGAAGCTTCTCCTTCAGAAGTCAGAACCAGCAAGCGTCAACCCCGCTTATTCTCCAGCACTGCGGAGTGTCCTCCGGAAAATGGCCCTCCAAGTCGGGTAGGTCGGGAAGGCTCAGGAAACTCGTAAGCATGATCAAATAGGTTGTGATGCCGGAGATAATTTAATCCGAAAAGAAAAATGCCTCCCGCTATCATCAATCCAAGCATGGCTCCTCCCGCAACAAATAACCAACTTTGTCGCTCCGCTGCTCCATGCTCCATGCGCGCCATGCGCACCTCGTACTCGAGGTCCAACACCGCTTCGCGCAACACCATCGGCACCGGCCGTCCTTGAGCAAGCGATCTTTCCGCCCTCTGCACCACATCGGGCAATTGCCTGGATGTTTGCAGCAGGCGAAAGCCCGGCGAAGGCGCCACCGCAAGTCGATTCTCCTCCTGATTATAGACCAGCACCGCGCCCATTTCGTTGCCCAACCAAGTCTTGGCCAGAGAGGCAGCACGATTTCCTGTAAGTTCATCGTCCGGGAGGCTGGAAAAAAACGCAGCGTACACCTTGTGCCCTTGTTCCTCCGCAGCCTTCAAGGTCTTAACTAAAGTTGCTTTGCGCTCATCATCCAAAAGCAGGTTTTCGTCCAAGATATATCCGTTTGGAGCCTGCTGCGCAGCGAGCGACAACATCGTCGCCGTCCAAAGCATGAACGTCAGCCGAAAAATACGATGAATCATAAGTCCAAGCCTTTGCGCGCTTTGATATTGTTCCTCAAGGTAATCATCGTGTTATATATACATACAATAGTTGCTTTATAAAAATCTCCGTGCGCAAACGAAGCTTTCGCCTTGGTTAATATCCGCAACAGCTCATCCTCGGACAGCCATGTCTCCAGACCATAGCCGGTCATGAGACAGGCATCGCCCGTGGTCACATCCACCAGCAGCAATAGAGAAAAGTTCTTGGCTCCTTTCTGCGAGAATGCACTGAACTGGCATTTGTTCATGAGATAGAATGTGTATTCCCGAATCGGAGTATGCGAGCGAAGCTGTGTGAACACGACAGAGAAACGACTTTGCGGAAATTTTTTCGTGAAATAAACCAGCTTCCGCTCCACGGCTTTCTGGCGTCGCGGCGTCAACACGCGATGCATAGTGGTGTCGGTGACATAAATGCTGTGCCGCGGTAAAGCACCGAACCGAAGCGTCAATTCTTCCAGATGGAATCCGCACTGCGGACATGCCTCCGGACTTTCCGGGATGGCAGTTGCGCAGGATGGACATTTCATAAAAACACTAACCTCTGGTAAATTTGCTTCCGATGCGATTATAAAAACGCCTCGCAGATTTCCACCTTTTTACGATGAATAAAACCAATCCCACTCTCCGTGTTGGCATGATCGGCTACAACTTCATGGGCAAGGCGCACTCCAACGCCTGGCGCCAGGCGCCGAAGTTTTTTGATCTGCCCGCAGACCTCGAGCTTCACACCATCTGCGGTCGCACCCGATCCAGCGTCGAGCAAGCGGCATCCCAACTTGGGTGGCAGCACTTCTGCACAGATTGGCGCGAAGTGGTCGATGATCCACAGATCGACATTATCGACATCACCACCCCCAATGACACACATGCCGAGATCGCTATCGCCGCAGCTGCCGCTGGTAAAGCCGTGCTCTGCGAGAAACCGCTAGGCATGGATGTGGCGCAATGCCGCGACATGGTCGAAGCAGTGCGCACAGCAGGAGTCGTCAACATGGTTTGCCATAACTACCGCCGCATCCCAGCCGTCGCTCTCGCGAAAAGAATGATTGAAGATGGCGTCCTTGGTGAACGCATCTACCATTATCGTGCACGCTATGCGCAGGATTGGATTGCCGATCCGCAGTTTCCTCTGGTTTGGCGTCTCCAGTCCAGCATCGCTGGGTCAGGCACCCATGGGGACATCAATGCGCATATCATCGATATCGGACGCTACCTTGTGGGCGAACTGGATGAAGTCTGCGGGCTCATGGAAACATTTATCAAAGAGCGCCCGTTGCTTGCTGAAACCGGTGCGGGCTTGAAAGCGACCAAGTCCACGAAAACAGGTGAAGTGACCGTCGATGATGCCGTATCATGGATTGGCCGCTTCAAGAACGGTGCTATAGCCAACCTGGAAGCCACGCGGTTCGCTTACGGACGCAAGAACCACATTACTTTTGAAATCAATGGCAGCAAAGGCAGCATCGCGTTTAATTTCGAAGATATGAACCGCCTGCAGTATTACAATGCCGAAGACCCGGAGGAACACCGCGGATTTCGCGATATTCTCGTCACGGAGGAAGCGCATCCTTTTGCTGGTGCGTGGTGGCCACCGGGACACATCATCGGATATGAACATACTTTCGTGAACACTTTTGCCGATTTCACTCGCGCGGTCGTCGCATGCGAGAGCGTGCAGCCCACCTTCGAGGATGGGTTCGAGAACGAACGCGTACTCGACGCGATAAGCCAAAGCAGCCAAAAGAAACAATGGATCAAACTCTAAAACTTAAAGACCAAGTCGCCGTCGTCACGGGTGCGGGCCGCGGCATCGGAGAAGCCATAGCCCATCGCCTTGCATCCGAGGGAGCACGCATCGCAGTTGTGAGTCGCACGCAAGCCAACTCAGACCGCACGGCTGAGAGCATCAACCAACTCCAGCCCGGCGCAGCACGCAGCTACGCCGCAGACGTGGCAGACCATGAAGAGGTCGAAGCACTAGCGCGGCAAGTATTATCTGATTTTGGACGCGCGGACATTGTGGTCAATAACGCCGGGGTCACACGCGACGGACTTGTCATGCGAATGTCCGTGGAAGATTGGGACACTGTTTTAAATACCAATCTTAAAGGCGCATTCAACGTGATCCAGTGTTTCCTCCGCAGCATGTTGAAACAACGCTGCGGACGCATCGTCAACATTAGCAGTGTCATCGGACTCATGGGCAACGCCGGCCAGGCCAACTACGCTGCCAGCAAGGCAGGTCTGTTCGGCCTTACCAAATCCATTGCCCGCGAAGCTGCCTCGCGTGGCATCACATGCAACGCCATCGCGCCGGGTTTTATTAATACCGACATGACCAGTGCGCTGCCTGAAGATCTAAAAAAAAACATCCTGGAACAGATTCCTCTGCACCGTTTCGGCGAGGCTTCCGACGTCGCAGGGGCAGTCGCTTTCTTATGCGGACCCGAAGCGACTTTTATAACCGGACAGATTCTCACCGTTGATGGCGGCATGGTAATGAGCTAACCCGCCTATTTTCCATACCGCATGGACGCCTTAGCTTTGCGCACTGGAGAGAATGCTCCGCAACATCTCCTCCGATGCGCCCGGACACACCAATGCTCCCGCCATACGGGCAGGCTGCAACACCTCCCGTGCCACCGCACCCACCGCCTCTGCTGTCACTGCGCCAAACGCCTGCTCCACGTCCTCAGGGTCCAGCACCCGTCCATAACCAAGCATGGATTCCCCCATCCACATCAGTTGATTGCTGGTGCTTTCAAGTCCAAGCTGTATCTGACCGATGGTGTAATCTTTCGCCTGGTTCAGCTCGCGCTTCGACACCGGACGCGAAGCAATCCGATCAAACTCGCGCAGCGTCAGTTTTGCCGCTTTCTTCAAGCAAGAAGGAGCCAGCCCAGCAGCAAACTGAAACGCTCCCACCTCATCCAGACCCATCGTGCATGTATGCACCGAATAGCACAACCCGTGGCGCTCGCGCAGCATTTGAAATAGTCGCGAACTCATGTTCTCGCCCAGCAGCACACTGAGGACTTTCAATGCATACCGTCGAGGATCCCTCCTCCCCATAGCAGGAAAGCCCAAGACAAATTGCGCTTGTTCCACATCGTGATCTGCCGCAGCCATGCCCGGGCGCAGCTTCCGCACATGGCAACGCTGGTATCGCGAGCTGCACCCATCGCCAAGCGCATTCAGAGCCGGAGTCAGTATGCTTACGACTTCTGCATGCGTAGTATTACCCGCAACTGTCGCGATCACCGTGGCCTTGTTGTAATGCTGATGCAGGTATTTAAAAAAATCATCCCGCTGCAGTTTGCCTACAGATTCTGAGGTGCCAGTAAGTGGGCGTCCCAGCGGGTGCCGTCCCCATAGTGCACCTCCCAGTAGCTCCTGCGCATATTGTGAAGGCTGATCCCGATACATCAGAATCTCTTCCCGAATCACCTCTCTTTCACGCTCGATCTCGTTGGGATCCATGATCGAGTGCAAGAGCATGTCGCAGAGTACATCCAACAGGCGCGGCAGGTTTTTCGCTCCCGCTTGAGCATAGAAGCATGTGCTATCTTCGGTGGTAAAGGCATTGATATAGCCCCCCACCCCCTCCACATCAGCAGTGATCTGTCGAGCCGTGCGACGTGCCGTGCCCTTAAATAACATATGCTCAATAAAATGTGATATCCCGCTGCACTCCGCAGTCTCGTATCGCCCACCAACCGCCACCCACAATCCCGCACTCACACTGCGCATGTGCGGCATCTCTGCAGTCGCGACGCGTATGCCGCCGGGAATTGTGGACACCTGGTATTTCATAATGGAGAGCCGCCTTTTAATCTCGATGCCAGCACACATTCCGCAAGCGCAAGGTCCGTCGGAAACGTAATTTTAAAGTTCATCCGCATGTTGTGCACCAGCCGTACCGCAACGCCTTGCGCCTGGACCGCACTGGTATCGTCCGTCACACATTGTCCGGAGATGCTCACGGCGTCCAGTGCTTGACGCAGAAGTGCCACTTCGAATACCTGCGGAGTTTGCATCGCCCAGACACCCGCTCGATCGATCGCTTCCTGGATGCAGTAACCAGCATTTACTTTTTTTAAGGTATCCACCACCGGCGCAGCACAGGCCACCGCACGGCAGGTCTTCACCTGTAAAAAACATTCAGCGATCATTTCCGGATCGATCAACGGCCGCGCAGCGTCGTGCACCGCGACAGCACTCGCCTCGTCTGGCAACGCACCGAGACCATTGCGCACAGAATTCTGCCGTGCTTTACCGCCTTCTATCACATGTAACAACTTGGAGAACTCGCCACAGCACTCCTGCACCGCGCAAATGCTCTCCGGCCGAGTCACGACCACTATACCATCGACGGCGGAGCAATGTTCAAACGCTCGAACCGAATGCCAAAGAACTGCTTTGCCAGCCAGCTGCGCAAAAACCTTGTCTGCACCCATGCGTCGGCTCGAGCCGGCTGCGACCACAATCGCGATATTCACGCCAACTGACGCTGCACTTCCTGGCTTAACACTTTGCCATCGGCACGGCCTGCTGCGGCTGCGGTCACCAGCTTCATCACCGCACCCATCTGCGCTCTGCCAGTCGCGCTCACTTCTGCAATCGCGCCCGCGACCAACGTGCCAATCTCAGCTTTGCTCAACGCCTTGGGCAGATACCCGGCAAGCACTTCAATCTCGGCTTGTTCCTTGGCCGCAAGCTCCGGACGCCCACCTCGCTCAAAGCTCTCGATGGAATCTTCCCGCTGTTTCACCTGTTTGCGAATCACAGCCAAAGCCTCGGTGTCTTCAAGAACGCCTTCTGCGCCATGCTTTTCAATTGCCAAATTCTTCATTGCGGACTTGAGCATGCGCAAGACCGCCAATCGCGCCGCATCGCGCGTTTTCATTGCTGTCTTTATGTCTTCGTCCACCTGGATTGCAATAGTCATCGCGCAAGCAATCGCACATCCCGCCGCAAAGATCAATCATCCCGCAACGTAGCTCTGCTGGGTCTAACTCATGTAAGAACAGATATATTGGCACGATCCAGAAGGCACCGTGATGGTGAAGCCGGATTCACCGGGAACTGCAAAATCGCTTCCTCCTTCATAAGAAACTTTCTTGTCCTCGCCATCCAGAACCACCTCGCACGCTCCAGCTATGATCTCCATGCGTTCCGGGGCACTGGTGCCAAAATGATATTCGCCGGGAAAAATAATACCCGCAGATTTTTTATTACCCTCCGCATCGCGGAAAGCATGCGAGACCACTTTGCCATCGAAATACACGTTCGCCAGCACCGTCAAAGTCACGTTGTCAAATTCCATTCCCGCACTCGTGCCACGCCGATCACGCGGGGACAAGTACAAACCAGCCACAGCTCTGGACAAACTTCCAGCCTCACCTAAAATCTCTCGATTCATGGCTTCCGATTCCTTCGTTCATCTTCATCTCCACACCGAGTATTCGCTGCTCGACGGCTCCATTCGCATCGATCAGCTCATGAAAAAGGCTGTCTCTTTGGGCATGCCCGCCGTGGCAATGACCGATCATGGCAATATGTTTGGTGCGATCGAATTCTACCAATCTGCGCAGGACCACGGGATCAAACCGATCATCGGGTGTGAGGTGTATCTCGCACCTGGATCGATGACTGATCACAGCGCGTCCTCAGCTCGCGATGCTTCCAGCCATTTTACCCTGCTTGCTCAGGATGAGACGGGCTACCATAATCTCGTGAAACTTGTTTCCGCAGGTTTTCTTGACGGTTTTTACTACAAACCGCGCATCGACAAGCAACTTCTGGCGCAGCATTCCAATGGCCTGATCGGTATGAGCGCGTGTCTCAAAGGAGAAATCAACCTCGCCATACAGCAAGACGACTTGAAAAAAGCGCGCCAGAGCGTGGATGATTTCGCGAATATTTTCGGAAAAGATCGCTTTTTTCTGGAGCTTCACGATCACGGCATCGAGGCCCAACGCAAATGCAATCGAGAACTCATCCGATTATCGAAGGATGCCGGACTCGGCCTGGTTGCAGCAAATGATGTGCATTTTCTCGAACGTTCCCACCACGATGCGCACGACGTGATGATCTGCATCGGCACCGGCGCCATGGTGCATGATGAAAAGCGGATGCGCTATTCGCCCGAATTATATTTTAAAACTCACGAGGAGATGGTGGCGCTTTTTCACGAAACGCCGGATGCCATTATAAACACGATGCGCATTGCCGAGATGTGCGATCTGGAGATCAATTTTAAAAATGCGCGCTATCCGGAATACACCCCGCCGGATGGGATGACCCGCGCAGAATATCTACGCGACTTGTGCTATGCGGGATTGATCGAGCGCTACGGCCCGGACGCACCCACTAAAACCGAACTCACAGAACGCCTCGATTACGAACTCTCCGTCATCGAGAAAACCGGGTTCATTTCCTATTTTTTGATTGTCTGGGATTTCATAGCTTACGCCCGTCGCAAAGGCGTCCCAGTCGGCCCCGGACGAGGCTCTGCCGCGGGCTCGCTCATTGCATACGTGCTCCGAATCACTGACATCGATCCATTGGAATATGGTCTAATTTTTGAGCGATTTCTAAATCCAGACCGTGTGTCTGCGCCCGACGTGGACATCGATTTTTGCGTAAACCGGCGCGGTGAAGTCATCGAGTATGTGCGACAGAAATACGGGGAGCGCGCGGTCGCTCAGATCGTAACCTTCGGCACCATGGGCGCGAAGAGTGTCATCCGCGATGTGGGTCGCGTGATGGGACTAAGCTATGGCGACGCGGACCGCATTGCCCGGATGATCCCCAATGAAATCGGGATCACACTCAACGGAAAAGATAAAGACGGCAAGCACGAGCCGGGAGCTATTGATAAAAATCCAGATTTAAAAAAAGCAGTTGAGACGGAGCCTGCCACTCAGCAATTGTGGAACTATGCCACGCTGCTCGAGGGGCTCTCACGGAACACCGGCATGCATGCCGCAGGAGTGGTCATCAGCGACAACGATCTCTCAGATCAGATACCGCTATGTCGTGGCACAGACAAGGAAGTGATGACTCAGTATGCGATGGGTCCATTGACCTCGCTGGGCATGCTAAAGATGGATTTCCTGGGGCTAAAAAACCTCACCGTCATGGAGGACACCGTGCAGCTCATCCGCAAGACGGAACCGGACTTCTGTCTGGAGAAAATTCCGATCGATAATCAGGAAGCATTTGCTGTGATCAATCGAGGCGACACGATCGGGCTGTTTCAATTGGAATCGGGCGGGATCACTGCAATCTGCAAACAAATAGATGTGCAAAACATCGGAGATATTATTGCGCTGATTGCACTCTACCGGCCAGGTCCCATGGACCTGCTTCCCGATTACATAAGTCGAAAAAAAGGGAAGACAAAGATTAAATATGAACATCCGTTGCTCAAGGAAATCAGCGAGGACACTTTTGGAGTTCTAATTTATCAAGAGCAAGTGCAACGCGCGGCCAATGTGCTAGCGGGATTCACACTTGCCGAGGCCGACCTGCTTCGGCGAGCCATGGGCAAGAAAGATAAGGAAAAGATGGCCAAGGAACGCGAACGTTTCATCAACGGTTGCGCCAAGGTGAACCAGATTCCCAGCGACCGGGCCAACGCAATTTTCGATTTGTTGGAAAAATTTGCGGGCTACGGATTTAATAAAAGCCACAGTGCAGCTTATGGATTGGTCTGCTACCGCACCGCATATCTAAAAGCGAATTATCCGGTGGAGTTTATGTGCGGACTTCTAAGTAATGAGATAAACAACACGGATAAGATCGCGGTGCTTGTTGCGGAATGTAAGCGCATGCGAATTCCCATCTTACCGCCCGACTTGAATCGAAGCGGGTTGAAGTTTTCGGCTGAGGATGCTGGAGCTGATCAGCGCGCGATCCGATTTGGTCTCGCTGGTGTGAAGAATGTGGGCGAAGCGGCCATGGCTGCCACGATAAAAGAACGCGAATGCAATGGAATGTTCAATGGGCTGGAAGATTTCTGCTCCCGACTGGATGGCCGCACAGTGAATCGAAAGATCGTCGAGAGCCTGATAAAATGCGGCGCATTCGACTTCACCGGGCGGGACAGGGCGGAGTTATTTGCACGCGTGGAATCCACTCTCGCTTCCGCAGCCTCCGCACAGCGGGACAGAGCATCTGGTCAGGTCTCCCTCTTCGATGATGTGGAGCTGCAAAGCGCGCCGCCCACCACGGTGGAGAGTGCCGCGTATGAACCATGGACCAGAGAGGAGAAACTCGCGCAGGAAAAAGAACTGTTGGGCTTCTATGTCACGGGCCATCCGTTGGATAATTATTTCGATGTATTCGCCAGGAAAGGCTTTACCCCTATCGCTTCATTGGGCGACGTCGAGGATAAGTCCAATGTCACTGTTGCTGGCATCCTAAGCTCAGTGGAACGTAAGTTTACGAAAAGCGAAGGCAAACCTTTTGCAATTCTTCAACTTGAAGATCTAAGTGCATCCATGGAGATCATCGTCTGGACTGAAACTTATAATAAGGTGCAGGACCGTTTACAGCCTGGGAAAGTGGTTGCTGTGACTGGCAAGCTTGGAACCCGTGATGATAGTCTGCGACTTAGCGCGAGCGATGTGCAACCTGTGAAGCCGGACAAAGCCTCGGCCCCGCTCAGGCTCGTATTTTCCGCCGATGCAGGCACCATGGAGCAGATGCTCGATATTCGGGAGAAACTACTGCGACATCCTGGCGCCCAGCCAGTCGTCTTCGAGTTCCAACGCGTGGGAGAGACGCCAGTCCGCGTTGCGGCGGGTGAGGCATTCTGCATAGAACTCGATGACGAGCTGCGCCAGGACCTGTCACATTGGATTGCCGAATAGAAAATTCGACAGCACTTTGTAATTAAGCAAGCTCCGGCACATCCACCCATCGGCGTTCAGCCCAGGATTTCAGCCCCAGCTCGGCCAGTTGCACACCCTTTGCACCCTCCATGAGATTCCATCGGAACGGCGAGTCCAAAGCGACATGCTTCAAAAACAGCTCCCACTGCACTTTGAATGCATTGTCGTAGTTTTCCTGCTCAGGAACCATTGTCCAGCCTTGACGGAAGTTAATGGGCTGCGGCACATCTGGATTCCACGTGGGCTTGGGAGTGTTTCCGTAATGTTGAATCTTGCATTCTCTCAGCCCTGCAACGGCCGAGCCATGCGTGCCGTCCACGTGCAGCGTTAGCAGGTCGTCGCGGTCCACGCGGGTCACCCACGAAGAGTTAAAATGCGCCACGACTCCGCCTTCCAATTCGAATGTCGCGTAAGCGGCATCGTCTGCTGTGCAAACGTAAGTATTTCCTTTCTCATCCACTCGCTGCGGAATGTGAGTCGCCCCATGGCAAGTAAGGCTTTTTACATTTCCAAACAAATTATCCAGGACATACCGCCAGTGACACAACATATCCACTATGATTCCGCCATCATCTTCTTTGCGGTAGTTCCACGAAGGTCGCTGGGCGGGAATGGAATGGCCTTCAAACACCCAGTAACCAAACTCTCCTCGCACCGAAAGGATACGCCCGAAAAAATCCGCTTCCATAAGCCGCTTGAGTTTTAATAGACCCGGCAACCAAAGTTTGTCCTGCACCACGCCATTCTTTACGCCCGCTTCGGTGCAGATGCGATACAGTTCCAGGGCGGTCGCGGTGTCCACAGCGACGGGTTTCTCGCAATACACATGTTTACCAGCAGCCGCCGCAGCTTTCACCCCATCCGCGCGTCGTCCAGTGGTCTGCGCGTCAAAATACACGGAGTATTCGGGATCGACTAATACGCTATCCAGGTCGGTGGTATATTTTTGCAGACCAGCACGGCTGGCGAGTTCGCGCAACTTCACTTCGCTGCGCCCAACCAGAATCGGATCGGGCAGGATGCGCTCTTCGGGGGAAATAAACACCCCACCTTGCTGAATGATCGGCACTATCGATCGGAGTAAATGTTGGTTTGTTCCCATGCGTCCCGTGACGCCGTTCATAATGATTCCAACGCGATGAGTTTTTAGATTTTTAGACATAAGTATAGTTAGGAGTGAGTCAGATATGCGGAGATTATTTGTTTAAGATATGCACTTTGGTCCAGTGCCCAGTAACGGTTGGAAAAAATTTCCACTTCATGGAAACCGGTAAACCCAGCAGCTTCCACCCACGCGCGGATCTGTGGGATGTTGATACAGCCTTCGCCCATGAGACCGCGATCGTTCAGCAAATCTTGAGGCTCGTTTTTCCAGTCGCAAATGTGGAAGGAGAATAATTTGCCCGCGTCTCCACAGCGGAAGATTTCTTTTTCCAACCGCTCGTCCCACCACATGTGGTACACGTCCACCGTCACGCCTAGCCAGTCGCTTTGCATGGAAATAGCCAGGTCGTTAGCTTGAGTAAGCGTATTAATCGCAGAACGGCAATCTGAATACATGGGGTGCAACGGCTCAATTCCCAGCCGGATTCCGCGCTCTGCCGCGTGCGGCAAGATCGCTTCAAGGCCTTGCTCGATCTGCCCGCGGGCCTGCGCCAGACACATACCTGGCACCGCGCCGCACACGAGAACCACAAGCGGTGCCCCCAACTCTGCCGCCTCGTCAAGAACCTTTAGATTATCATCCACGGCGGCTTGTCGGGCCGCACATGAGGTGGCAGGGAAAAACCCACCACGCACGTAGGATACTATTTCCAAACCCGAACTTCGGCACATCTCACCTGCCGAGGGGAGGCCGTCGGGATGAGCCTTCGCTGAGTCTCTCCAGATCGTGATGCCGCCAATGCCGACAGCGGAATACTCTTCCACAGCCTTTTTTAATGACCACGGTTTTGTCGTGATCGTGTGGATGCACAGTCGCGATAGATCCTGAGGGTGTTCGATCATTATCCGAGAAATGTGTAGTAGGGTTTGTCTTCGGCCAGCCTTTTTACATGCAACGCAGCCTCAATCGCGTGGTAATCTCCCCACATGGATGATTCACCGCAGGGAACTTTCTTTCCCGGTGGAATCGCATCCCAGCCATTCGGTCGGTGATAGACGGAATGAAGCACGAGCCCCTGATGCCCATCGGACTCGCTTAAGTAAGGCTCATCGAAAAGATGATGCAACACGGTCAGTCCTGCCTGCAAATAGCGGCTTCCGTCGCTACCTCGAGTATTCAAGACACGCCCAAGCCGAATTAATCCTTGTGCGCCGATGGCTGCGGCAGAACTGTCAACAGGCTCCCATTCATTGTAAGGATCGCTGTTTCTGTTCAGGTAGTCTCCAAGCCTGTGCAGTTGAGGTGCTCCGGTGTCCCAATACGGGATGCCATCCAAGGGTGAGTTCTCGATGTAAAAATCGCAAGTAGCCCGCGCGGCTTTCAACATAAAGTTCTCTATTTCCTGCCGACCACCACACGCATCGAGACTATCGTCCGAGATGTGCTCCAGAGCTTCCAATTCTTCCGCAAATCCAAGCATTGCCCACGCGAGTCCACGCGTCCATGTGCTGAATCCGGTGTAGCCTTGTTGCGAATTTGGGCAGCGGAACGCACCGTCGTTAATGTTAAAAATCGCCTCGTGACTCGTCCGCCCGCGCACGTCGTAACTATCGCGACCTTCCCCGTAAAAAATAGAGAACTGCGCAGTGCTGCGGGCATGTGCGACAGCGCGCTCGAGCAGGTTTATCCGCGCGTCATTTTCTTCCATCAACTGATACCCCAGCTTATGGGCGACCACCAACGATCTGCACGAGCGGATGGTATCCACAAATAAAGAATGCGGGCCATTAAATGAATAGATAAACCCGCCATGCTGATGCTTTGTCCAGCGTCGCGCCTGAATTGCACCGCTGACCTTCAAAGCCAATTCGTAGAAGTTTAATTCCCACGAGTTGTGTTCCAGGCGACCCTCAATCATAAGCCTGCGCAGATTTCCGTATGTGGAAAGGTTATTGAACCCATGGTCGTGCACGCCGACGTGCGATAAATGCGGAGCCATGTATTTTAGCGTGCGCTCCCGACCCAGCTCGAGCAGGTCCGTGTCGCCAGTGGCATCAAAAACAAGCAAGGCGCAACCAAATTGAAAACCCTGCGTCCATTCTGTCCATCCCCTCGCAGTGTATTGCCCATCAACGGTGAAAACCGGCGAAGCGCGCCTCGGGTCAAATGTCTTATCAATAAGTCGCACCTTCCTGCCAGCCAGTTCGAACACATGGTTACACCTGGCGAGCAAAGAGGAAGCCGTGAGCGAAGGATCGATTTTTATCATGCGGCGAATATGCAACCACAGTGCGATGGAAGCCGGTTAACAATTTCGCTGATTGATTTAGCACCAAAACGACATTAATATGTCATACTGCTGTGGAACATTTCCGCTCCATCCTCTGGCAAGAACTTCAACTCACCGTGGGTTCCGTGCAGGTGTTGAGTCTGGCCATTCATCGACATCTTCCTGAAACCACGTCCCTTGGCTCTCACAAACATGCTTTTGACCAGTTTTTGCTCTATCTCACCGGCCATGGAGTTCAAACTATTCAGAAAAAGAATCATCAGATAACCGCCGGAACTCTTGTTGCGATTCCTGCTGGGATCGTGCATTCCTTCCACCGCACCGGGCTGCGCCCGGCTCTTTGCCTGGTCATAGACTTCAAAATCAAATCTTCGTGCAAACCAAGTCCGTCCGTGAAAGAGTTAAGCAGCCTCGAATTGGCCGACATTCGGCACATTATTTCCAGCATGGTGCACGTAAAGGAAAGTGCCGGGCTGCCTTGGGAAATACGCCGCGCAATTCTGACGCTTCACGTGGTCGAAACCATGTTGGATGCATCTGCCTGGTTCCCTAGCCGGAAAGGCGTGTTTCGCTCTCCGATTATCCAAAAGGTGGAAACGATACTGAAAAGTCCCGACTCAAATGGGCTTTCTCCATCGCAAATCGCTGCTGCTGCCGGGTACCAGAAAGACTATTTGAATCGCGTTATCAAGCAGCAGACAGGGTTGACGCTTGGACAATGGAAAGCCCGCGAACGTGTAGCGCGCGCAAAAGTGCAGCTGAAAAAGCGCGTAAAAATTGCTGACGCAGCGGAAGCCTGTGGATTTTCTGACCAGAACTATTTTGCACGCTGGTTTCGACAGCAGACCGGGCTGTCGCCCTCACAATGGCTTCAACTTCCGGCTGCGGAAACTAACGTATAGAGAAGTCCTCCGTGATTATTTGAGCGGCAGGCACTTCATTATCCTGCAGCAGCTTCGTGAGGGATTGCATCATAGGTGCTGGACCACAAATCATATAAATCGCTTCGCTGTGTGCGTGACTGGTGTGATTTTTAATGTATTCAAAATCTATAAAACCTTCGTCATCGGAGCAATGCGTTACATAGGAAAGATGCTTGATCCGGGAGGATACATCCAATAATTCTTTGTCATAGACCAAGGCATCGCGCTTGGTTCCGGAGTAAATCATTGAAGCAGGTGCTGTGCGAACTTTAAATCTTTCCGATCTAAGAATACTTAGAAATGGCGTGATGCCGATGCCGCCTCCAATGAATACCACTGGCTTTTCTGGCTGAGACCAGAGCATTTCGGTAAATCTCCCGTATGGGCCGAGAATTCGAGCGGGAGCACCATTGCGAAGTTCTTTTACTCCCCCCGTCCAATCACCCAAACTTTTAATGGATAGCCTCAAGTCGCCTGCTTCCGGAGGACTTGAAATGCTGAACGGATGCATCTCGGCACTGACGGTCTGGGTATCGAACTGCACATATACAAACTGGCCGGGTGCAAACCGCATGGCTCGCCCCTTGGGCCGCAGATGCACCTCCGTAATTTCGTCCCCAATTTCCTCCACATTGGCTACTCGATATTCATATTGTGGTCCGATCCATCGATATAATATGCGAATATAGATATACGATACCAAAGCAAGAAGCACCCACGTCCCATACCATAGTTGCAGCACTGGGTATTTTGAGATTTCTCCTCCTGAGATCATCGCGTGAATGGCCACTAAGACTAATAATGCTCCGAAAAAATGGTGCGTTTGTTTCCACCAATGATACGGGAGCAGCTTGGAAGTGATGGAAAAGACCACCAGTACGATAAATAAAATTAACGACGCAATGCCGGTGTTCCTTATTGGATCTTGCGAAAACCAGACATAGCGCAAGCCCGACTGCACCGAATCGCTAAAAGCAATCGCCAGAAAGATCGGATGCAGAAATATGATGGTAAATGCAATCTCACCCAGGCGGCGGTGCGTTTTATATACTTTATCCAATCCCCCGAACAGCCACTCCACGCTGCGCAATCTTGTGGACAAGATGAATGCCCAGCACATAAGGATGAGCGCACCGTGGCTTCCTACCTTGGCGGGATATTTCCAATAGTTGGAATAAAGATCGTCTGCAACCCACATGCTGCCGAACCAAAGTGCATACGAGATGAAAACGGACACCAGTATCGCAAGGTGCCCAAGGTATTTACGCTGCGGCTGGGCGAGTGTGATCACAGGCTAAAGCGGCATGCGTCCGCCTGTGGCGCCATACACCTCTCCGGACACATAGCTTGCCTGATCGGATGCAAGGAAAACAAAGATAGGCGCCATCTCTGCAGGTTGCGCGGCCCGACCAAAAATGTTGTCTTTGCCAAATTCACGGACCTTTTCCTTGGGAAGTGTTGCCGGGATAAGCGGAGTATGCACCGGGCCGGGTGCCACCGCATTGACCCGCACGCCTTTGGCCATGGCAAAAGCAGACAGTGACCGAGTCAGACTGACTACCGCAGCCTTGGTCGAAGCATAAGCAATAAGATTAGGAGTGGGATCGTAGGATTGTATTGAGGCTGTATTGATGATGGAGCCCCCAGAAGGAATTTTGGGCAACAGAACCTGGCTTAACCGAAAGATTGCAAACAGATTAACCGCATAGCATTCGACAAATTCCTCATCGGGCACGTCCTCCAATTTGTCATAGGTTCTCTGGTAGGCTGCGTTATTTACTAAAATATCCATTCCGCCCAGTTGCGATACTGCTTTTGCCGCAACCTTCTCGCAGGATTTTCTTGTCGCGAGGTCACCGCGCAACAACACTGCCTTGCGCCCTTCGGCTTCGACCAGGCGTTTTGTCTCTTCTGCATCTGCATCTTCGCTAAGATAGGATATGGCGACATCCGCGCCTTCCCGCGCAAACGCCAGTGCTACCGCCCGACCGATGCCGCTGTCGGCACCTGTGATGAGTGCCTTGCGGTCTTTTAGAACGCCATGGCCGACATACGATTTCTCGCCATGATCTGCTGCGGGTTGAAGTTGCTTCTCCGTGCCCGGCGGCTTTTGTTTCGGGCTGGAATAAGGAGGTTGAGGGTGAACTTTTCGAGGATCGCGAGTGGCCATACTGTTTTTTTGATAGCCGTTCGTTGCCCGCTCGTTACGCAGACGTATGCAGGGAAAGAAATTTTCCCAACTAGCCGGGCAATCGGGATAGGACGATCAGACACAACACGGCGAGCAAAAGCAGCAACAGGATAAACTGGGTGCGCTGTGCGTTGCGCTCCGCTTTCAAACTTACGCGCTGAGTTTTGTTCTGCCTCCCCCTGCGCACTGCGGTGCCATCCTCGCCGATGGAGCGGAAAGGATCCGCCCGGCGATAGTCGGTGTGCGCGCGTTCGATCAATGCTTCCTGCTCCCTGCGGCGAACTTCTTCCACCAGCTTCGGCGCCTCGTGGATGATATTCTGCATGCGCTCCATTTCACGCCGCAATGCTTCTTCGCGCTGGCGCAGTTCGCGCTGCCTCTCAGACAACGGGGACGATGCGGAGCGAGATGAGTGTTTTGCCATGGGTAAAAGCGATTACAATTTTGCGTAAATGATCGCAAGAATTACAAATCCCAGGATTAGCAATGGCAATGTAAAAGCAAACCCGCTTTTCAGCCAGTAAAGGAAATCGCGCGGTTCATGCCCTTCATACAGGCCTTCCGCATCCTCACTTTCCAAGACATCGCCCGAGCTTTCAGCATTAATACGCGAGCGTGACTTGGAGTACTCCGTTCTGGCATCGTCCACTGCGCTAAGTGCGCGGCTGAGTTCGCGCCCAAGATCTGATTTGTCCCACGACTTGGGATTGATGCTTTCCACCACATCCAGATGGTGAACGAATGCTGCTCGTGTGGATGTCAGTTGTTCCACGCGTTTTTGAGCCTCGTAAATCTCGCGCTCCAACACGACAAGCGCTCGCGTGAGTTTTTCACTCATCTCGCCGCGCCCGGCTTCCAACTCGTTCTGTCGGCGGGTCAGGTCTTCGAGTTCGCGCTTTTGTTTTTCGATTGCATCCTGCTGACGCTTCAGCTGTAGCAATGCCTCCTGGGCTTTCTGCACCTGGTTTTCTAGCTGTTCCGACGAGTTTTCTTCGTCCAGGTCGAGCAAAGTATCATCATCCGAACGTTCACGCGGGTATGGCATATGCCGCCGAAATTAGCAGGTGCATGCTAGAACTCCAGCGTTTTCAATTTCCTAAGTGCCATGCGCATGGGGACTCCCGCTACAGTCACACTTACAAGCGCAACGATCAACATCGCCACCACACGAGCCAGATTGCATTTCCATAGCTCGACACCCCGCAGCTCGAGCGCAGCCGGCACCACAAGCAGTCCGATGAAAGCCACGATGTACACAAAGCTGACGATCAAACACAGAGTTCCACCAAACCCAGATACAATCTTGCTTGGGTTATCCTCCTTCAGGTTGGGAAACAACGCGCCAAGTCCCACCGCCAATCCCGAAAGCGCCATGCACATGAGCGCGATCGCGAAGGCAAAATACATCGTCAGCCATTTGTCCAGATGAAGCATGACTGAGGAGACAAACATCATGGTGACCGTGATGGCCGCCGTCGCAGCAAAACTGACCTGCCATTTTTGAATGAGCATGCGCCCCAGACCCTCGGGCGCGTGCCCTAAAATCCATAGGCGCTTGCCTTCCAGACTGAACTGAGGAAAAACAAAACGCGTCGTCAGAGTGGACAGAGTCATCGCCGAAGCTGCAAGGTTGAGGTGGCTAATTACCGTGCCCCAAAACACACTTTCAAAATCATAAGACAGGTTGCGAAGATTAAGAATATAGATGCACAGAAGGCCAAAGAAGATGACGAATTGAATCCATTGAGCAGGCTCACGCCAGAAGACTCTGAAGTCTTTCAGCAGCATTGCTTTTGCAGAACGGCTCATGCCGGGCAGCGCACTTACCATTCTTTCCTGCCAGAGACCCGAGAGCGCATTGTTTCGCACACGTGAGCGCAACATGTTTCTTTCTGTTTGCCTGGAAGCGGCGATATTCCATGCCGGGTAGAAAAGTTTGCCTCCCGCTTCGTATGTCAACAAAATGCCCGCAAGAGCCCAACTCGTAATCAGCAAAAAATAAAACGCTCCCTGGGCATGGAGATCTTTGCTGAAAGCAGCGATACTTCTCGCAGCCCAGGCACCAGGCAACGCGGGATGCAAGCTCACCCGGCTATGGCGCAGCAACCGCTCGAACGTGAGCGTCTCATCAGTAGCAGATGCGGATTCCGTATTCGAGGGCCGGAGTCCGACCAGAATAAACACGATAATCACCGTGGTAATTGCAAATATAGACAGTTTGATCCGCCCGTGCCCCAACCTCCGAACCAATAACAAAATGATCCATGAGCCGAGCACAGCAGCCAGCGCGATAAATGGCAGGATCACCGCTGCGCTTAAGAAATAGAATGGCAACCCCACATGATGCGCCCTTCCGTAGGCCGCCAACAGGGGAGCTGAAAGGAACAACAATGCCCAACTGGAAATAAACAAAGCTTCCAGAAACTTGAATAAGAAAACATACTTATGCTTCACCGGAAGAGACAGCATCCAGGCAGTTTCTCTGCTTTTAAAAAACGTGGCATAGCCCGTGATGGCACTGGAAAAAACTAACATTATAAAAAAGAACCCGAATATTAGAAATAATATGCGTTGTGTTAGCAAGGGACCCACCACGGGAAACTGCACCACGTAGCTGAGCCCTTCGTAGAACAGCACGTATCCTCCCACAAGATACCCCAGAATGAACGTCCCAAGCACCGCAAGCAACAAACGCGATTGGTGCCGCAGACTGCGCACTCGCGCTGTAAGAGTGCGCCATTGCATCCAAAATACCAGTCGCAGAAATGTCGGCAGACTGCTGCTCATCTCCCCGGCGCCAGTTCCAGCAACACCCCTTTTAAATATTCCGATTCCGGCAAAGTCGGCATCACCGGATGATCGGCTGCCTGCGAGAGCCGTCCTAGCTGCCGCACGGATTTCTTTGCATCCACAAGCGCGTCGATAATCATTTCCTCGAACAATTGCCACGACATGTGGTGAGAGCAACTGAATGTCGCCAGCACGCCTCCCGGCGGTAGCAGTTTGAACGCACGCAAATGGATTTCCTTGTATCCTCGCATCGCTCCGCGCAAACCCACTTTATTTTTCGTAAACGATGGAGGATCCAGCACGATAAGATCAAACATCTCCCCGGATTTCTCAGCGGCATTTAGAAAATCGAATGCGTTGGCGCACTCCACGCGCACAGCCACCGAGTTGCGTTGTGCATTGCGACGGGCCAGTTCCGCGCAGTCCTCGCTGATTTCAACCGCCACTACTTCACGTGCCCCTGCTTTCGCACAAGCCAATGCAAAAGCACCTTGGTTGGCGAAGCAATCCAGCACTCTGCATCCTGCGGCATGCCCAGCCACCACTGCGTAGCTGTCCACCTGGTCCAGATAAAATCCGGTCTTGTGGCCGCGCAGCAGATCGACTTCAAACTGCAACCCGAGACACTCCACAATCTGGCTGTTCTCCAGTTCTCCCCAC
The DNA here is from genome assembly GCA_965365475.1 of uncultured Chthoniobacteraceae bacterium. Classification (GTDB taxonomy): domain Bacteria; phylum Verrucomicrobiota; class Verrucomicrobiia; order Chthoniobacterales; family CAKUMP01; genus CBDUBV01. Next base: position 29,639 of record CBDUBV010000005.1, on the reverse strand, counting down.
AATAGGCCGGTGCGCATTTCCATCCCTTCCGCAGCACGGATCGGAGCGTCGTTGCGCTCCACGATCGCCGATGGCGCGAACACTGCGCGCAGACAATCCAGGATCAGTGGCAGCCGAAGGTCCATCGCCAGCGTGAGCGTTTGCAAGACCAGGACATCGCCATATCGGTCCACGATCACGCCCGGCAGTCCGTCGCTTTCACTCCATACGAGGCGACACAGCACGGGGTTCATTCCCCGCCGCTGACGATACTCCTGCGCTTGTTGAAAGCGGCGGGTAAAAAAATCTGCGTCCAGTGCCTGACGTTGTCGAGAGAACCTGCGGGCCACGATCTGCGATCGCGAATTATAGATCGCGCTGCCAAGCGGCTTGCCGCGCACATCCAGCAGAGTCACTACAGAGCCGTCCTCCACGACATCTGCGATGCGGGCGATGTCGCTGCCATACACCCACTCATGGCCATGGAAAATACGCGAGCGAGGTTTAACAACGATTGCTGACATGCCCGGAAGCTAGGGTGCCATCGCACCAGGCTCAAGCGCAGAGATGCTCAACTCCGCAGGAATCCAGCACGGCACAGCTTCAGGAATAAAGATAATCGTCGTAGGCAGTGCTGGCGACAGAGCTTTCCGTCGTAGCACCCAACTCCGGATACTCGAAGATACGACCTTCGAAATTGCGAAACACCACTTTCTCCTCATCGTGGTAAAGCACGTAACCCGGATTAATCGGCACTTTGCCACCACCGCCTGGAGCATCGATCACATATTGCGGAACGGCATAGCCGCTGGTGTGACCACGCAGACCTTCGATCAGTTCCAGCCCTGTGCGCACCGATGTGCGCAGATGGGAAGAGCCGGAGATGAGATCGCATTGGTAGAGATAGTAAGGCCTCACGCGACACATGAGCAGCTTGTGCACAAGCTCTTTCATCACCGGCAGAGAATCGTTCACGCCGCGCAGGAGCACGCTTTGGTTGCCCAATGGCACGCCGTGATTAGAGAGCATTTCCAGCCCGGCTTTCACCTCACTGGTCAGCTCGCGCGGATGATTTACATGCACACTCATCCATAGTGGATGGTGTCGCTGAAGCATCTCGCAGAGATGGGGCGTGATGCGTTGTGGCAGAAAAATTGGCACGCGACTGCCGATTCGCACAAATTGTATATGCTGTATCGCGCGCAGCCGACCGAGCAGATAATCCAGCTTGTCGTCGCTGAAAAGCAGAGCATCGCCACCGGAAAGCAGCACGTCGCGCACCTCGGTGTGCCGCTCGAGATAGCGGAATATCTCCTCGAAATTCGTGTGCAACTCCTGCTCTCCTGCACCGCTGACCACTCGGCTGCGCGTGCAGTAGCGGCAATAGGAAGCGCACCGGTCGGTCACCAGGAAAAGCACACGATCAGGATATCGATGCACCAAACCCTCCACCGGCATATGCGAATCCTCGCCGCACGGATCGCTCATTTCGTCGGGAGTCACGGTGGACTCCTCCATGCGTGGGATCACCTGCCGACGAATCGGGCAATCGGGGTCGATGCGATCAATCAAATTAAAAAAATGCGGGGTGATTGCGAGCGCGAGTTTGCTGCCGGAAAGAATGACCCCAGCACGCTCTTCCGGCACCAACTCCAACCGGGCTTCCAGTTGCTCCAGCCTTGTGACCCGATTGCGCAATTGCCATTTCCAATCGTTCCACTCCTTTGGCGTGGCATCGGGCCATTGGCCGGGAGCATGCGAGACGAAATCGCCTAACCGAGTTGACTCTTCACTTTTCATAATAAAATTTTGCTGACCATAAAACACGACCCCCGGTTGTCAACCGGTCAAATCCCTGCCATATTCCGCCATTCTTTTTTCTGATATCATGAGTTTCGTTCGCGCGCTCTTGCTGAGCCTTATTTTTTCCATTCATTGCCATGCGCAGAGTCCCAGCACGGCGACGAACCCGCTGCGGGCATTCAACGACGCATTGGTGGCAGTCTTTGAAAAAGCCGCGCCCTCGGTCGTAGTCATCGATGTCACCAAGAAATCTGCCAATGCCCGGCCTGCGGTTCCGAAGCGCAAAGGAATGGATCTTTTTCTTCGCGAGCCGGAGAGAGATTTTCTGGAGCTTCCCGACCCCGCGCCCACCACGGAAGGTTCCGGCGTGATCCTGCGCAGCGACGGCTACATCCTGACCAACAGCCACGTGGTGGAGGATTCCGAGAGCATCGTGGTGCGGCTGAAAAATGGCGCGTCATTTCCAGCGACTCTGGTCGGAGTGGATGCCAAGACCGACATAGCAGTGCTCAAGATCGAGACGGACGGGTTGGCTGCGGCGGAACTTGGAAACAGCGATGCATTGCAGGTAGGCCAGCTCGTGACCGCCATCGGCACGCCCTACAATCTCGACTACACATTTACTCTCGGAGTGATCAGCGCTCTCGGGCGCAGCAACCTGCAGCAGGTGGACTACGAGGAGTATATCCAGACCGATGCCAGCATCAACCCCGGCAACAGCGGCGGGCCGTTGTGCGACATCGATGGACGCGTGATCGGCATAAACACGCTTATCAATGGCATCAACCGCGGATTGTCTTTCGCGATTCCGATCAACCTGGCGCGTGGTGTGGCGGATGAACTCATCGCCTCTGGCCGGATCGTGCGACCCTGGCTTGGCATCCGCATACAGAGCCTCAGCGAGACGCTTGCTGCTGAGCCAAGCCTGCGGACGCATTTCAAAGGGATCGAACGTGGCGTGGTTGTGGAAACCATCGAGCCCGGCACGCCGGCACTTTCAAGCGATCTGCGCCCTGCGGATGTCATCACCAAAGTGGATGGCGTTTTTATTTCCGACAGCAAAGAGTTACAAAAAGAAATACTTAATAAAAAAGTTGGCCAGGATGTGGAACTAACCGTCTGGCGCGATAACAAAACACTTACGTTCAGTCTGCGCACGGCAGAGATGCCTGACGACACCCGGCCAGCAGCGTTGCTGCATTCGGCAGCGCCGCCCACTTCTTCCGGCGACGAGAGGTTTGGGCTGAATGTTTCTGACCTTACTCCTGAGAACATTAAGCAGTTCGATATTAAGTTGAAGTCGGGCGTATTGGTGACCTCCGTGCGGGAGGACAGTGCGGCAGCGCAAGCCGGTATTCTCGTGGAGGACGTGATTACGGTGGTGGATTCTAAAACCATTCAGCGTAAAAAAGATTTCACCAAAGCTCTCGACTCCATGGACCCCGAGCGTGGTGCGCTGCTGTTTCTGGACCGCAAAGGTGAGAAATCCTACGCGTTGTTGAAGCCATGAACCCGAGGCTGCTCGCGCTGGGCAAGCCACCGCGCATGGAGATCCTCGACAGCATCAAGCGCAGCGATGGACTTTCTGTGCAGGAACTTTCGGAGCTGCTTGCGCTCGGCGTTGCCGGGCTCAAGCAGCACTGCGAGGCACTTTGCGAGGAAGGGTATCTGCGCACCGGACGTCGCTCCAAGCCTATCGGTCGGCCAGAGAAAATCTATTTTCTGACTCCGAAATCGGACGAGCTGTTTCCGTGTGCGCAGGAAGGTATGACTATGGAAATTCTTACCCATGCAGCGACACTTTTCGGCCCGACCGCGCCGGAGAAGCTGTTATTTGCATGGTTCGAGCAACGCCGCACCATTTACGCGGAACAGGTGAAAGGGCGCGGATTGGAATTGCGTTTGCAAAGCCTGTGCAAAGTCCGCGAACGCGAGGGCTGCCTTCCGGTGGTTCGCCAAAATCCCTGGTGCCTGGTAGAATACCATTCTCCCACCGCTGCACTGCGCGAGCGCTACCCGCTACTCACTCGATTAGAGACCGATTTGATCTCCGAAGTCTTGGGCAATCGAGTGGAGCGGGACGAACAGAACGAAAGTGGCATGTATTGTTGCACCTTCATGCCGCTGTGAGGTGCTAAAATAATCGGAGGCAACTCTCTTATTTACTTCGCGCGGACATCCCGATATTCGGAATGCATGCGACTACTACCCATAATTACCGCCGGACTTCTGACCGCCCATTCACTTTCCGCAGGCACTGCATATACCGATGCGCAGCCTGTCTCCGAGCCCGAGTTTCCACCGGCTCGCCCTACGCTCAAAGTCTCCAGCGACTATGTATTTGAAAGCGACTTTGAAGATCCAGAATTCGGCTCTCAGGATGCGCTGCGCTACGGAGCACTATTTACCGTGCCCTTCATGCTCACGGAAAAGTGGCAATTAAAGTTGGGCGGCGGCTATATCCGCACAGAATTGGGCAGCTCCGGCGCACCGCTTCCCACCACGCTGGAAAACGCGTATGGCTTGATCGGCCTGGAATATCTCGTCAATGGTCAACCCGCAATTTTCTTTCAGACGCGGCCCGGCTTGCAATCCGCTGGCGATCTGGAAAGCGACAGTTTCGATTCTCCCACCATCCTGACAGGTGCCGTCAAGCTTAACAAAGACCTCGTCCTTGTCGGCGGTGCCATCTATAGTAGATTCCGCAAATATCAAGTCCTGCCCATAGCGGGTCTCATCTGGACACCGAACGAAACCGTCACCGTGAATGCTTTGCTTCCGGAACCTACGGTAGATATCAAGCTCAATGAGGACACGACCGTATATGTAGGTGGCGAACTCGCAGGGGGCTCCTATCGGGTGTCCGATGGCGAAGCTTATGCCGGAGACAGCCTCGACTATATGGAACTGCGTGGGGGCGCAGGAATAAAACACCAGTTCACCGATTGGTGCGGCATTCAGGTGGGCGGCGGCTGGGTATTCATGCGCGAATTTGAGTATGATGACGCAGACCGTCGCATCGAGCTGGAAGGTTCGCCTTTTGTAAAAGTGGGCATCTGGGGTTCGTTCTAAGCATGCGCAGTCTGGCGGTGTCGCTCGCGGTGCTGGCCTTGAGTGCGTGCGGGCGGGAACCTCTCGTTAGTGGCCCAGTTGACTCCGCACTCATCCAGGTGGAAGGCATCGGCATGGCACTGGCATCGGACGACCTGGCCGGGGCAAAGAAAGAAAGCGAGCGACTATTCACGTTTTTAAAATCCCACGCGGGCACTCCACAGCAGCTCGCTGCCAGCGCAGCCAGCCTGCAAGAGAGCGACACACTCGACGCTGCACGCGATGCATTTTCTAAACTCAGTCGGCATGCTGTGGAGCTTGCAAAAGATCGGCCCGCGTTTCACATTATCCATTGCCCGCAGGCACCGCAGGCTTTTGCGAGCTGGGTGCAAATGGGAGATGGCATTGCAAATCCCTATCTAGGCGGCAAGGACGTGCTCTGCGGGGTGCGCGAGAAATAATATCGCACTACGGCACCACCGTGTTCGATGACACCTCCCGACGCGAAGACTCCACTTTCGCGGCGAGTGCCTTGTTGTCCGGTGACAGCACCAAAGCCCGTTTCCAGTAAGCTGCCGCTTCGCTTAGCCGACCCAATTTTTTATAGGTCTCCCCAATGTGATCCAAGACCACTGCGTCCTCTTCTTTCAACAGTTTCTCCGCCCGCAGCAATTCGCGAAGTGCAGCTTCATAGTTCCCTTCCTGGTGCAGCAGCCAGCCGTAGCTATCGATATAAGCAGGATTTGCAGGGTCAAGATCCAGCGCGTGCTCGATGAGTTTGCGCGCTTCTTTGAGCCGGATACCGCGGTCCACCCACATGTAACCCAGGTAATTCAATGCCGGCGCGGCGTTGACTGGGTCCAGCTCGATGGATTTTTTAAATAACACCGCTGCGCGATCCAACTGGCCTGCTTGTTCTGCGGCGGCACCGTAATTAAAATAAAAATGTCCATTCACCACTTCATCCTCGGAATTACCAGCCTCAACAAGAGCTTCTTCAAAAGTCTGCAACGCCCGATCCAGATTCCCCGATTGCGTATAAGCCACCGCGAGGCTGTAGGTCAGCAAAGGAATATCGGCAAACCGCTTGCGAGCTTCCTCGAGTGTATTTGCAGCCTTCTTGGGTTGACCCGTGCGCAGCTGCAGATCGGACACGCGCAGATGATTCACCGGTTCGCCAGGACTCAGCAGCAGACTTTGCTCGTAGCTCATCAGTGCTTTATCAAAATCGCCATTCTCTTCATGCAACTGCCCCAGAAATTCATACGACTCATATTTGAGTGGATTTTCGCGCACCATTTCTTCCAGCACCCGAATCGCTTCGTCACGCTGACCGCTGAGCAGAAAGCTGCGCGCCAGCTTCTCCCGCACGCTGGAAAGCAGAGAGCTGGAGGCGCGAGTCTCCAGCACGTTTAGATAAAGCGGAATCGCCTTATCCACTTGGTGCGAGAAAATATAGTAGTCCGCAACTCGACTTAGCACTGGGGGATTATCCGCACCGCTCGCGAGCGCTTTGGCATAAATCGCGTTCACTCGCTCGAGTTGCACTGGCGATGTCTTGCCGTCCTCCTTGATGTAAATGCGCGCATGTAGATCGCCAAGGCGCAGCCAGTATTCCGGGTCTTCACTTTTGAGTTTTGCCGCTTGCTCCAGCACACGTTCCGCTTGTTTGGTCTGACCCAGCATGAGGTAAATCTCGTGCAGCGTCTGATAGACCAGCGGGTTCTCCGGTGCTACTCGCAAAGCCTCGCGCGCATAGCGGATGGCTGGATCGGCTTTTTTTAAATTGCGCGCGTAGATCGACGCCAAGTTTAGCAAAAGCAGCGGCTCTTGAGGGGATGCTTTTGCGGCATCCTTGAGAATTTCCAAGCCTTTTGGAATCTCTCCGCGGCGCACATATTCATAAGCCACGCGGATGGCCAGTTCCGCATAGCTGGGATCGAATTCGAGGACTTTCATGTACTCCTCGATTGCGCGTTCACCCTCGGCCATTTCCTCCCAGGTCAAAGCTTCCGCGTAGTGTGCAAGCGCTTCCGCCCGGTTCACGCCGTCTTGTTGCAGGAGCAAATCCTCTTCGGGCTCGCGAAAGGAAAAATCGTTAAGCAGCACTTTCTCCCTTGCGGGCTGGCGGGGAGCGGGCACAGCAGCCTGGGCCAGGTGCAGCACCGGGCTGTCCACGTATATGCGGATCAAAGACTCAGAGGACTTCGCGCGAAGTTCCCCCTGAGAGGAGAGAAGAGTGGCAGACAAACACGCCACCACGGTCCGGAGAGTTCCGGAAGGGATATATGGCGTGTCCAGCATGGACCCACTTTACCGCTTACGATTTGTAGCGCAACCGCTTCTTGTGGCGGTTTAGCTTCATGCGTTTGCGGCGCTTATGTTTGGCGATTTTTGCTTTTCGTGTCTTCTTCAGCGAACCCATACTTTTTTAATATACAACTTTGTTTAGCGGATACTCGATGATCCCCTCTGCGCCCAAGGATTTAAGCGTAGGGATAATCTCCCTTACAATTTTCTCATCGATCACCGTTTCCACCGCAAGCCAATCGGATTGTGCCAGTTGAGCTACGGTCGGATTGCGCAGCGACGGTAGGGCGTCGAGGAGAGATTGCAACTTATTTTGCGCGATATTCATTTTCAACGCCACTTTGTCGCGGGCATTGAGCGCAGCTTGCAGCAGTAGCACGATGCGCTCCATTTTTTCGCGCTTGGGGACATCGGCAAAAGCCTGCCGGTTGGCGATAAACTGCGGGTAAGACTCCATAAGCACCTCGACGATGCGCAATTTATTAGCTCGCAATGACGAGCCGGTCTCGGTGATATCGACGATGGCATCCACCAGATCGGGCACTTTGACTTCCGTCGCACCCCAACTGAACTCGATCTCCGCCTTGACACCTTTGGACTCAAAAAAACGGCGAGTTAAGCCCACAGCTTCCGTGGCCACCACCTTGCCTTCGAGGTCTTGGATTGTGCGGATGGGTGAGTTCTCGGGCACCACCAGGACCCATTTCGTCGGGTTGGAGCTGGCGCGGCTGTAAGGCAGATCGCACAGTGCCTCGACCTGTGACCCATTCTCCACTACCCAATCCTTGCCGGTGATTCCGCAGTCCAGATAGCCGTGCTCTACGTAGCGACTCATCTCCTGGGCGCGCAGCAGGCGCACTTGAATTTCGGGGTCATTAATGGAGGGCCGGTAGGAGCGGCTGGCTCCGGAAAGGGCAAAGCCTGCGCGAGCAAAAAGTGCGAGAGTAGCTTCCTGCAAGCTACCGGAAGGAAGTCCAAGAGTAAGTTGAAACGGGGTATCGGCCATTGGAAAAGGATCAGCGGGACAGGCCTTGTAAACGCATCGCTCGGGAGTGACCAGTTCTTTTTTTCCGCTTATGTTGGCGCGGGTGATTTCAACATTTCGTCGCCTTGAGACGGGGACCAAGGTGTTCCGGTTCCGTTGAAGCCAAAAAACGAATTCCTGACTTTGCAGATTTCATCTTTTGGATTACACATGTCGCTCCCATGCTTCCCGAGCACTCTCCTTTTACAACTGAACAAAAAAATTCCTTGCAGCAGTTACTCGCCGGCTTCACCCCCGCTCAGGCCGCATGGCTTGCTGGCTATCTCTCCGCAGCCCCATCAGCTCCGCAAACGCAACCCGCCGGAAGTGCTCCTCGCTTGACCATTTTATATGGAAGCGAATCTGGCAATTCGGAGAAACTTGCGGACATTGCCGCCCGCGAAGCCAGAAAAAAAGGCTACAAACCAGAAGTCAAAAACATGGCGGATTGCTCCCCCAACGACTTGAAAAAGTCCCGCAACCTTGCCGTGATCGTCAGCACGTGGGGTGAAGGCGAGCCACCAGGACCGGCTGCGGAATTCTATAAGCAGTTCATGTCGCAGCCGGTGGCACTGGCCGATGTTCGGTTCACGGTGTGCGCTTTGGGCGATACGTCGTATGCTCAATTCTGCCAGACTGGCAAAGATTTCGACGCCCGTCTGGAGTCACTGGGTGCCAGGCGCGTGGCACCCCGACAAGATTGCGATGTGGACTTCGATGAGCCTTTCCAGACATGGCTCAATGCCGCATTTCAGGCATTTGGAGAGCAACCTGCCGTAGCCAACGGGGTTGCTGTGGCGACTCAACCAGCTACGACAGCAGCGCCATCGGGCGAGCCTTTCGGCAAAAAAAATCCGTTTCCCGCAGAGTTGCTCGAGCGAGTGCTGCTCAACGGCAAGCACAGTGCCAAAGAGACCTGGCACTATGAGATCTCTTTGGATGGATCGTCTTTTACTTATGAACCGGGCGATGCCCTGGCGGTCGTGCCCGTAAACGCTCCCGATATTGTCGAAGGCATCTTGTCGGTGTGTGGGTTCACAGGCACCGAACCAGTCGAGTTGAAGGATAAAGGAACAAAACCTCTGGCCGATGCGCTTGCCCACGACCTCGATATCACCAGCCTCACGCGGCCAGTGCTCACCAAGTTGCAGGCGATCGTGGAATCGGAAAAACTCGGACATCTTCTCGCGGACGACGCCAAGGACGATTTCAAGAACTACCTCTGGGGCCGCTGGATTGTTGATGCCCTCCAGGATTTCTCGGCTAAATCTCTCACGCCGCAACAGTTGGTGTCCATCCTGCGCAAGCTCCCGCCCCGGCTCTATTCCATCGCGTCCAGTCCGCTGGCGCACCCCGGCGAGGTGCACCTCACGGTGGCATCGGTGCGCTACCAGGCCCACGGTGCACCGCGCAAAGGAGTAGCATCCACCTACCTCGCAGACATGGTTCAGAAAGGCGCGACCATGCCTGTGTTCATGCACGAGAATAAAAATTTTCGGCTGCCTTCGGATTCATCCACCCCGGTGATCATGATCGGGCCAGGCACCGGCGTGGCGCCTTTCCGCGCATTTGTTGAGCATCGCGCTGCGCAAGGACAGACCGGGCGGAACTGGCTCTTTTTTGGCGACCAACATTTCACGCACGATTTCCTGTATCAACTCGAGTGGCAAGAGCACTTGAAAACGGGCGCGTTGACGCGGCTCGATGTTGCCTTCTCGCGGGATCAGCCGGAGAAAATTTATGTGCAGGATCGCATTCGCGAACGTGCTCGCGATCTATATGCATGGTTGGAGGAAGGAGCGCATTTCTATGTGTGTGGCGATGCATCGCGCATGGCGGTGGATGTGCACGAAGCTCTCATCAGCATTTACGAAACCCAAGGCAACCTAAGCCGCGAAGACGCAGAAACTCGCGTGGCCGATCTTAAGAAGTCCAAGCGTTACCAACGCGACGTATATTAGATTCACGACATGTCCGACAAAAAACTCTCCGCCAACGAAGACATAAAACTTCATTCCAACTTCCTGCGAGGCACGATTCTTGAAGGCCTGGATGATCTCACTACAGGATCGCTCTCGCAGGATGACCAGCAGTTGCTCAAGTTCCATGGCAGCTACCAGCAGGACGACCGCGACGAACGCGCTGATCGCCGCAAACACAAGCTCGAGAAAGCGTATTCATTCATGATCCGCATCCGCGTGCCTGGCGGCGTCGCATCGCCCACGCAATGGCTCGATATCGACCGCATGGCACGCACTTATGCAAACGGCACGATCAAGCTCACGACTCGGCAGGCTTTCCAACTGCACGGCGTCATCAAGACGAATCTCAAGCGCACCATCCGCGAGATTCATGAGTCTGCGTTAGATACCATCGCGGCCTGTGGTGATGTAAATCGCAATGTGATGTGCAATCCCAACCCGCATCTCTCCTCGGTGCATGCCGAGGTGTTGCGAACCGCGCGGGATATTTCCACACACCTCACGCCGGCCACTCGCGCGTATTACGAGATCTGGCTTGATGGGGAAAAGATTACCACCAGCGAGCAGGAGGAAGAGCCCATATACGGGAAGACCTACCTGCCGCGGAAATTTAAGATCACCATCGCTGTGCCGCCCAGCAACGATGTGGATGTCTTCGCCAACGATCTTTCTTTTATTGCCATCGTGGAGAATGGCGAACTCATGGGTTACAATGTCGCTGTCGGCGGCGGCATGGGCATGACCCACGGCAACGAAGCTACGTTTCCCCGCCTTGCAGAGGTCATCGGATTCTGTTTGCCAGAGCAGGCGGTGGACGTCGCGGAGAAAGTCGTTCTGGTCCAGCGAGATTACGGCGACCGCTCGGACCGCAAGCACGCCCGGTTGAAGTACACGATTCAAGATCGCGGCATCCAATGGTTTGCGGATGAGCTGAACAAATATCTCGGCTACGATCTGGAGACCGCGCGTCCTTTTACCTTCGAGGATAACGGCGACCGCTACGGGTGGATCAAAGACGAGAAAGGGAATTTCCATTACACCTTGTTTGTGCAAGGCGGGCGCGTGCTGGACACTCCCGACTACCCCATGCTCACTGGCCTGCGGGAGATTGCCAAAGTGCACGATGGCGACTTCCGGCTTACAGCCAATCAGAACCTCATCATTGCTGCCGTCTCGCCAAAAAAACGTGCTGAGATAGAAGCGCTACTTGCCAAATTTGGGCTGGAGGAGAGTCACGAACGCAGTGCCTTGCGACTGGCTTCCATTGCCTGTGTGGCGCTGCCGACATGTGGACTGGCATTGGCCGAAGCCGAGCGGTATCTGCCCGATGTGATCACGCAATTAGAGGAGACCATGGAAAGTGCCGGGCTCCGACACGACGCGGTAACCATCCGGATGACCGGCTGTCCAAATGGCTGCGGGCGCCCATTTATCAGCGAGATCGGACTGGTGGGCCGTGGCCCTGATCGATACAATCTGTATCTGGGCGGAGGTCATGCAGGCCAGCGTCTCAACAAACTATACCGACAGGACATCTCGGGGGACGACATTCATCGCATACTTGACCCGCTGCTGAGGCGCTATGCCAAAGAACGGCAGGAAGCGGAGAAGTTCGGAGATTACGTCCTGCGTGCCGGGATAGTGGAGGCGACTGTGCAGGGTGAAGATTTCCATAAAAATATTCGCTCTGAAGCTGTGGCTAATTGAGCACTCAGGATTGCGAGTGCATGAAAGTTTCCAGTTTGTGAGCCACTCCAGCTAAGCGCGCGCGCCGTCGCGCCAGGCGAATAATTCGGTCCGCTTGGCGGCAGGCGGCTTGGGAAACGTGGCACAGACAATCCTGTCTGTGTTGGTGTGAAAAATGATCGCAGACAAGGATGTCTGCACCACCGGGATTTTGTCCATGACCGCGAAAGAAACCTTTCCCATGCCACCTATTTTTGTTACCCAAGTCGCGTTCTCATCAGTATTTCCCAACAATGCCGCCCGCACTCTTCTCGCATTCCACAACCAGCCGTCAGCAACCGCTCGGTGCCGTGTCGCCGCAATCTTTAAAATGCGAGTTTTTACATAATCCAACCGGCATCCACGAGGTTGCGCCCCGATTCTCATGGGAACCTGTTGCAGAAGGTCGGGGCTGGTTTCAATCTGCGTATAGGATATTGGTCGCATCCAGTCTCGACCGGTTGCAATCTGAGTGCGCGGATTTGTGGGACAGTGGCCGAGTGCCGTCACAAGAGACAGTAGGAATCCGCTACCAGGGGCCGGCGCTGAGCAGTAGTCAGCGGGCATACTGGAAGGTGTGCTTGTGGGGCGAATCCGGCGTAGGCCAGTGGTCATCTCCGGCGTTCTGGGAGACCGGACTGCTCGGTGCGTCGGCATGGGCACCCGCAGCCTGGATTGGAGTGCCTCCGAGCTTATCGACCACGAACCCTCTTCCCGCAGCTATGTTTCGTCGGGAAGCAGACATTCACGGCGATATCCTGCAAGCGCGAGCGTATGTGTGCGGACTGGGATATTACGAGTTATTCATTAATGGACAAAAAATCGGCGACCATGTGCTTGATCCCGCACAGACTGAGTACGACGTTCGTGCGCTCTACGCCACATACGATGTGACCGACCTCCTCAGCACTGGCTGCAATGTCTTGGGTCTCCTGTTGGGCGATGGATGGTTCCACCAGAATCTTGTGTGGGATGCTGAGACTGACTACGGCGTTCCCGGTTTTATACTGAAACTAGTGGTTCGTTTCGCAGACGGCTCAGAATCGCACTGGGTCAGCGACGATCAGTGGCTGTGCACTCTCGATGGGCCCATCCGATCCAGTAATATTTATGCCGGAGAAATATTTGATGCCAGAAAGGATATACCCGGATGGTCCACGCCGGAATATGACGCCTCGAAATGGTCTGCGGTTGAAATTGCCGATGCGTTGAGCCCTCAGCTCTGCCCGCAACTCCTCCCGCCCATTCGCAGAACAGAATCCCTGTCCGCGATTGATGTGTGGAGCACGCGACCAGGCGTATGGGTATTCGATTTCGGCCAGAATATCGCCGGTCGCGTGCGCATGGAAGTCACAGCACCAGCGGGCACCGAGATATGTCTGCGCCATGCGGAAACGCTCGATCCGCACCGAGACATAGATCCGTTGAGCACGGGGGTTCTGCACACATTGAAGGTTCAGACAGATCGCTACATTTGCCATGGCCATGGATTGGAGACTTGGGAGCCTACCTTTACTTACCACGGATTTCGTTATGTCGAAGTGACTGGCTGGCCAGGCGAGCCCGGCCGAAGTGCGTTGACCGCAATCGTCCTGCATACCGACCTGAAGCAGGTCGGCGAGTTTGCGTGTTCTGACCCGCTGATGAACAGTATCCATGCCACCGCCTTGCGCACGGAACGGGGGAACTTGCATGGATTGCCTACAGATTGCCCTGCGCGCGAACGCTGTGGGTGGTTGGGCGACGCTAATGTCACAGCGGAGATGACATTGTTTAACTTCGATGCGCTGGCGTTCTGGGAAAAATACCAAACCGACATAATCGATTCGCTGGGGCGAGGCGAGGTCACTTATTGGGGCGCACCAGCAGACCCGCGGGTTCCCGCAAACATCGCTCCAGGACGCCGACGTTGTCAGGAGGCGCGTCCGGACTGGGCCGTGACGATGATTTTGCTGCCTTGGTATATGTATTTGTACTCAGGAGACCGCTCGTGTTTCGTTCGCAGCTATGACGCAATGGCCGATTTGATGGATTATTTCGAGTCACTACTCGAAGAGCATATCTTGCATCGAGGTTTCGGCGACTGGTGTCCGCCGGGCCTGGTGGAGCCCGTGGATACCCCTGTGGAACTGACAAGCACAGCTTATTTCTATTACGCAGCCTGTTGCATGAGTCGCTTTGCACAAGTTCTGCACAAGGCAGACAAATATAAAGCTCTAGCTGAGCAAACTCGTGAGGCGTTCATACATAAGTTTTTCAATACGCAGACTGGATCGTTCGGATCTCAAACCGCAAATGCAATGGCGCTGGCTCTTGGTTTATGTCCCGACGGCGCCCAATCTCAAGTGGCCGAGGCCCTTTCCCACGATGTGCTTGTGAAGCATGGCGGGCACTTCCAGACAGGCATCCACGGCATGCGGCATCTGTTCTGGGCACTGGGCGACAACGCGCAGGACGATGCGTGCTGGGCTGCGCTTCACGCGGAAGGATGGCCGGGGTTCTCACATTTGTTCTCACTTGGAGGGACTACATTCCCCGAGACTTTTTTTGATCCGGCATTGCATCCGCTCTGTGTTGAGAGATCGCGCAACCATCCCATGCAAGGCGGCTTCGATGCATGGTTTTATAATGGGGTAGCAGGCATAGCTCCCGATCCCGATGGCCCTGGATTTGCCCGGATGCGTTTTAAACCCCAGCTCACCTCCCGCTTGCAATATGCGTGCGCAACCTACCGCTCGGTGCGAGGTCTTATCAAAAGCCACTGGCAGGTGAAGGGTGACGATTTTTACTGGACTATCTGCACGCCGCCAAATACGCGCGCGACCGTTCATATCCCGACCAGCGGCTCATCGGATATCACAGAAAGCGGAGTCCCCTTGCACGAAGCTCCAGGTGTTTCACATATCCGCGAAGTCACAAGATTTACCGTTTGCGAGATCGTAGGCGGTAACTATCATTTCGCGTCACGGGATTTTCTTCACGCACGCGGGTAGTTCATGCACCAAGCAGAACCATGCCTGGGAGGTCCCCGCATGCGCTGTCACTCGAAGTCCCAGGCTTTGATCACCGTTCCGGTCGCATCGAGCAATTGTATATGGCGAAGGTCCGCCTTGCCCTCTGCTCCCATGGGATCAATGCGCAGCATCCGCAAATGTCCCTCGCCACTGAGGAGGATTTCCAATGCCGTCCACTCGTTCGGCACGGCGGGTTCGCTTTCGTATCTGGAATCCGGGATCGAAGCGGATCCAAAAGGGGCATAAACCTGAGCAGGTCCACCAGTGTCCTTTTTAATTTCCAGTTTTAAAGTTAGTGGCCCCGTCGCAACGGGCAGTTCATCTGCGACAATGCCGGGATCAATGTCCGAAGATAGCACTTGCAAATTGTTGCCCTGAACTTCCAGGTTCACTGTCTCTCGCGTAGCAGTCCAGCCGCCTGCTGAAGGCTTCGACTCCGCCGTGGATAGTGGTCTCTGGGACTTGGCAGGCTTGGGTTTGGCCTGAAGTTGGTCTGCAACAGGACTGCGACGCTCGCTGCCATTTCTTAAACGCGGATCGCGCCCCGCGAGCTTCAGCCCCCCAGCCTGCACACCGATCTTATCTGGATCGTATTTCTTCGGGTTAAATTTCGGATTGCGAATGGGCAAAAATGCATGGGTGTCATTTAAAAAATCGGTGATTTTTGCATCGAGTTGCTCAACTTTATCAGGCATTTTCTGGGAGAGATCCTGCGTTTCACCGATGTCTTTACTTAGATCAAAAAGCAGGTGGCGATGTCTGCCGTCTTCGCCATCGAAAAAAATGCGTATGAGTTTGTAATCTCCCTCGATCACGGCGACGGAGGGCGGAAGCCAATCTGGCACGCCGGGCGAATGCGGGAAGTAAGTGAAAAGCGGTCTCCGCTCCAATGTCTCACCGCGCAAAAGTGGTGCGAGGTTTACACCATCGATCACATGGTCGTCTGGCAAAGCAATCCCAAGCATACTCAGGATCGTCGGATATAGATCTGTGGACTGGATGGGGACATCGCTGCGGGAACCGGGCTCGACGACGCCGGGCCAGACTATAAATGCGGGCACTCGGATACCCCCCTCGAAAATCGTCGCTTTTCCCCCGCGTAACGGTTGGTTGCTGGTCGGAGTGGTCACGAACTCTTCCCCGGCTCCATTGGTCTCTGCAATGCCATTGTACATGTTACCGCCATTGTCGGAGAAGAAAATGATGATGGTTTTCTCCGTTAATCCTTCCTTTTCCAATGCCCGCATGAGGGTGCCCACGGAATCATCCAGGGAATGCACCATCGCGGCATAGGTCGGCGAACGCTGGGGGTTGCTCATGTCGATGCTCTTACGATACTCCGCTATCAGCTCGGCTTTTGCATCGAACGGCGCATGCACAGAAAATTGCCAATATTGGAGATAGAACTGGCGGTCCTTGACTTTCCCCATCCATTGAACCGCTTCCTGCGCCATGCGATCTTCAATATGCTCCTGAGGATAATTTTCTTTGAAATCCGGGAAGGCCCACGGGGCAACAAAGCTCCCGGCTGGTCCAGGACCCGGCCAATGAGGAACATCTACATCGAACCCCTGTTCAAGCGGACTGTAGGGTTCGCGTCCGAGATGCCATTTACCAAAGTGCCCGGTGGCAAGCCCACGTTGCTGGAGCACTTTGCCCAGGGTCGGGAGTTGGGTGGAAAGCTGAGCAGCCGATTCCACGTCGATCGATTTCCTGTTTGGCGGTCCCGAGGGCTTGATGCTGGGCGACAAAATCACTTCTGTCTCATGCCCTCGCGGAGCAGTGATCCCCAAGCGCGCGGGATTCTGCCCGGTGAGGATGCTGGCCCGTGTGGGAGAACACAGAGGGCTCGCGGCATAAGCGCGTGTAAATACCATGCCGCGCGCAGCCAGGGCATCGATGTGAGGGGTTTTATAGAGCTTTGTCTCTCCTACGATTCCGGTATCACTCCAGCCAAGATCATCGGCGAGAATCATCAGCACATTATACTTACTGGGTTCGTCCTGGGCCAGGGCACCAGATGCGATTGCGGCTGCGAGGGTTGTGACACTAGCGAGTCTGATCATGTTGAGTTTTGAATTAAAGTTTGATATTAAAGTAAAAATTGTACCACGCCTTTTCCTGCGGGACCGTGCTGCCATCGGCACCATCGAACGGTCGGATGAGTTCAGCGTTCCACTGCTCCCACTGCTTGCGCATTTTTTCGGTTCGCTCGGGGTCGCTGGCAGAGAGATCATTCTCCTCCTGCGCGTCCTTGGCGACGTCGAACAGCAATTCGCGATTGCCCACACGGAGGTATTTATAATCCCCTTGGCGCAGGGCACCTTGCCCCCAGAAGCGCCAGTAGAGCGGACGGTTCCAACTGCCAGGGTCTGCCAATAGCGACAAAATGTCGTTGCCATCGAACTCCTCAGGGATCGGGATGCCTGCTCCTGCCAGGGATGTTGCAGCCACATCCAGCGAAGTTACCGGCATTTTGCTGACCTGACCGGATTCGATCCGCGCGGGCCAGGACATTAAAAATGGAACACGAATTCCGCCTTCTGCAAGCATGCCTTTCTCCCCGGCCAGTGGGGTATTAAGCGAGCCATCCCACGCCCCGCCAGGGTTGGAAATGGGGAGATCTTCCATTGTCATTTTAAGCGGAGCACCATTATCGCTTATGAAAAAAATGAGCGTGTTTTCCGCCACACCCATCTCCTGCAGTCTGGCTCGCACCCGCCCTACGCCTTCATCTACAGCGGAGATCATTGCCAATGCGTAGCGGCGCCGCTCAGGCATCTCGCCCGGAAAACGGGAAAGATATTTCTCACTGGATGCGAGCGGCACATGGGGCGCGAAATACGACAAATAGAGAAAAAATGGCTTGCCCTTCACACGGCTTAAAAATGCAAGAGCAGCTTCGGTTTGAGTATCGAGCCGGTCGCCGGTTGTCTTGACCATCTCTCCGTCTGGCGAAAGGTCTTTTCCATCCAGTGCATAATTTGCGTTGTAAGCATGAATGTAGCCTTCAAAAAAGTCTGTGAATCCCTGCGCCCGAGGAAGGAATGGAGGCCTTAGCGCGCCAGGCACTTTTCTCTGGTCCAATTCTTCTGGCAAAGGTGTGTCCTGATAGACATTCGCTTTCAACCACTCATCCGACTGCACATTAGGGTCCAGGTGCCATTTGCCCACCATGCCTGTGCGATAGCCTGCGTCGCGCAGATATTCCGCCATGGTTTTGACCTCCGTCGGCATGGGAGCATAGCGATTGTCATCCACGCCGATCTTTTGCTGGTACCGCCCGGACAACAGTCCGGCGCGCGAAGGAATGCACTGCGGCGCGGTGATATAGCCCGAGTCAAACCGGATACCACTTTTTGCAAGTTCATCCAGGTGAGGCGTCTTAATATCGGGCACAGCGCCATGCACTCCGAGATCTGCCCAACCTTGGTCATCGGTAAAGACCACGATTATATTCGGTTTGTTAACCGCATCAGGCTCTGCGGCCGAGACGGAGTCACGCAACGGCAGAGAGCTGAGTGATGCCACGGCCAGGGAAAGTAAGGATCGGGTAATGTTCATAATTTATCAGAAAGGTTTCGTGTCCTGCGGCGAGTTATTTCACGAGGATCTTCAGCCACGTCCCATGTAGCGTTTCTCCATGTGGCGACAGCTTGGCGCATCTCATGAAGTTGTGTGGAGAATTCGGGCTGGTCTGCGAGGTTATGTAACTGACCCGGGTCCGTTTGAAGATCGTACAGCTCTTCTTTGGGTCGGCCTTGCAACAACATCGTCAACTGTCGATGGTGCTCGGGGAAATCCTTCGCCGATGCCAATGCGGCTTCGTAGCTACCATTGAACCAAGGCGGGCCCGGTTTGCGCAAATCCTCAGGCAATTCATAACTTCGCTCAGGCATGAGATTCAGAATATAATAAAATCGACCATCCGTAGCAGCGCGGTTCGGATTTATCTCAGCCGGTGCCGGACCATGGGAGTTGTGTTCAGCAAAAACATAATTGCGTCCTTCAATTGATTTTTTCCGCCCGGTCAGAATCGGTAGGAGCGACTGACCTTGCGCGGCGGCTGGGACGGGAAGATTTACATAGTCCAGAACGGTGGACAGGATATCCACCTCCGAGACCAAAGCGTCGCTTACCACTCCCTGCTGAAGCCCTCGACCGCCGATGACCAGGGGGACATGAATACCGCCCTCATACGCCGTGGCTTTGGCGCGGTGGTAGGGCTCGCCCTGGTCCGAAGTATAGATCACCAAAGTATTCTCCCGCACTCCGGCCTCATCCAATGCGTTTAGAATCGCTGCGGCGCAACGGTCAGCAAGTTCTACAGCGGCAAAATACTGTTGTAGATCAGCCCGCATTGCAGGAGTGTCCGGAAGATAAGGTGGAACAAGGATCCTATCCGCTTCAGGCCATGGCTCGTGAAAACTCTTTAAGTGAGCGGGAAATGGGCGATGCGTGGCAGCCACATTTGCTTGTATAAAAAAAGGTCGCTCTCCAGCAGCCGCAATAAATTCCCCGATCACCCTCTGGAACTTCTCGGGCTCTGTGCCCACGGGGTCGCGTGCATCAAACGGGAACTTCCACGGCGGGCTGAGGTGAAACTTTTGCGTAATAGCTCGAAAATACCCGGCCTCTCCAAGTATCTCGTTTAAAGTTACAATGTCTTCATGCACGCCGACTTCGTCCAGCTTCGTGCTTTGACGGGTAAACTGGCTATCGGGCTCAGACAGTTCCGGAGTCGCTGTATTCCGCCAATGGCCGTTGCTATGCGGATACATGCCGGTCAACAATGCACTTCGCGACGGCGAGCAAGATGCGACCACCGAGTAAGCGCGGGTAAAAAGAGTCCCTTTTCTGGCTAATTCATCGACTGCCGGAGTATCAATGCCAGGCGTGCCCACTGCCGACAAATGAGCACCTTGGTCATCTGCCAGAATGATCAGAATATTTGGACGAACCTCAACTCCCCAAGCCGTCACTGACCCGACAATCGCACAGACACAAACAAGGAAAGGATTCTTTCTTTGAAATATGGAGGGAAGATATCTCATCGGCACGCAACTACAGTCCGACGCGTGGAGATTGTCAAGGCTCGCACGGCTTGGCCGGCTTGGCTGAGCCTGCGAAATAAAATGCAGCTTTCTTATTGCGACATGCCGTGGTTAATTCGATTCCTGCTTTCATGAACACCCAAATGGCTTCATCCCATATTCCCCCTGATGAGAGGGTCCCTTTAAGAACCAAGATTTTGTGGGGGGCGGGCGGGCTGGCAGACAATTTCATGTTCAACGTGCTCATGGCACTGGGCATGCTCATTTACGTAGATCACTTCAGGCTATCCCCTGTGCTGGCAGGTATCGCGCTGTTTGTTCCTCGTTTCATCGATGCCATCACCGACCCTTGGATCGGCAATATGTCCGATAACTGCAAAAGTAGATGGGGAAGACGGCGGCCATTTATTTTCTGGGGTACTTTGCTGAGTGCTCTGATGCTTCCTTTTCTTTGGACACCGCTCTTTCCAGCCACGTCCAGCAATGTGTGGTATGCCAACGGGCCTTTTCTTTACCTCTGCATTACCGGGAGCGTGCTTGCAGTGGTCTATACATTGTTTGTGGTGCCTTATACAGCCTTGGGCTATGAACTCACTCCACACTACGACGAGCGCACCCGCACCATTTCCTGGCGCATGTACATCGGGCTGGCAGGATCGCTCTCCAGTGGCTGGCTCTACAAGCTCACGCAGATGGACCGGTTTCCGGATACTGCTACCGGCGCAATCGCTGTGTCCGCAGTGGCATCAGTGATCGTGTTGATCAGCGGGATGATGCCCGTGGTCGGGTGCCGTGAGAAGATTGAAATTGAAACCCAGCCCAAGATTAGATTTCTCGAGGCGATTCGTTACACGATGACCAATCGTCCTTTTCTCATCCTTTTTGTGACCTACGTGATTGTGGTGATTGCTCTGTTTGCGACGTCCAACGTGGTACCATTCCTGCTCATTTATTATGTTTTCGAGGGCGATAAATCCGCATTCGGAACCTTCCAAGGCCTGCTCATGACGCTTGCCACACTTATGTCTTACGGAAGCATATTTCTCATTACATTTATCTCAACCCATACTGGCAAACGCACCGCCATGCTGGTGGGCATAGGGCTGGTTTTTACAGGAAATTTATTAAACTGGTGGGCGATCAATCCCATGTGGCCGTGGGCGATGTATGCTGCCGCTGTAGTCGCTTTCCTCGGCATGCAAGGGTGCTGGCTGATGGTGGATTCCATGGTGGCGGATGTATGCGACGCCGATGAACTGGCCACCGGGCGCCGCCGCGAAGGAATGTTTAGCGCGGTCAAAGGTTTCGCCTTGAAACTCGCCCAGGCGCTTACCGCCGCGATGGGAGGCTTCATGCTGGCGCTGGCCGGCTTCGACCCAGACACAGCAAACACCATCGGCATCAGCGCAGATACCGCATGGAACATGAAAGCACTCTTTGTCGGCACTACATGTGGCGGCCTCATCGTCGCAGCAATAGCCATCTGGTTCTATCCAATCACCCGGGAAAAAGCGCAGGCAACCCGGGCGATGCTTGAAGCGCGCAAACAAGCCGCGCAAGTTCAGTAAAGGCCACTACGCATTCACCCTGATGAATGCTTTCAGCGTGGCCAATTCTTTCCCTATCGACTCTCCGTGCGGCCTCACGGTATAAGCACCTACTGCCGCAGGCACGATAAACGTCTCCGCGTAATGCACGACGAATGGGCGAAACGCACCGCTGGGGCTTTCCACAATCGCTTCACGGCCTTCCACCAGATTTAATACATGCACGCTCCGACCCAGAGTATCGTGAGAAACTTGCTGAGTGAACCAATGTCGCCGCGTCTCAATCGCTTCCGACTGGTATAGCCCTGTCCGCTCCTCCCGCCAGCCGTCTCCTTCCTCCAGCACTTCCACGGCATTGACCAGTTGCTGACCCACCCACTCGCGAGTGCGTTCCCATCGGATCACATCACGACCGCGCTCAAGATTGATCGGGCGCGGCTGGCCATCGAGACCCACGCGCGCCCAGTCCCACAATTTGAATGTAAATATATACGGCGTGTGGCTGATCTCCAGCACCAGGCTGTTGCGGCCTGAACAATGACAAGTACCCGCCGGAATCAGAAAATGATCGTGCTTTCGCGCCGCCCATTTGGCTACATGCTCTCCGTCAGGAAATGGTCGCGTAGCATCGGTCTGAGCCACGGCCAGATCCTCCATCATCCGCTTCGCATCCACGTTTTCATTTAAGCCCAGATAGACTTCCGCATCGTCCCCCGCATCAAGAATGTAGTAACTCTCATCCTGCGTATAGCTCAGGCCAAAATGCTCGCGAGCATAGTCCACATCGGGATGCACCTGAAAACTCAAGTTCTGCCCCTGCATGGTGTCTAAAAAGTCAAAGCGAATCGGAAATTCCGCTCCGAAACGCCCGTGAACCGGCTCGCCCAGAAGTTCATCGGGATGGCTGAAAACCATGTTGATTGCCGGGACTTCCACACGCACATCCCCAAAGCCCAACATCAAACTATTTTCCTCAGGCACACAATCGAAACCCCATGCGTAGTTGGGAGCATCGTCGTCGATGCCCACCACTTCTTTTATCCACTGCCCACCCCATACCCCGGGATCGAAAAACGGCACAACCCGAAAAGGCTGACGCACCGTTTGTTCCAACCCCGCTCGCAACGCATCGCCCGTGACCAGTTTCGGGTCGTTACTCACCGTCGTATCAAGCAAAAAATCCCATCGTTTCCAAGTTGCTCGCTTGAGCTTGTCGCATACGCGCCAGTCGATAAAAAAACTACGCTTATATTGCAGCGAAGCTTTCAGCTCACGATTGCGAACGCCCAGATTATCCACTTCGTCCCGGCGCTGTCGCAATTGCCCTTCCCACCGTGGCATGTCGGCATACACCACGACGTGGGGCTCACAGCAAAGCAGCGCACCAGTGCCGTAAACCACTGTAATCCCCTCCCCTTTGACCACCCGCTCGCGTAGAGCATCGCACCGCTTGCGATCCAAGAAATCCGCCAGCGTCAGCCGCGTCATCCTGCCAAAAACCGGATCATCACCCCCGAGATCCGCAGCCACCAACGCATCGATCTCTTCCGCGTGTTTAAAGGCTTCCGTCGTGGTCACGTAGAAGTTATCCGCCTCGATTCCCGCTAGTAATTCAGGAATCACTTCTTCATCCTGCACTCCACTGTAGCACTCAATCGCGATCACCGTAGGTCCGCCCCTCGTGGCTGCTGCTGCCTCACTAATCCGCGCGCAGATGGCCTGCCATCCGCGCCAGCATTGCTCATCGTACCCGGCCACAGCGATATATGGGAACCGGTCATAGTTGGGCTTTCCATGCCCCAGTTTCTGCAGATAGCTCATTCACCCACCTCCGGTCGGGCAAAATCATCTTCGTACCGAGCTATGTCAGCCTGCTGCCAGTTGCCGAAAGCTACTTCCAATACGCGACACGGGCTGTCTCCGACACAAGTCAGGCGGTGCTTTTCATTTGCTGGAATCCAGATCTCCTGACCCGCTATGCAATCGCAAATCTCCTCGCCCACTTGCACCTGCGCCCCGTCATCAAGCACGATCCACAACTCCGCTCGTCCTGTATGGGACTGCAACGAGAGCCGCATGCCCGGCTTCACCTGCATGAGACTTACAGTACAGTCTTCATTGAAAGCGTATTGCTTGAATTCACCCCACGGGCGGATCACATGCTCCGGCTCGGGTTTCTCCTCAGGAATTGGCTTGGTCTTATAATTCATAAATAACTGGTTTTACGCTCAATCATTGTGGGGTTTCCGTCGCGCTCGACGACGATCATTCGAAAGTTCTTCTTCGCTATTGCTCCGTAGTCATGCCCCGCATTGGCAGGGTAAACGCCGAAATATGTCAGCGGTTCGCTTCCGGTATTTATTGTCCGATGAGCAGTGTGCCCCGGAACATAGACCACGCGCCCTGCGCCCAAAGGCTCCAACCGGCTGTTACCAGTCGCTTCCTCCTCCAGCAACATTACCCCTTCGCCGCCCAGTCCGATGTAAACCTCAGCGGCCTCTCGCCTGGAATGCAAATGCCCTTTTGTCAGAAAATATTCGTCGCCAACTTTGCCGGGATACACAATGCCCAACCCATAATGTAAATTCCCCTCGCCATCGCCCTGCTCCACGCCCGTGACCCGGTAAAGCAAAGGGTTCCCCTCAGCCAGAAGTGCACTGCATGCGACACTATCATAAAAACAGCTCGCAACATCCGAGAGATGCCTCGTGACCACCATGCCTCCTTCCATGGTTGCATTGATCGGATCGTAATTTTTAGTAAGCACCTGTGTCAGTAGATTCATAATATCAGAATTTGGTGATTTGCGGGAGTTCGCTCATCGGTGTGTCGGGATGCGCCAGCATGAGAGCATTTACAGCCGCGCCATACAGCGTGTCGTACGCCGGTGGGACGATTCGCGCCAGTGGGCATTTCTTTGCAACTTGCTTTTCCAGCATAGATTCATACGGCATACCCGAGCGGGCGCAGCTGCCAAGCAACACCACGTCCGGACCGTGCGGGAATTTCAAATTATTCGCAGTCACTGCAACCAGCTCCGCCAAGGCTTCCGCACCCCGCCTTAGCACACGCTCTGCGGTCCTGTCCCCCTCAAGCGCCAGGCGCGTGACCACAGGCGCAAACCCAGCCAGCACCCCAGGATTCCACTGCCCATCGTGCAACCGCGCGAGCAGGCATGCCGCATCCTGCACGCCTAGAAACGCCAGGGCCGCAGGTTGCAAACGGGTCTGCCGACTGCGGCCATCCGCAGCACGCACAACCTCACGCAGTGCCGCTGCTGCCAATCCAAACGCCGAACCTTGATCGTCGAGAAACCATCCCCATCCCCCGCAGAGATAGTCCGCCCCCGACACATCGCGTCCGAGACAATGGCTGCCAGTCCCCGCTATGACAGCTATGCCCGCAGCTCCAGAAAGCCCCCCCGCATGCGCATTATAAATATCGTTGCGCACAATTACCGTGCCCACCGGCGCGATACCAAAACTCTCGGCCACCGCTGCCATCCGTGCCATGTCGTCGGCAGATTTGATTGCCGCCAAACCAAGAAATGCACCTTGCACATCCAAGTTTTTTCGCCCTGCATCTTGCACGGCGCGCAGAGTCGCTTCCTGTAAGTGCCGTCCAGCAATCTCGTTGCCAACGTTATTAAAATTCGATGCCCCACTTTGACCGCGCCCCAACACCGCACCCGCTGCGGAGATGAGCACCGCTCGAGTGAATGTTCCTCCCCCATCTATACCGAGATAGCAACGCATCGCGGCGGCATTAAGCCACGCAAAAATAATCTTGGCTATGGATATAACACTTTATAACATTTTTACGTAGATATAACATCGCCGGAAATCATGAACGCAACTCGATTCCAGCAGATCCTGGCATTGTTACAAAAAGACGGCCAGGTGAGTGCAAGGCAGCTTCGAGAGCGGTTTGGCATTACCTCCATGTCTGTATGGAGAGACCTCCGCGCACTGGAAGAAATGGGTCTTTTGCGCAGAACGCGCGGCGGCGCCAAACCCCCATCAGCAGCATTGCAAGAGATATTTTTTGAAACGAAAACAGTTGCCCGCGCTGAGGCGAAAAGACAAATCGCCGCACACGCAGCCGCCTTGTTTATCAACCCTGGCGATACCATCGCCCTCGAGGGAGGCAGCACCGTGGCGGCCCTTATCGACTACCTTCCGCAGTCCGGCAACACGATCCTGACCAATAGTTTGCCCGTGGCACTGCGCCTGCGCAATCAGCACCCGCACCTGCCCGTGCGGCTCGTCGGCGGCTGGCTTGGGCCAGTGTCTGGCAACACCACCGGTCCTCACACGCTCCGGGAGATAAGCAGCCTCTCTGCAGATGTGTGTTTTCTTGGCGCCACGGCGTTCGATGCTGAGGCCGGACCGAGCGATCCGAATCCGCTTGAGATCGAGGCCAAACGCGCCTGGGCTGCCATCTCCAGACGCTGCATTATGCTATTAGATAGTAGGAAATTTGGCCATCGTTCAGCATGTGTCACGATTCACCCCCGGCGGCTCCACGCAGTAGTTAGCGAATCAAGCCCTCCCCTGGATGTGGTAAAACTGCTTCAGAATCACTCTGTGCGCATGATCACTCCCACGGATGCCGCCAAGAAGCAGTAAATCCAGCTATCGCACAATGCGTCAGTTTCCCGACGGGCGATTGCTACACTTCCGCCTGGTAGCTTAACCTTTGTATCGCCTGGTCCAGACTTGCGATTTCTACCGGCTTGGTGATGTGCTCCTGAAACCCTGCATCGCGACATGCCTGCCGGTCTTCCTCCATCCCAAATCCACTCAAGCATATGCCTCGGATGCTTGGGCGCAGCAGCTTCATCTTTCGCATGAGTTCCAGGCCGCTTTCATCTGGCAACCCCAGGTCCGAGATAATCAGATCAAACGGATGCTGCGTAAACATCTCGTAAGCTTCCGTGGCAGTCCCTGCATAGCTTGGATTGTATCCCATCGACCGCAACACACGCGTAAGAATAAGTCCTGTATCGACATGATCCTCGACGACCAACACGTTGAGCACACCGCTGCTGCGAGCGACTATTGTCTCTGGAGAAGCTTGGTTCTTATCTTCAGCGTGCACGATGGGCAGCCACACTGTGAAGCAACTGCCTTTCCCCTCACCTTCCGATGCCACCTCGATGCGCCCCCCGTGCATCTCAATGATTCCTTTGGCTATCGCCAGCCCCAGCCCCAGCCCCAGCCCGCTATGATTCTGCCCTCTGGTGCTGTGCACCTGCTCGAAGGGCAGAAAAATCCTCTCCACGTCTTCGCGTTTAAGCCCGCATCCATGATCGGAGACAGATATCTTTACCTCCTCAGCGTCCTTCTCCGCCCGCAACGTGATGTGGGCGCCTACAGGGCTAAACTTCACCGCGTTTTTTAATAAATTCCAATATACCTGCTGCAGCCGCGCTCCGTCGGCTCGTACGTGCACGCCCTCCAGCCCGTCCAGCTCCACGTCCAGAACCTGATTTTTGGCATCCAAATCTGGTGTCACGATCTGCAAAGAATGCTTGAGCAAATGAGCAATGGAAAGCGTCTGCCATTCCAGCTCGATCTTGCTTTGCGTGATTCGTGCCAGATCGAGCAGATCGTCGATAAGCCGACTTTGAATGCGCACATTGCGGCGAATCATTTCCAGATCTCCACGAATATCTTCCGGCACCCGTTCATCCAACGCGAGCACGCCGACCAGTGAGAGCACGGGAGTCAGTGGTGTGCGCAATTCATGCGAGAGCATTGCAAAGAACTGATCCTTGGCAGCATTGGCTTTCTCCAGCTCCGCAGCGCGCTCTCTTAGAGCCTGATGCAGCCGAAGGGAGTGCATGAAAATCGCGCATTGCGCGGCAAGCCATTCCAAAACCTTGAACTGGTCTTCGCTCCAGTGCGACACGGCCACGCTGCACGCGATGAGTGCGCAACGGTGGCCATTGCCGATGCTGATTGGCGTGGCAATCAGCGAGCGGTAACCGCTGTCAGCCGAGAAAGGCGGTGCCATGTCCGGACGCTCGAACAAGTCAGACACATACGCTGTCCGTTTTTCCGTGGACACAAGGTCCAGCAAATTATTGTCAAAGGTCCACTCCGTCGGCAGTGCGGGAGCATTTGCAGCTCTAGCGTGATCCACGATCGTAGCCTCCCCCTCCACCGACCCGATGATTGCCACTGCAGCAGCTGGTGCGCCAAGGATGATCAAAGTCCGCTGACAGATTTCCTGAAATGTCTGCCGCGCATCGTCCGGCGAACCTGAAAATTGCAGCAAATTCTGCAGCACTTCCTCGCGACGCCCCAACCGCGCATTGGTGTCATGCAGCTCTTCGTTCTGTGCAGACAGCTCCTCCGCTTGTGCTTCCATCTCCTCATTCTGCTGCGTCAATTCCTCCGCCAATGCACACGCTTCCTCGTATTGATGATTTAAGTCTGCAGTCAATTTTATCAGCTTTTCGTTCTGAGCATTCAAATCCTGACTTTGCGTTTCCAGGCGCTGCAAGAGAAAGAGCACCATCGCCATAAGTGCTGCGCCAAACACCAGGTTCAGGAGCGTGGTCAGTAAAAAAATCACTTCTCCTCGAGCAGAAAGCACTCCAGTGGGCAGCACCCAAAACACCTGCACGACCGCCGTAAGCGCAAATATTACCACCAGGAGCCAGATGTGCCAATGCCTGCGTGTCCAAATCACGATAAATAACGGGATCAAAAACGAGAGGTGCATCGGCTCATCGTGGAACACCCCGAGGCGGACATAGCACCACAAGGCAGCCACGCCAACCACAGCCAAAGTCGAGGTCATGACCGTCGGCTTGGAGAGAGCTAAATTTTCTCGTAAATGCATGGTGCGATTTTATTAAAGCCAAGGTCAGCTGGCGGAGCTTCCGCTTTTCCAGTCACAAGCATTCCACCATGCGAAATCTCCCGATGCAACCGATTCCAAATGGGACGAGCTGCGGAATATTCCAAGTATATGGCCATGTTCCGCCACAACACTATGTCCCACGGCCCGGGTTGAACACTTTGAAGAAGATCAGATGTCTCCCACATCAATTGGGCACGCAAAGCCGGAACCACACGGTAATAGCCATCCTGAATGGAGAAATATTTTCTTCTCCAATCGCTGGGCAGAAATCCCATGGATTCCGGCGAGCACAAACCACTCCGCGCCTGCTCGATCGCGTCCGCCCGTAAATCTGTTCCCCACAGATCCGCGTGTTCAAGAAAACCCAACTCCGCAAGCATGATCGCTACGGTATAAAGTTCGTGCCCATAGGAGGTCGCCGCACTCCACACTCTCAGTGCTGTTCCGCACGGGACTCGCTCGCGGATCAGCCGTGCAAGGTCATCAAAGACAGTTCGGTCCCGGTAGAATTCCGTCACCCCGAGCAGAATGATGTTTATCGTGGAGTTGATGAGCTGAGGCTCTGCCTCCATCCGCGCACGCGCCTCGTCCACAGTCGAAACTCCCAGATGCCGAAGACATGCGGGAATGCGCCTCTGCAAAGCCGAGACTCGATATGCGCTAAAAATCAAACCGCCCTGATCGAAAAGCCATTGAAAAAACTCGCTACTACCAGGCTCTTCCTCTATGCGCTGCGGGCGAGCCACTTGCTGGTTTCGCGGTGACGTGGGCACACCGTGAAAAAATAAATGATCACCGATCATGAAGCCGGAAAGCTATCAGCTTGCCCCTCTAGATGCCAACGACAGTTTCAGCCGTGCTCGAGTTCAATTGCATCGTTCCAAGCCAGTCTCGGCGGGGCCGTTAAGCACTTCACCCGTGGGCGCAAAGCGTGAGCCGTGGCAGGGACAATCCCACGTATTCTCCGCTTCGTTCCAGCTCACAATGCAACCCATGTGGGGACACACAGGCGAAAGCACTGTCTCTGCGCCCGACGCATCGCGATACACAGCCCTCTTCTTTCCTTCCATCTTCACGACTGCGCCGCAGTTGACCTTGCGTAAATCTTCCACAGACTCCGTTTTAGCAAGCCGGTCTTTAATAAACAGAGTTGGGAAATCTTTGTTTTCCATAAGGTATTCCCAAGTTCCCGCATACGCTTTGCGATCCGGCGAGAACACTTTCTCAAACTCATTCGGGTGCCCAGCGATCAGGTCCGCAATTAGCATGCCTGAGAA
>CBDUBV010000004.1:0-58325 GCA_965365475.1 uncultured Chthoniobacteraceae bacterium | reverse complement strand
TGTCCTCACTGTTTTGGTGGATGCGGCGCATCTTAAAAATCCGTCAGCAATTCCCTGCATTTTCTGTCGGCACGATTGAGTTTCTGACCGGCGGTAATGCACGTGTCCTGAGTTTCCTGCGCAAGGATGAAAAATCCACGCTCCTGGTGGTGGCAAATTTATCCCGTTTCACGCAGGCCACGAGTCTCGATCTATCCAGTTACGAGGGCCACATTCCGCGTGAGATATTCGGATCGTCGATGCTGCCGGAGATTACTACGGCGCCTTATCTGTTTACACTCGGGCCGCATAGTTTCTACTGGTTTCATCTCACTGCTCCAGACCACGCGATTGTCCCTGAGGCACAGACTCCCGAGCTGCACGGGAAGGCGGAGTGGGGCGAAATGCTCCAACGCGAAATCGAACAAATCATCCTTCCGTCGTATCTGCCGGGTGCGAGGTGGTTCGGTGGGAAGCAAAGAGCTATCCGCGATATCAAGCTTTCGGAAATCATTCCGTTTTTGGAAACATATCGCATTCTCATAATTGAAGTCTCTTTCTCCGAAGGCTCGGCGTCGGTCTATCTCATGGCCATGAAAATCGCCACGGAAAGCCCTGTGCACACGCGCGATATCATTGCTCATTTCTCGAACGGCGCGCTGCTGCTCGATGCCACGAGCGAGCCGGAATTTCAATCCGGGTTGTTACGGTTTATGCAGCAGGGGCAGCGGCTCAAGGGGGAGAGCTACCAAATTAGCTCACGTGGATGCCACACCGAAGTCAATGCCGATGCGGTGCACGCGTTGTCCGCAGAGCAATCCAACAGTTCCTTTGTTTTCGACAATGCAGTCGCGTTAAAACTATTCCGCAAGATTGAGTCCGGGCCGAACCCGGATGCGGATGTCTTGCGTGCCCTTGGAGAGACTACCTTCAATAATGTGCCGCGCTATCTCGGAGAGTTGCTCTTTACCGCTCAGGGAGAAACATCTGTGCTGGCTCTGGCAACAGAGTTCGTGCAAGCGCAGGGGGATGGATGGAGTTTCACGCTGGACGCGGTGGAACGATATTTCGAGCGGGTTATGGCTGCGTGTGAGGCGTCACCGGACGAGCATTTCGAAGAACTTTTCGGCGCGAATTACTCCGAGCGTGCATGGCAGTTGGGAATCCGCACGGGTGAACTCCATGCTGCACTCAACTCGATCCAGGCGCCGAGTTTTCAGCCGGAACCATTCTCCACCATGTATCAGCGTTCGTTGTATCAAAGTCTGCGCTCCCACGCACGCCGCACTGAGGCCGAACTTCACTCCAAGCTGTCGAGCTTGAAAAACGAGACGCGAACACTGGCGGACACGCTCCTGGCTCAGATCGAGCCGCTCATGAACATTTACGAGATGCTGCTCAAACGTAAATTGAGCGCGGCGAAGATTCGCATCCATGGCGATTATCATCTCGGTCAGGTGCTCAATACGGGGAAAGACTTTGTCATTCTCGATTTCGAAGGCGAACCCAAGCGTAGCATTGGTGAACGGCTGTTGAAAAAATCGCCCCTTGTCGATGTGGCCGGGATGATGCGGTCCTTTAACTACGCCGTAGAGAGCGCACTCTCGCACCAGACTGCGTCGGACCGTGAGAAGCTGGCACCTTGGGCAGATAGATGGAACCAGGAAGTGAACAAGCGTTTCCTTTTAGGCTATCATCAAGCTCTGGAAGAGAAAGGCTTTCAGCCGGTGGGCAAGGAGGATATGAGTTTTCTCTTACAAATTTTTCTCATTGATAAGGCGCTCTACGAGGTAGGCTACGAATTGAGTTACCGTCCTGATCTTGTGGCAATCCCGCTGCGGGCTGCAGGCGAACTTATTCGTGAAGCGCGAGCTTTGGGGCAGTGATACACACTATATGTTAAAATTACCGGAAGAAGGAATTTGGGTTGGGAAATCATATCCGTTGGGGGCGACAGTTACCAGGGAAGGCACCAATTTTGCGTTGTTCTCCGAGAACGCCCACGGCGTGGAGCTTTGTCTTTATGGACAGGCTGAGGAATGGCAATCATCCGTGCGCATTCGCATGGTGGAGCAGACAGATCACGTCTGGCATTGCTTTGTCCCCGGCGTTACCCACGGGCAGCTATATGGCTATCGTGTTTGGGGCCCGTGGGACCCGCACAACGGACATCGTTTTAACGAAAACAAACTACTCCTCGACCCGTATGCAAAAGCGATAAGCGGGCTGGTGAAATGGGGACCGGAGATGTTCGCTTACAACTTCGGCGGCAGCGATCCGGACCTGAGCAAAAACCATCTGGACAACTCCCCATGCATGCCGCGCTCTGTCGTCGTCGATGATCAGTTCGAGTGGGGCGATGATCGGCGACCCGAGATTCCCATGCACGAGTCCATCATTTACGAAGTGCATGTAAAAGGATTCTCCAAGCTGCATCCGGACATTCCCGAGCATCTGCGCGGCAGCTACGCCGCGCTCGGAAGCGATAAAGCCATCGAGTACTTTCACGACCTGGGCATCACGTCCGTGGAACTTCTGCCGGTGCATCAATTTGTAAACGACGATTATCTCGAGCAGAAAGGCCTCACAAATTATTGGGGCTACAACTCCATCGGGTTCTTCGCTCCGCACAGCGCCTATGCTTCCTCCGGCACATTTGGTGAGCAAGTCCGGGAGTTCAAACAGATGGTGAAAAATCTCCACGCCGCCGGCCTGGAGGTGATCCTCGATGTGGTCTATAACCACACCGGCGAAGGCAACCACATGGGGCCGACCCTGTGTTTTCGCGGCATCGATAACCAGGCATACTACCGCACCGTGCCCGACAATCGTCGCTACTATATGGACTACACCGGCTGCGGCAATTCGCTGAATATGATGCATCCTCGTGCTTTGCAGCTCATCATGGACAGCCTCCGGTATTGGGTGACAGAGATGCATATCGACGGATTCCGGTTCGATCTCGCGTCCACACTTGCGCGGGAATTGCACGAGGTGAACCGGCTTTCCGCCTTCTTCGACATCATCCATCAGGACCCGGTGATCTCTCGTGTAAAACTCATCGCGGAGCCCTGGGATGTGGGCGACGGCGGCTATCAGGTTGGCAATTTTCCCGTGCTCTGGACCGAGTGGAATGGGAAATACCGGGATTGCATCCGAAGCTATTGGAAAGGCGATCAAGGGCTGGTGGCTGAGTTCGCATCGCGCATCACGGGAAGTTCCGATCTGTATCAGCACGATGGCAAACGCCCTTACGCGAGTATTAACTTCATTACCGCACACGACGGGTTCACCCTGCACGACCTGGTCAGCTACAACGACAAACACAATGAAGCCAACCAGGAAGGAAACAACGACGGCGATAATAACAATCACTCCTGGAATTGCGGGGCGGAAGGGGACACTGACGACCCTGAAATCAAGGCACTGCGGCGGCGGCAGTTACGCAATTTCTTTGCGACATTGCTTCTTTCACAGGGCGTGCCAATGATCAATGGTGGCGATGAATTTGCGCGGTCTCAAGCCGGCAACAACAACGCCTACTGCCAGGACAACGAGTTAAGCTGGTTTCCGTGGAAGCACGACGGTGAAGGCGAATCGTTGCGCACGTTTGTCAAGCAACTGATTCAGTTTCGCAAAGATCATCCTGTGTTCCGACGCCCGAAATTTTTCCAGGGCCGCCCGATTCGAGGCATGGGAATCAAGGACATCATGTGGGTGCGACCGGATGGGAAGGAAATGTCCGACGAGGAATGGAACAGTGGCGACACCGGGAGCCTCTGCGTTCTATTGAGCGGGCAGACGGACGAAATTCGTGATCGGAAAGGACGTCCTATCACGGACGATACATTTGCGCTGATGTTCAACGAGCACTATGAGGAAGTGGCGTTCAAGCTGCCGCGAATTGCTGGAACCCGGGCCGGATGGACTGTGGTCATCAACACATTTGAGGAGAGCGGGTTTATTCAAGGCGGACCTCATCTTCCCTCGCAAGGAACCATCCGCGTGGCACCGCGGTCCATGGTGGTTTTAAGACACGGCATCAAAAAAACTGTGAAATGACTCCACGCATTCCTTCAGCCACATATCGGTTGCAATTCAATTCGAAGTTTACATTCCACGATGCAATAGAGCTTGTCGGTTATCTCGACGAGCTTGGCATCAGCGATATTTACGCTTCTCCATTTTTTCAAGCCGGTGTGGATAGCACGCACGGTTACGACGTGGCGAACCACAATCGTCTCAACCCCGATGTCGGCGATTCCGCCGATTTGCGGCGTCTGGTAGGCGAGTTGCGGGGACGCAACATGGGCATGGTGCTCGATTTTGTGCCCAACCACATGGGCGTCAGCGAGTCGTTGAACGCCTGGTGGATGGAGGTTCTCGAAGACGGCCTGGCATCACCCTACGCGGATTATTTCGACATCGATTGGTATCCCGGTAAAAAAGCCATGGAAGAGAAACTGCTGCTTCCGATACTCGGAGATCGCTATGGCGTGGTGCTGGAGAAGGGCGAGTTTCAACTGATCTGCGAGCAGGGCGGCTTCCATTTGCAATATTTCGATACGCGCATACCAATCAACGGCGCGAGCATGGTGCCGTTTCTGCAGGACCTGGCCTCGCAACAGAGCAGCAATGTCAGCGATGCTTTCGCTCGATGCCTGAGCGCATTTCAATCGGGCGACAAAGTCACCGCCAAGAAACAACTTGCCGCACTACTGCGCGACACACCCGATCTCCGTGATGCTGTCCAGACGCGCCTAAAAGAACTTCAAGGCGTGGTCGGCCAGCCAGAATCGTTTGACCGTTTGCATGAGCTGCTAGAGGAGCAGGCATATCGGCTATGCTACTGGCGAGCTGCTGCTGAAGAAATCAACTACCGCAGATTCTTTGATATCAACACCCTCGCAGCCATTCGCGTTGAGAAAGAAGAAGTCTTCGAGGAAGCCCACCGGATGGTGCTCGATTGGCTGCGCAAAGGCTACATCACCGGATTGCGCATAGATCATGTGGACGGGTTGTGGGATCCGCGTGGTTACCTCGAACAACTCCAGCAACGCGCGGTGCCCGACGGCGGCATGGTCGATGACAACAACATCTATCTGGTGGTCGAAAAAATCCTTGAGGCTGCGGATGAGTCATTGCCCGAGACGTGGCCGGTACATGGAACCACAGGCTACGAGTTCGCAAACCATGTCGTGCATCTCCTTGCCGATGCACAGGCCTCGGCCCGACTCACTCGCACCTACGAGACATTCACGGGCAACTCCGAGAAGTTTGCAGACCTGGTCTATGAGAAGAAGCTGCAAGTAATGGAATTCTCATTTGCCAGCGAGCTTGCATCCCTCGGGCGCGACCTCGACCGGCTCAGTGAAAAGCATCGGCTGTTCCGCGATTTCACGCGCAATGTTCTCACCAAAGCAATCCGTGAAGTGGCGGCCTGCTTCCCGGTGTATCGCACGTATGCATCCGAAAAGTTTGCGTTAAGCGAGGCAGACCAAAAAGCGATTTTGAAAGCGGTATCTGCGGCGCGCAGACGAAACCCGTCGATCGATAAACCGGTTTTTGATTTTCTCCGGAATCTACTGCTGTTGAAGTTTCCTGAGAATCTATCTGCGGCTGAAACTGCACAGCATTTACGCTTCGTCATGCGCTTCCAGCAGTTCACAAGCCCCGTGACTGCCAAGGGTCTCGAAGATACTGCACTTTATTTGTATCATCGCCTGGTGGCCTTGAACGAGGTCGGGGGTAACCCAGGGCATATTGGTTTGTCGGCAGGAGACTTTCATCGGTTGAACAAAAGTCGGTGCATGTCATTTCCGCATTCCATGTTGGCGACGTCCACGCACGACACCAAGCGTAGTGAAGACACTCGCATGCGTATGCTGACGATCTCGGAGCTTGCCGGTGAGTGGCATAAATCGGTGCATCGCTGGCAGAGACTAAATAAACAACACCGCACGCTGGTTGCGGACGAGTTCGCACCATCCGCCAATGAGGAGTATTTGCTCTACCAAACGCTGGTAGGAACCTGGCCATTGCATCCGCAGGATCCCGAGCAGTGGAAGACGTATGTGGAACGCATTCAGGACTACATGCTCAAAGCACTAAAGGAGGGCAAAGTAAACAGTAGCTGGACTGAGCCGAATGCAGAATGGGAGCAAGCGGTTACGGAATTCGTGCAACGCATTCTTGATGCCAAGACAGGCAAAGCATTCCGCAAAGCGATTGGAGCATTTGTCGAAAAGACACATTGGCTTGGGATGTGGAACTCACTTTCCCAGACCATATTGAAATGCACAGTGCCGGGTGTGCCGGATACGTATCAAGGCACAGAGCTGTGGGATTTCAGCCTTGTCGATCCCGATAATCGTCGGCCTGTTGACTATGCACTGCGTCGTCAGATGCTGAAAGAATCAGTCTCAAAACCAATAGCTGAGCTGCGCGATGACTGGAAAAGCGGCGGCATAAAATTGGCGCTGCTTGCGCGGCTATTGCGCCATCGCCGGTCAAACTCCGAGTTTTTTGCGCATGCGGACTACGAAGGTCTGGAGACTTTTGGCCGTCGCGCTGACAATGCGGTCGCATTCGTTCGATCGTATAAGAATGAGAAAATGCTGGTGGTAACAAGCCGGTGTGTGAGCAATCTCGGCACCGGTTCCGTGCCCGCAAATTGGGGTGACACTGCTCTCGCGCTCGACCCTGAGTTGAATGGCACGTGGACCGACCTGCTTACAGGCAGCAGAATTCATGCGGATTCGAAGTTGCTGAAATTGGAGGAAGTATTGAAAGAGTTGCCGTTCTGCGTGTTGTGGAAATCTGCCTCAAGTGTCTAAGCAGTATCTTTTCCTCACGTGTTGTTCTTGCGAAATAGTATGGTGCCTCGACAGGGGAAAACAATTTCGCCTGTCGTTCTGTCATAGCATTCCCGCCCGCTCCCGCCAAACCGGCAATCTTCCGAGCTGACGATAACGTGCCAACCACGCTGCCAATGTCCGGTGTGTTTGCCCGTGAGATCAAACGCTAACATAAACTCTTCATCGGCGGCCTGATAATGTATCCCGCCCATGCCACCCTCGAGTTGCACCACCCGCCAGGCTTCTCGCGATGTGGGACGCAAGGCGGTGATGGTGCGACGAATCGCGAGGCTGTGCCGGTATAGTTCCAAGGTTTGCTTGTGCGGCAGGTGCGATGTCTCCTCCCAGATCAATTTGGAACGCATAAACGTATCTACGCTTTGCGGATCTGGAATTGTGCTGCGGACTTTCGGATCGCTGAATGCAGGAAACGCAGCAAACTCTTTGCGCCTCCCAGCCGTGATCGCAGCTCCCAGCATTTCCTCATGATCGGTGAAATACAAAAATGGCGTGGATGCTGCCCATTCCTGGCCCATGAAAAGCATTGGCGTGTAAGGGCTCAGACAAAGCAGGACCGACATGGCGCGATACGCATCCGGCTCGATCAGCTCGGACAACCGCTCGCCCAGTGCACGATTCCCGACCTGATCGTGGTTGGAAATGCAATGCACAAATTGCTCCGGGGGTAGATCGCTGCAAAGCGAACCGCGCGGCTTGCCGTCGCTGCGTAGTTGTCCGCTATACACCCATCCATCCCGCAGCGCAGTCAGCACTTCTTCCATGGTGCCAGTGAACTCCGCAAAATAAGAATGCCGTTCGCCAGACACCGCTACGCGAGCAGTGTGATGGAAATCATCCGCCCAGACCGCGTGGAATCCGAGACCGCCATCCTGCATGGGGAGTAGCAACTGGCGGCTGTTGGCTTCGTCCTCCGCGATGGCGTAGCACCCACGCGCCCTCACTGCCTCGGTCATCTCAGCCAGCACATGCACCGGCGAGTGGTCCACGATGGCATGTGTCGCATCCATGCGGAATCCATCAATGTGAAATTCCTCCATCCAATAAATCGGATTGCGGATAAAAAAATCCCGCACGGGCGCACTCGCGGACGAGTCGAAGTTGAATCCATCGCCCCAGGGGGTTTGATGTTTTGGGTTGAAATAATTTTTGCTGTAGAGTCCGAGATAATTTCCCGCAGGTCCAAAATGGTTGTACACCACATCCAGAATGACCGCGATGCCATGCGCATGCGCCTGGTCCACAAACTCCCGCAAATCCTCCGGCCTTCCCAGACATGCAGCGGGAGCATATATCAAGACACCGTCGTATCCCCAGCTCCGTTGCCCGGGATGATCCGCGATTGGCATCAGCTCGACAGCATTCACTCCGAGGTCTCGCAGATGAGGCAGCTTGGCGCACGCACTTGCAAAGGTCCCCGCGCTGGTAAACGTCCCTACATGCATCTCATAAATAACAAGGTCGCGAAATGCCGGCCGCTGCCAGTGGCTGTCGGTCCAATCGAATCGAGAATCCACCACAACAGATGGGCCATGAACATCTTTCCACTGCTGGCGCGAAGCCGGGTCCGGAAGCTCCTTCCCCTCCGGCAACACATAAACGTAAATATCGCCACTCCGTCCTTCCATATCGAACCCGGAGAAATACCCCGCATCATCACGGACAAGGTCCACAAACCTCGTCCAGGTGGATTCCTCGCGAGAGCGCACCGCCACCCGCATCGATTGGTGATCCGGCGCCCATACGCGATAGTGAACCCCATCGTCCGTTAATGCAGCCCCGAGCCTCATGGTATTATTTTCTTGTGTCATCGGTAGTATTGTTTCGTGTCCGCCACACTTGTCAGTCGCACCGCCACATCCAGCCCGCCGTGTTTTTGTAAAAAAATTTATGCGGAATTTAGTAGCTCAGCACGCTACAGTGCCGCCATGACAACTGTTTCGTCCAGCATCGAAGCCATGCCGCGCGTGGCTCTTTTTATTGAAGACCTGACGATTTCGGCGGAACTGGAAAAGATTTTGCGAGACTATTACTCCAGCCTGCTGCTGATCACAGAGCGAGAGAAACTCGTGGAATTCACCTTCCCTTGCATCATCATACTCGATGTGGTCACCGAGGTGTATGAACTCAAAAAAATGGACCTTCCCGAGGGCTCGCAGATTCTCGTGATCACCCGCGTGCACGACACGGAGCTTCGCGGAGCAGTGTTCGAAATCGGAGCGACGGATTGTCTCGATTACCCATTCGTGGCGGAGACTGTCATTGCCAAAGTCGAGCGCTATCTGGAAGCTTTCCGCCGCTGTTAGATTTTAAGGATGCGCAATGCGGTCGCCGCTATCCCGGCTGGCACCTCGATGCGCACCGGTTGTTTGCGAATCATTTCATCAGCAAGCAGGGTGAGCCATTGGCGCGAGGTGGTCACTTGCAGCGGGACGATAAAAGTCTTGTCGCCTTCCTCCACCACGTCGTAGCGCACCGTGGCATCCAGCGGTTGATCTTCGCCCACGAGTTCAGCACTCAAGCGAATCTCGCGCGTGCTACTATCGATATGTAGTTCAGTCATTTTGCCGAATTTAGTATAAGTCTGGTTGAGATAAATCCTGACAGCGCCGCATGCCAACGATCTGGCCGCTGCTGCAGGTGAGAATAGGGAAGTAAGATGCATCTCAATATCCTCGCCCAATTTTTAACCACAG
Source organism: uncultured Chthoniobacteraceae bacterium (assembly GCA_965365475.1). GTDB lineage: Bacteria > Verrucomicrobiota > Verrucomicrobiia > Chthoniobacterales > CAKUMP01 > CBDUBV01. The sequence goes on along the minus strand of CBDUBV010000004.1, from coordinate 48,775 downwards.
ATGGACACGGATGGACACAGATGGTTTTTACAGCGCGATGCGTTCCCATTCGAGTTTGGCATGTTTGAAGTTGAGGGTCAGACCGACGCGCAGACCTGTGATTTTGAGGTAGTTGATCATTTGGGCTTTTTCGGTGTTTCCGATTTTTTCAACGGTTTTGGCATCCACGATAATTTTATCAAAAACAATCAGGTCAGGAATATATTCACCGACATGGACTGATTTATAGATCACCGGAAATCTTGGTTGTTTGGAATAAGGGATTCCCTGTTGTTGAAACTCAACCACCAATGCGTTCTCATACGGCTTCTCCAGCAAACCGTGGCCAAGCGTGTTCAGCACTTCAAACGCGCATCCAATAATTCGGTGGCTCTCTTCCTTATATAAAAACGTATCTTCGCGTAGGTTCATGGTTTTAAATTTAAACCACGGATGGACACAGATTTACACAGATGATTTTTGTGATGTTTTTGCCCAGATGCCATCCCCTATTCCTCTCCTCCAAACATCTGTGTCCATCTGTGTCCATCTGTGTCCATCTGTGGTTCCTTTCTTCGCGTTATCCGAACACCTTATAACCACCTCAACGACGCCGAGGGCAGGATGGCGGCGTCAATTGTCGGTCTTTTCATCCCCTGCTGCTACTGGCGGGCTGACCAATGCTTGTACATAAGGCTGGTTTAGAAAATATTTTGCGCATGCTCGACGAATGTCTTCCAAGCTCACTTGGTCGATGAGCTTCGGCATTTTCTGCACGTGATCGTAGCCCAGACCATACAGTTCATCCAAGGATGCAAGCTGCGCGTAGGTGCTGTTGCTCTGAAGCCCGATCAATGCCTGCCCTACCATTTTCTTGCGAGCGGTAAGCAGTTCTTTCTCGGTAAGCCCATCGGTGGCCAATTGCTGGATTTCTTTTAGCAGCACGCTTTTTACCTGATCGATTTTGGCCGGGTCCGTTCCCACATAGAATACAAAACTGCCCGGCACAGGACCAGCCGTCATCTGAGACCCCACGTAATATGCGAGTCCGAGTTCTTCACGTATGCGCCGGAAAAAGCGCGAACCCATATCGCTTCCAGCCTCGCTCACCAGTTCCAGAGCATAGCGATCTGGATTGTCTAAAGCCACGCTCTGATAGCCTACCAGCATCACTGCCTGGTTTTTCTCCATGAGTTTGGTCGTCTCGGTGCTGTCAGCCAGCGGTGTCGGAGGACCAGCTTTGTCCGCCTCGCTTCTGGCGGCGAGCGATCCGAAATGCTTCTTCACCAGTGCAGCGACAGTGTCCTGCTTCACGCTGCCAAACACAGCCAGCACAGCGGCATCGGCAGCGACTTGTTTTCGGTGAAATGTGTTTAAATCCTCGCGGCCAAAGCTTTTCACAGTCGCCACGGTGCCCAGCGGGTCGAGTGCATATGGATGCCCGGAAAATAAAGCTTCGCGCATCACATCGCCAGCAACTGCCATGATTTGATCCTGCTTGGCTTTGATCGCAGCCACATGTGTGTTTTTTTCCACATCCAACGCTTCTTGCGGGAAGGAAGGATTGAGCACCACATCCGCCAGCAACTCCATGGCGAGTTCCAGGTCCGGCTCCAGGCATTCGATGGCAACACTGAAGCTATTTCGTCCCGAGCTAGATGTGATACTTCCTCCGACAGATTCAATGCGGTTTGCAATATCCGATGTGGAACGGGTTGTCGTGCCTTTGAGCAACATCGAAGAGAGCAATTGCGAGATGCCATTGGTCTTGGCAGTCTCCGCCAGCACACCGCCGCGGAACACCATCTGCAACGAGATCAGTGGCAACCGGGGATCTTCACGGACCAACACGGGGAGTCCATTCGGGCCTTCAAATTTGCTGATCGGATATTCTCCCTGCTTGTCGGTGACTTTCTCCTGCTTCTGCAAAGTCCCAGGCGGATTGAGCGATGTCACCGACAGCGAAGTGTCCTTGAGATATTCCGCTGCGACCCGCCGCACATCCTCCGTGGTCACGCGCTGCACCGCGTCCAGATACGTCTTGGTGAAATTCAGGTCTCGCACCAGCAACCAACTGCTGCCCAGATCGGAGGCCTGTCCTGACATGGATGTCAACGATTCCAAATGAGAATGAAGCAACTGTCGCCGTGCTTTCTCGAGTTCTTCCTCAGTCACTCCCCCTTTCGCAACTTCCGAAATTATTTCCAGGACCTCGGCCTCGACCCGGTCGCGTTTGTCAGGATCGCACATCGCGCTTACTCCAAAGAGCCCGGTCTCGCCGGGAGTATAAGAAAACGCGCTGATGGAATGAGCCAGCCCCTTCCTGTCACGGATTTGTTCATACATTCGGGAGCTGCGTCCGCTGCCCAGGATGTTGGAAAGCAAGTCCAGAGCTGGAACATTGGGATGCGTCAGCGAAGGTATATGCCACGCCATCATGAGTCGGCTCACTTCCGTGGGGAACTCCTGATGCTGTGTGCGGCGTCCGGTCTGGAGCGGTTCACCTGGCCACAGCACAGGTTCCACAGCTTGCCGGGGATATTTTTCAAAATATTCCCGCAACTGTTTTTCAACCGCGTCGGCATCCACATCGCCCACGACCACAAAAAACAAATTGTTCGGAACGTACCGTTTTTTGTAGTAGTTCAACACATCATTGCGAGTGAGCCGGTTGTAGATATCCAAGTGCCCGATGACCGGCTCGCGATATGGATGCTGCTGGTAAGCGGTGGCGAAAAGCAGCTTCTGTCCCACGCGCTCGGGGCTGTCCATGCCCATGGCAAATTCGCGTCGGATCACTTCCTGTTCCTTCACGTATTCATCTTCCGGCAAGGTGGAGTTCATCATGGCGTCGGCCAGAACATCCAATGCCGTGGCAACACCTTCCTTGGGCACGTCGATGTAATAGACCGTGCGGTCGAAGGAAGTATATGCATTCACATAGCCACCCTCACGCTGGATTTCCCCCACGATATCCGCCGTGGTCCGCTTCTCGGTACCTTTGAAAAGCATGTGCTCCAGGATGTGCGACAACCCTGCGCCCAGCCATTCCGCCTCATGGATGCTGCCCGAGGGATTCCAGGCCTGCACGCTGGCCACGGGCGCGCTGCGATCTTCGCGGATGATGATAGTGAGGCCATTGGGAAGCACCGTCACCCGCGCATCCAGTTCCGGAACATTGATGCCACGAGCCATGGGCGAGGCGGATACAAGAGAAGAAAGCATCATCATATATAGTAGGGTTTTCATACGCTATCATCAGAGACGGCTGTTTTGCCCGCAGGAAGAAAGGGCGCGACAAAAGCCTCATGGAAATCAAATCCATTTTCAAAATCTTCGAGGCGGTCAGACTCAGTTTTACCGAATACACCCGCCTCGATCAGGTTGAACACAATAAAGCCCACATCGCGCGAGCTGTGCAGCCCCCAGAAACTGAGCACTGTCCACGCCATCGGACCATACTCCTTGAGTGCGTAGTCTTTTACACCCTCCAGCAGTTGAGCAGGAGTGACATGCTTTGAACCGGTGGTTTTCTCGCCCTTCAATTTTTTCACCGTGGCATCGAGCGCATCGCGTATGAACGAGTAAGCCTCGCGATCGTAGTTGGGGTTTTTATCCACCAACACTTCGACAGCTTCTTCAAATCCAATTTTCTGCATAGTTAAAAAATGATTACTCCTGAGTTTCCACTACCAAATCCTTCGCCGCCGTCTCCATGCGCTGTGCAGAGCGCCACTGTTTGACGGCTGTTCCGATAAGCAACGCCACCACTACGAGCACAACAAGTTGGCGTTCCTGTCTGGTGAGTGAAAACATGAATGTGCTATAGTAATCGCACTTTGTGCAGTCGCAAGTATGCCTTCAATGAAATTCCTCCTGCTCATGTTTTTTGCAGCCGCTACGCTGTGCAAAGCTGAGTCTGCTCCATCCGATAGCCCGGAGAAAGCACTGCTCGCGGTTCAGCTCCTCCAGGCCTTGCCAGAGCCCGACGCCGCAGCCATCGAGCAGGCTTACCAACAGCTTGTAGCGACCTACCCTAACCATCCCGACATCCGAGTGGCCTATGGCGATTATTTTTTTGATCTAAAAAATCAACCATCCGCACTGGCGCAGTGGCGCACGGCATTGCGGCTCGCGCCCGAGCATGCCGATGCACTCAGCCGTCTTGGCGGTTTCATATTGAACTACGAAGGCGATGCTCCGAGGGCCGCCGATTACTTCGCTCGCGCACTGGTTTCCGCACCGGACAATGCGCAATTCCATCGCGACCTGGCCACCGTGCTCGCACTTTTTCGCCACGAGCTGCACGGGCAATTTGGTGCCGACAGCGAGGCGGTTCTTTTGCAAAGCCTGTCACATTATCAAAAAGCCGTGCAGCTCGAACCCGCAAATCTCGATGCCGCTCGCGATTACGCCGAGACCTTCTACATGCTGCAACACCCGGATTGGGCAGCAGCCCGCGCAGCCTGGGAGCATGCCACCAATCTGATGCCCGCCAAGGATTACGGCTGGCTGAATCTCGCCCGGGTCTCTCTCAAGCTCGGAGACAAAGAAGCCGCAGCTCAATATCTATCCCGCGTCGAAAACCCGGAATTCTTCGGCGTCCGCGACAAACTTCTCCGCCGCGCGGCGTCAGAATAAAGTTCACTCCGCATTCATCGCCGCCAGCATCTCACGCACCGCCTGCTCAAGCCCGCAAAACAGCGCCCGGCACACGATCGCGTGCCCAATATTCAACTCCACCACATGTGGGAGTGATCGAATCAATGCGATGTTGGAGTAGTTGATCCCGTGCCCGGCATTCACCTGCAGACCCATCCGGTGCGCGAGCACAGCAGCCTGGTGCAGGCGTTGCAACTCCCGCATTTGTTCCCGCGATTCATTTGCAAAAGCACCCGTGTGCAACTCGACCATCTCCACCCCGAGCCGCGCTGCCGCCTCGATCTGCGCTGCTTCCGGATCGATAAATAAACTTACCCGAATCCCGGCGGCATGCAGCCGATCCACCGAGCGCGCCAAAGCTTCTCCCGCGTCCACCACATCCAATCCGCCCTCGGTCGTCACCTCCATCCGATTCTCGGGCACCATGCATACATCGTCGGGCAGGATTTCCAAAGCCGCCGCCACTGCCCCAGGCGTGTTGCCGATCTCAAGATTCAGCTTGCTCATCACGCTCGCACGCAAGCGCTCCACATCCGCCCGCTGGATGTGCCGCGCATCATCGCGCAAATGCACAGTGATGCCGTGCGCGCCTGCGCGTTCACATGCAGATGCTGCCTGCAGAATGTCTGGCTCCACATTCGCGTGGCCCTGCATGCGCGCGTATCGCGCCTGCCGCAGCGTGGCCACATGGTCGATGTTTACACCAAGCTGCATCAATGTTTGAAATGGCGGACACCGGTAAAGATCATCGACATGCCACGCTGGTCCGCTGCCTGGATCACTTCCTCATCCCGCACAGAGCCACCCGGCTGCACCACACCGACTGCGCCCGCCTCAGCAGCAGCGATCAACCCATCCGCGAATGGAAAAAACGCATCGCTCGCCACGATGCTTCCTTTCAACGAAAGCCCCGCTTCCCCCGCTTTCCAGATGGCGATGCGCGAGGAATCCACACGCGACATCTGCCCGGCACCTATCCCCAGCGTGCGTCCGTGAGTCACATACACGATGGCATTGCTCTTCACATGCTTCACCACTTTCCAACCGAATTGCATGGTCTGCATCTCTTCGCGCGTGGGCGGACGTTTGGTCACCACCTTGCTCTCCAGATCGCTCAGGTTCTCGCGGTCTTTATCCTGCACCAGTATTCCGCCTCGCACCGAGCGCATGTCCTTGCCGCCCCACTCGCCTTCCTCCGCACTGAGACGTTTCATGAGCCGAAGATTCTTCTTTTTCTGCAATAAAGCTCGGGCATCCGCCTCGAACTCCGGTGCAATAATCACCTCACTGAAAATCTCACTGATCGCCCGCGCCAGCGACAAAGTCAGCGGCCGGTTGCAAATGATGATTCCACCGAACGGAGCCTGCTTGTCCGTGGCAAACGCATGCTCCCAGGCTTCGCGCAAATCTGCATGCGACGCCACGCCGCACGGGTTCGTGTGTTTCAAAATCGCCACGGTAGGTTCTTGAAATTCATCAATCAAATCCGTGGCCGCCGTGATATCCAAGATGTTGTTAAACGACAGTTCCTTGCCATGCAGCTTTTCGAAGTGATCGTTGAACCCACCATACAACGCCGCTTTCTGGTGCGGATTCTCGCCGTATCGCAGCCCCATGCTTAGCGGCAGAGAGATGGAAAATGAACTCCCGCTTTCCTGTTCCCGATTAAGATATGCGGCGATGGCGCAATCGTATCGCGATGTCGCGACGAAGACTTTTATCGCCAGCCGCTCGCGCAGTTTCATCGTGGTATTGCCTTCGTTATCGCGGATGGATTCCGATACCGCATCGTAGTCGGCCGGGTCCACCACCACAGTCACCGACCGGTAGTTCTTGGACGCACTGCGCAGCATCGAAGGACCGCCGATGTCGATCTGCTCGATTGCTTCCTCGTGTGTCACGCCCTCACGGGCAATCGTGGCCTCGAAGGGATACAGATTCACCACCACCAGATCGATCGGTTGGATGCCGTGTTTCGCCGTCTGCTCTTCATGCTCTGCATTTCCTCGCACATACAACAACCCGCCATGCACCAGCGGATGCAACGTTTTCACGCGGCCATCGAGCATCTCGGGGAATCCTGTGTATTCGGAAATCTCGATTACGGGGATACCTTCTTTTTTTAGCAACCCCGCCGTCCCCCCAGTCGAAATGATCTCGATCCCGGCTTCGGCCAGGCTTTTAGCAAATGGCACGAGGCCGGTCTTGTCGGAAACGGAAATTAACGCACGCTGAATTTTCATTGAGTATCGGAAAGGTTAGGTTTGGTATGAGCCGGACCTACCAGGCCGGCGGTGAGGATCATTTTAGTGGCTTCCTCCAGGGTGAGATTGCTTTCAAGGACTTTATCCGTGTCCACGATTAAAACAAAGCCCGTCATGGGATTCGGCGCAGTGGGAAGAAATACGGTGGTCACATCGCGCCCGTCTTCTTTGCTATAGTGCCGCCCCGTCACAAAGCCCAACATATAGTGCGAAGCCACGGGGTATTCCACATAGACCACACGCTTGAAATTTGCACCGCCACCGAAGCGTTTTATCGACTCGATGATCTGCTTTACCGAGCCGTAGATCGTGGCCACCAAAGGCACGCGAAGTAGAAACTGTTCAGTCATTTCCAGAACTCTGCGTCCGAGGACATTCGTCGCCATGAACCCCAGCAGTAACAGCAGCAGCAGAGTGATGACGAAGCTGATGCCGGGAAAATCAATACCCACGCGGGTCAAAAACGGGCGGCTAATTCCTGCGATCGTATTGTAGGCGAGATTGATAACCCAGATGGTAACGACGATAGGGATGGCCACCACGATTCCCGCAAACAGCATGTTGCGCAGTGTGGCCAATGCATGTGCGGCGCGCCCGCTGCCCACATGCAGAGATTTGCTGAGACCTTCGCTGACTTTCGGTGGAATCTGCATTCAGACGGTGCCCTTTACCTGAGAAATTTCACAGCAACAAATCCCAAAATACCCACCAGCGTCACAAGCGCCACCGCCCACTCAAAATGTTTTTCCAGGAAAGGTTTTATCCGGACACCGAAGCCGCGGATGAGCAGCGCGACGGCAAAGAAACGCAGTCCGCGCCCAAATATCGAAGCGACAACCAGGACTGGAATTCCCACGTGGCATACGCCGGCAGCGATGGTGAACACTTTATAGGGAATGGGTGTGAACGCCGCAGTGAAGATCGAGATGAACGCGTTGTTCTGATACAGCAGTTCCACTTTTGCAAATTTCTCTGCGGTGAAACCCGGAATCACATTGTAGAAAAAATCCTGCGTTGCCCCCCAGAAGCCGAACCCGATATACCATCCGAGCACGCCCCCGAGCACGCTCGCGGTCGTGCAGACCAATCCGTAGCTGAGCCATTTCTTCGGGTTGGCGAAACACATCGCCATGAGCAGGATGTCGGGAGGGATGGGGAACAGCGAGGATTCTGCGAAGGAGATGATAAAAAGCGCGGGCAGAGCATAGCGGGTGTCTGCCCAATGGAGCGTCCAAAAATAAAGTTTTTTCAGTGGATTCCGCGTGAGCGCCGCCTGTTGCATGGCGTCGTGGGAAGCCGATAACGTGATCTCTGTCATGGCCGGAGACTGCATCACAAACCCCAGCAGCCCGCAAGTGGCATATTGGGGAAGTATATTACCTGCGCTCGAGCCATGAAGGCGTGTCGTATTTTTCGATGGCAAGTCTGGCAGCGGCCCTGCGATGGCTGGCCGACGGCGCGACAATCTCAGACACCGTGAACTGCTCGATGAGTGTGCGCCGCAAATTGGAGGGAATGGTTAAGCCTTGTATGCTGCCTTGGTGCAGCAACGCAGTGCGGGTGCGGCGCTGGGCTGCACCGGCCACTTTCATCGGACCGACCATGACGTCCGCTTCCACGGGCTTGACAAAGCAGGGACCATCGGGTGCAAAAGTCTCCGCGGAAGCCAGCGTCGCCGAGACGCCAAGTTGCTGCAAAGCCCGTGCCACCCGCTCGTGCACCCAGCAATAGCTTTCTTTTGCCGTGGGAAGCCCACTGCGGTGCATCGCCGGAAGGATCACGGTATAGGTAAAATCCGCGCGGTGATCGACCTGACCGCCACCTGTCCATCGACGCATGAGGGTTACCCCGGGCCAGCGGGTTCGCACAGATTGGTAGTGTTCAAAATAGCCAAAGGTAACCGATGGCACAGCCCAGGAGTATATGCGCAAAACAGGTTGGCAGATCGTTTCTGCCAGCACCTCGTCGAGTGCCATGTTGTAGCCGGGCAACGAAGGCTCAATATCGCATACACACAACCACGGATCAGATTTCCAATTCATTGCCAGGTCATGTAAGCGGCATGAAGCGACAAGGATCAACGAGATTTTTCGCGCAGCTTCACCTTGGCCGGGCATCCAGGGCAATACGCATTTCTGGTGGAAAACTTTGGTTCTCTGCTATAGGGTTCCTGTCTTATGGCACATACATTACCTGAATTACCTTACTCAACCAACGCGCTTGAACCACATATCGACGCAAAAACCATGGAGATACACCATGGCAAGCATCATCAAGCTTACGTGACCAATCTAAATAATGCGATCTCTGGAAAGCCTGAGTTGGAGAACAAGAGCATCGAGGAGTTGCTTGCAGATCTCGAGAGCATCCCTTCGGACATTCGCACTGCGGTACGCAATAACGGCGGTGGACACTACAACCACACACTATTCTGGAAATTGCTCAAAGCCAATGGCGGCGCACCTTCCGGAGAATTGGCGAAAGCGATCGATTCCGCATTTGGTGGGGTGGATGCGCTGAAAGAGCAGATGGAAAAAGCCGGAGCAACCCGCTTCGGGAGCGGCTGGGCGTGGCTCATCGTCAAAGATGATAAGTCGCTGGCAGTCACCTCCACGCCGAATCAAGATGCGCCTATCATGAAAGGCGTCGCCGATGTCACGGGCACTCCGATTCTCGGTATCGACGTCTGGGAACATGCCTACTATCTCAACTATCAGAACCGGCGTCCCGACTATCTCAAGGCTATCTGGAACGTAATCAATTGGGATCAAGTAGCGGAGAACTACAAAACAGCGGTAGGTTAAAAAACGAACTATAGTGTGTTTCACACAGCGCCGTCGGAAGATATATTCCGGCGGCGTTTTTTTTAGCGTGCGACTCGAAGGGGACAGCAAGTCACGCGATGCATTCGATTCTTATTGCTTAGGATTGCTGAAAACTGCATTTTCTCCCGAGCCTTCCGCTTATGAAAAAATCTGATTCGCCCCAGCGTCACGAGACCGACCCTGAAAACAAGGTTTCTGTTCGAGACAAGGCCGCCTACGGGGTGGGAATGATGAGCTATAGCCTGATGGTAAACGGCTACAGTCAGATGGTGAACCCCATTTTTAATGTCAATCTCGGCATCGGGCCGGTGATGATCGGTTGGGTCACCGCGCTGGCGCGAGTGTGGGATGCACTTACAGACCCTTTCATGGCACACATCACCGATAACACCCGCAGTCGGTTCGGGCGTCGGCGTCCATGGGTTTTTATCGGCTCCTTGGTGGGCGCATTCCTCTTCGCATTGGTGTGGTGGTTTCCGGAAGGCAGATCGGATACATTTTATTTCTGGTGGCTGCTAATAACCACGTTTCTGTTTTATTTAGGATTCACGATTTTTTCGGTTCCTTATATTGCGTTAGGCATGGAAATGAGCCCCGATTACCACGAGCGAACGCGTATTGTGGCATGGCGCTCTTTGATCGGGCCCATAGGCTCTTTTGTGGCTCAGAGTCTTTTTTGGTTTGCGACTCTATCCGTGTTTGCCACGCCGATCATAGGCATGAAATGGACTGCCCTTGGCGTGAGTATTTGCATAGTCATATTTGGAGTCATCGGAGCGATTTTTCCTCGGGAACATCCTTCTGCGGCTAGAGCGGTCTCCAAGCAGGCACGCGTGCCGCTGCTCCGCAGTGCACGGCAGACGCTCTCGGTGGGGCCATTTCGCCTGGTATGCGGCATCACCGTAGTTTCGCTTTTAAGCGTGCTGCTGGTCAATCAACTCGGTTTTTATGTAAATCTTTACCATGTGTACGGAGGCGATCAACCGGCATCGGCGGGTTTGTTCGCGCTGGCTGGGCTGGGCTACCAGATTGGTGCCGTGACCGCAGTGCCGATCATCACGATGACATCCTCCCGCATCGGCAAACGCCACACATTGGTTGTTTTCTTTTGCGTAGCCATAGTGGGGTCGCTCTTTAAATGGTGGGCTTACACACCCGCGCTCCCTTACCTGCAGATTGTGCCGAATTTTATCATGGGTTTTGGCTACACAGCTGGCGGCATGCTGTCCAATGCGATGCTGCCGGAATGTGCAGACTACGATGAATTGCGAACGGGCACTTCCCGTCAGGGGATGTTTGGCGCTGTGTATTCCTGGATGTTCAAATTAGGTGCCGCTGTAGCTTTGGTTGGCACAGGATATATTATCAAATTCTCGGGTTACGATGCGGCACTGGGTGCAGCGCAATCGACGGACACGATCATGTGGATGCGACTGCTGCTGGCGGTGGTTCCAGCCTTCGGGCTTAGCCTGGCTATACTGCTGGTGTTGCGTTATCCGATCACCGAACAGATTGCGTACGACATGAGCCGTGAGTTGAAGGCACGACATTCAGAAGCTTAGTCCAGCGACGCTCCAGTGAGAGCACTTTGGGGGGATGTGTTCGGGATATTGGGAATGGTTTCCTGCATTGACTTGGATTGGTGAACCTGCTGCCATGCGGGGTATGCTTAAAAAAGAGACATTTCCTCTTCGTGTCGGGCTGTTCGGAATCGGTTTGGACGCTTACTGGCCGCAGTTTCCAGGGTTGCAACAACGCTTGCAGGAGTATCTCACTCTCACTGCCGGCGCTCTTCAGCGCGACGGCGTGGAGGTCGTGAATGTAGGGCTGGTCGATAGCCCCGAGCATGCAGTGATTGCTGGTCATGAGTTGAGGCGCGGCGATGTGGATATTATTTTTCTCCATGTTACCACATACGCATTGTCCTCGACGGTGCTTCCGGTGGTCAGGAGGGCCAAGGTGCCTGTGATCGTGCTGAACTTACAACCCGCTGGTGCCATTGATTATGCATCGTTTAATAAGATGGGTGATCGCACGCGGATGACCGGGGAATGGCTTGCCTATTGCGCTGCATGCCCGGTGCCGGAGATTGCAAATGTGTTTCAGCGTGCGGGGATCCCCTTTTTCCAAGTCACCGGCATGCTTGAGGGCGATGCACACGTAGCGCGTGAGATCGATGAGTGGGTGGAGGCGGCACGTGTGGCCAATATCATGGAACACAATCGTCTGGGGCTCATGGGTCATTACTACAATGGAATGCTCGATATTTATTCTGATCTTACGCGGCAATGCGCTGTGTTTGGCGGGCATATGGAGATCGTCGAGGTGGAGGAACTTGCTGCCTTGCGCCGGGAGGTCAGCAGCTCCGATATCGACGAGAGGGTGGCTATGTTTCTCGACGCGTTTGAGGTGACCGAGGGTTGTTCTCCCGAGGAGTTGGCCCGTGCAGCACGCACCTCGGTGGCACTCGATCGCTTGGTGGCAGCGCACGATCTGGGCTCGCTGGCATATTACCACATGGGCACTGGTAGTGAGGAACATGAGGATACGATCAGCTCCATCATTCTAGGTAATTCCTTGCTTACAGCTCGTGGTGTGCCAGTCGCCGGGGAGTATGAGGTAAAGAACGCACAAGCCATGAAGATCATGAATAGTTTCGGGGCGGGCGGTTCATTCACGGAATATTACGCGATGGATTTCGATGCCGATGTGGTATTGATGGGGCACGATGGTCCGGGGCATATAGCTATTGCAGAAGGCCGAACGAAGGTTAGGCCCTTGGAAGTTTACCATGGAAAAGTGGGCCGCGGTCTCTCTGTGGAGATGAGCGTAAAACACGGACCGGTGACGCTGCTTTCCGTGGTAGAAAACGCAGAGGGCGGGCTCAAGCTGCTTGTCGCCGAAGGGGAATCTGTGTCGGGGCCGATACTGGAGATCGGCAACACGAACAGTCGGTATCGATTCCCCTGCGGGGCACGGCGATTTGTCGAGCAGTGGAACGCACACGGGCCTGCGCACCACTGCGCGGTGGGCGTAGGGCACATCGCAGGCAAGCTGCGTAAACTGGGCTCTCTGCTCGGGGTGGATGTGGCAATCGTGTAAGGCACGTTTTGGGACATTGCAGCCCAGGTGCTTTACAAGGTTTTAACTTTTCTCTACGGCGCAGTGCGAAATCGATACCAGTAGGCTCCATCATTGAGAAGTCCGCGCGGCTTGTCACCAAAACGCACCCACCCCATGTCCGCAAGCAGGTAGTAGGAAGTGTCGGGTTGCAACAGCGGAAGATTATCAAAGACTACTTTTTTCTGTCCATGACCCGCATGCGACGCATCGGGATCGGCCTGCCAGACGGGTGCCTCGGGGTGTCCCACGCGGTAAAGCCGGATTGTTTTACCTTTTGTTTTCGAAAAGTCCGCCGGTTGTGTGAACTCCAATGTGATCGTTGTCTTCAAGGGCACGTCGATGGCTGACGGGGCGGGGTCCGCGCGGACCACGGGCATCATCAACCGCATGCGATGCAGTCCCCAGCCTTGTTGCGGTGGGCCGACTTGTTTGCGCCATCCCGGTGGCATGCGGGTTGCTTCGCGTGCAAACCGATACCATTTGTCCGCGAGTCCAGCGAGAATTTCGGGGTGTTGCCGCGCTAGATCGCGGCTTTCTGCGGGGTCGCGGGCGATGTCGAATAAAAACCACGGACCATCATTGAGGCTGACAATCTTCCATCGGTCATCGACCAATCCTTTGGAGATATCGGTGTATTCCCAGAAAATAAAATCATGATAAAATGGTTCGTCCATCTCTGGGTTGTTTAGAAGCGGCAACAGCGAGCGACCATGAAGAGGCGCCAGGGGGGTGTTCGCCTTTGCAGGCGGATATGTGGTGCCGACAATTTCCAACAGCGTGGGGTACCAATCGCTCACATGTGTGCGTTGACGCAGCACCGATCCGGGTTTGGCGGCCATGCCATCTGGCCAGCGGACTATGAGCGGCGATGAAATACCCCCTTCAAAAGCGGAGGATTTATACCAGCGAAACGGAGTGTTTTTCAGCCGACCCCAGCCGTTGCTTACGTGGGGTAAGGAATCTGGGTCCCACGGAATTTGTTTGTCGTATGTCGCGATGTCCCCATTGCCGTAGTCGCCGCCATTGTCTGAGAAAAAAATTACTAACGTGTCCTCGAGCGCATTTTTCTCCCGGAGGTGATGCATGAGCCGACCTATATTCTCATCCATTCGGTCCACCATTCCGGCATATGCTGCCATGCGGCGCGACTCTACTTTGCGCTCCTGAGGAGAGAGTTCCTCCCAGCGCCGCGCTTCGGCAAATGCCGGGCTCATGTGATAATCACGGGTGATGATTCCCATATCGAGCATTTGCTTATAGCGATCCTGGCGCATCGCTTCCCAGCCGCGATCATAGGTGCCGTAGTATCGCTCAACGTTTTCCCGAGGCGCATGCAAGGGAGAGTGAGGAGCATTGTATGCGAGATAGCTGAAGAAAGGTTTTTTCGAAGCCAATGCTGCATCGATGCTTTGAATAGCGTGGTCGGTGAATGCATCGGTGGAATACCAGCCTTTCGGCACCGACCCCGGTTGGCCGCGGCCTTCACGGATGAGGTTGAAGCCCGTCCAGCTATTGATTTCGCCTTCGAGGAAACCGTAGAATCTCTCGAACCCAGCATCGAGGGGGTGGCCGGGTTGATGCCATTTCCCTGAAATGGACGTGGCATACCCTGCTTCACGCATTTGCTGGGCGAGGGGAATCGAGCGTCGATATTCATCTGATTGCGAATGGGTCTGCCCGGTCATGAGACTGGTGCGGGTGACCACGCACATGGGGTTTACATGGTATTCCACGAAACGGACGCCTTCTTTAGCCAGGCGGTCCAGAGCTGGGGTGTGAATCTCACCGCCGTAGCAACCCAGATCGGAGAACCCGAGATCGTCCGCTACGATAAGTAGAATGTTCGGACGTTTACTTTCGGCGTGCGACGCGGCTGCCAGGAGCTGGGTGAGAACGAGCAGATTTAGAATCAAGCGCACTCTCACCATACCACTTCAGATTTATCCAGGAAGCCATCTTCATTAGTATCTAGTCGTTGAAACCGTTTTTTGAGCTGATCGATCGGAGGATTGGGGCGATCGCCGACATATTCTTTGAAAGTAAGTTTATCGTCTTTATTAAGATCGAACTTTTTCAGGATGCCCAGGCGGGGGCGTGGCTCGCTATCGGATTCCTCCTCCTCTTCCTTAGCGGTACGGGTCTCAGGCGGTGTTTTAAGTCCGGGCCTGGTGTCCACGCCATGCAAGTAATAGTCGAAATAGTCCTTGGCCGCTGAGGTCATGCCTGCTTTCTCCAGGCCGGGCGGTGTCTGCTCGGCAGCCCATGTTTCCAACAGCCCACGCAGTCGCTTTGCTTCGTCTGCATGATCTGCAATTACGTTTTTAGGCTCTCCTTCCGCCGCGAGGTTAAATAAATATTCGCGTTCGTCGCCAAGCAGCAATTTCCAATCTCCTGAGCGCACGGCCGATTGGCCTTCCCACCGCCAGAAAAGTGCCTCGTGCGGATCGCCTTTTTTTTCACCTGTTAAATAGGGGATTAGATCGACGCCATCCAGCTCCGACGGGACCGTAAGCCCCGCTTGAGAAAGCACGGTCGCTGCCACATCCAGAGAAATCACGGGTCGGGTGTAAACTGTGCCTTCCGGAATGACACCCGGCCACGAAGCTACAAAGGGCACGCGGATGCCTCCTTCCGTGAGCATGCCTTTCTCGCCAACCAGCGGATCGTTCAACGAGCCATCCCAACCGGGGCCACCACCGGGCTCGTCCGGTTTATGGATTTTCAGTGGCGCACCATTGTCACCGATGTAAAAGATGAGCGTATTTTCCTCCAAGCCTTTCTCTTTAAGCAGGCTTGTGATTGCCTGCACGCCATCATCCATCGCTGAGATCATGGCGAGAGCTTTGCGCCTGCGCTCAGGCATTTCGCCCGGAAACCGGTCGAGATATTTCTGAGTGACATCCAGCGGCACGTGCGGTGCCCGGTAAGCCAGATAAAAGAAAAATGGCTCATCTCCGAATCGGCGGATGAATGACAGAGCGGTTTCTGTATTTGCTTCTATGTGGTATTGCTCGGTATCCACCTTACCCACAGGCACATCCTTGCCGTCCGAGGTGAAATTGCCGATTGGCGTGCGGCCACTGTTTTTGTTTAAAAATTTTTCAAAGCCATGATCGCCGATTTCCTCTGGCGGACCCAAATGCCACTTCCCAGCCATCCCTGTGCGGTAGCCCGCTTCGCGCAGATGTTCGGCAATAGTCTTTTGCTCGTTAAAACCATCCAGTCCGCCATCAGCCTGGAATTGCTGGTTGGATTCCAGGTTAAAACGCGTCTGGTATCGCCCGGATAGCAAGCCAGCTCTTGAAGGGACACATTGCGGCGCCGTCACATAACCATCTGTAAACCGCACGCCCTGTGTCGCAAGCGTGTCGGTTGCAGGGGTGCGAATATCGGTTACCGCGCCTTGCACGCCGAGATCGGCGTACCCGTGGTCATCGGTAAAGATAATGATAAAATTGGGCTTCTGGGGTGTTTCCGCCGAAACGGCAGTGCTATGCAAACCAGCCAGGAGAGTGAAAGCGCTGAGGATTTTGGGGAGAAATTTCATAAGCAAAAACAGTGTAAGAATCGATTATTCTAAAGATCGCGGCGATTTGGCAAACTTTTTGTGCTTCTTTTTACCTGTCCAGCGACCGCAACAAGTTTAAGGATTCACGATGGTTCGGGTCGATCTTCAATGCCCGCAGTGCGGCCGCCCTCGCTTCCTTTGGTTTGTTTTGCCGCAGATGGATGGTCGCGAGCGCATACGCAGGCGAGGGATCGTTCATACTCAGGTCCGCCGCGCGGGAGAGTGCCACGGAGGCTTCTGCAAGTTTTTCCCGCCCGGCTTCAGCCAGCCCAAGGTTATACCATGCGCGGGTAAAATCCGGGTCCAATCGCGTGGCGGTTTGTAACAACTCGACGGTGGCCGAAGTGTTGCCGAGTTCGCCTTCCAGCAGAGCAAGGCCATAAATAGCGCTCACATTTGTGGGGTCTGCGGTGATTGCCCGACTGAACGCTTCCCGAGCAGCTTTCTCGTCGCCCATGGAGTACTGCAACGTGGCCGAGCGTTCATACATGCCGGACGATGGGTCCATGGAAGTTGCGCGCTTCAACCAATCGTTGGCTGCACTGGGCCGGTCTTCGACTGCGGCCAACTGCGCCTGCCTCAGAGCACCGGTAGGTTGATCGCTTTGATTTTCCAGCATTTTCACGATCTCTTCTCGTTGGGGGTGGGGGAGGGTGTGGCTGCTCATCGCCAGGCCCCAGGCTGCGGCGAGGCGCACCGTGCGTTTCTCGTCATCGAGCGCAGCTTGGAGAGTGGCGGAAGAGCCGGGAGCCAGCACCGTGACCGCAGCATTGCGCACAAGCGCGTTGGAATCCTTCACAGCACGTTTGAGATAGGCCTCGACGGACGGATCTGTCGCTCGACCCTGGAGTGCGGATATCAGCGCGGCTCTCCATGCTGGGTTTTCCTCTTTAGCAAGAAAGCTGAGGATCGGTGCTGTCACAGTGGGGTCGCCAGCCCGAGCACGAGCCATCAGGCGGGCGCGCTCCCGAGACGGACGGGCCATTTTCTCCCCGTACCACTGTTCCGTGTAGCGTTGCGCCCAATCTGCACTTTGGTCGGTGTGGCAGCGGTTGCAGGCATTGGGAATATTATGTTCGATAGTGAGCAAGGGGTCGGGAATGGTGAAGCCGTGGTCCCGACGCGGGTCCCGTGCCATGTAGATCGTGTGAGGCATATGGCATTCCACGCACCGATTGCCCGTGCTGTCTGCGCCGTGGTGGCTGTGAGCGACAGGGTCGTGGATGGGGGTGGCGTTATTGATGCCTGGCGGAGAATGGCATGACATGCACATGGCGTTATTCTCCACAGGAAGCTTGAGCTTGGCGGAATGTGGGTTGTGACAATCTATACATCGCACTCCTGCGTGGCCCATCTTGCTGGTGATGAAGGAAGCATATTCGAAATTTTCATCCCGCACCTGGCCATCCGGATGGTAGGTATCCGTAAGATCGGGAAGCACCAGCCGGTAGTGGTCATCAAAATCTCTGCCTGGGCGGAAATCGCCGGTCAACTCCTCGCGGCGTGCATGGCAGGAAGCACAATTGGACATGACCTGTCGCTCTGTCCGCTCGGGCACGGGCAGCTGCGGATTCGCCACGTGAGCGTCCATCGGCCCATGACACTGGCTGCAGGAGATGCCCATCGCGGTCCACGTGGAGGCGTAGGAGTCGGTGGCGATGTCGTAGTTTTTCCTAAAATCAGTGGTGTGACAGAAAGCGCACTGTGAATTCCAATTAAGCCCTTGGTTTTTCCAGAATCCCCACTCATGCGCGAGACGTTCCTCACCACCAAACGTGTCGAACCAATCTTTTCGGACGGGATCGTAAGCGGGGTTGATAGTCTGGAGACGCCCGCCTGGGAAAGGAGTCAAGTATTGAATAAGCGGTGCGACGCCGATGACTGCCACAGCCTGGTGGTAGGAGGTCTCAGGCCCAGGGCCAGTCTGCGTCACCAGAAATGTCTTCCACCGCTTGGACACATCGGTCTTGAGAAGTCCTTCATGGAAAGATCGGGGCGGTGTGAACGCGGCTTGATCCTGCGCCTCGGAGACCAGCCGGTTGGCGTGAGCGTGTTGGGATTCCATCCAGGCTTCAAACTCGGCCAGGTGGCATGCTTTGCAGCTCAGTGCTTCTGCGGGTGGAAATTCAGATCTGGCACGCAGGTCGTCGGGCAGCACGGAAGCCACGGGAGCAAATCGCTCCCACGCGGGCGTGCGGGTGGTCCACCAGATTCCTGCTGCCAGTGCAATTAACACCACCACCACGGCCCATCGGAAGAGGCCACCCAGCTTGGGAGACATCAGACCGGCCTCCTACAACCTGGAGCGATAGCTACTGCGCGCATGCTGCTATGCATGTACAAATACCAGCCGCCGATCAACAAATTTTCGCGGGAGCGCAGCGGTTGATTGACCGCGATCTTTGCAATTTTACTGTCGATATGCTGGCAGCACCCTTGTATCTCTGCGTAGAAATAGGTCAAATGAACGAGGTTCCTACAGTATCTGTTCCGCTGAGGGTTATGTTTTTCGATACCGATTGCGCCGGTGTAGTGCATAACATCGCGTATTTGCGATTTATCGAGACAGCGCGCACGGTGCTTGGTGAAGAGCTGGGTTGGAAACTTGCCGACATGGGTGGAGCTACAGGCGTTTTTCCGGTGGTCGTCCGCACAGAGATTGACTATCGCCGTCCAGCCAGGCTGGGCGATGCCTTAGTGGTGAAAGCCTGGCTAAGCGGCGTGGAACGATCGCGTTTCCAAGTCTCATTTACCATTCGTAAAGAAGATCTTTCAACCGACATGGTTACATGCAAGCAGACCATGGCAGTGGTGAAAATGCCTGAGGGCAAACCCGTGCGTCTCCCGGAGGAATGGTGCGAGCGGTTTGCAGAGTTGGCGACCTCTCTGCGGCGCGGAACGTGTGCATGAGCTGGTGACTGCTACTTTTAAAAAATCCTCTGCTTATTCAAGTTCCATTTCCATGGAATCCAAATATCGGCTTATGGAATCCGCCCGACGTTCGGGCACGGGTTGCTCCAGAGCCTTGACGGCACGGAAATAATCTTCGAAATCCCCGCTGCGGCCTCCGGGCCGGGTGGCTTCGACCCAGTTCATGTGATCAGTGATGTCGGTGCCAAGTTGCTCGACTTGGGAGCGCAACTGCGCAGCCTGGGCCAGACGTTTCTGCACAGTAGCAGGTTTCTCTTTTCCTACGAATTGAATCGCGGTGAGATAAGCCTCGATAACCGGCACAAAAAGCGGGTTGGCTGTGGTCGCAAAGATGCGGACTCGGGCAGTGAGCGCAGCTTTTGCAAGGGGGAGCGCGGGATTTTTATCCAGTTTTCGAAAGTCTTCCAAAGCCACCAGTGTCTGTTGGCCGTTATCATCTTTAATTTCAAAGTATAGCAGCTCGTCGAACTGCGCAGCAGTGGTCTCAACGCGGCGGGCTTCATGCTGTTGCTGGCTTGCAAGCTTCGCAATGGCCAGACTCCACCAGCGTTCCAGCCCACCGGTCTCCGGAGAAATGGCGGCGATGTTCTCGCGAAGATGCGCGAGATCATCTGAGGGATTGCGATTTTTAAGAAACGCAAGCAAACCGTCCCGACCGTCTGGCATATCCAGAATGGCCTGCACTAGAGCCGCCGCAGCAGCCTGGTGAAGTTTCAAGGAAGTGGAATCCATCCCCTGTGGCTCGCTGCGGATAAAGTCTTCAAACGATGGCAGATTGCCCGCCGCCAGTAATGCTTCATAAAATGACGCTCCCAGACCTTCCTCTTCCGATTGGCGCAGCGCGTGAAAGCCGGTGATGAGCCATTCGGGCGGTTGAACCTGTTCGGAGGCGATTCTCTGAGTCTTGCTGTCGCGCAGTGCCATCTCCGTCAGCACAGCGCGCAGCACTTCACGCTGAATCGATACTCCAGAGCGCGTCGGTCCCGCGATCAAGTCGAGCTGTACCTTCGGTCCGATCTCGGTCTCGAACACCCGCAGAGTGGCAGGGTCCGCCCCTGGTCGTGAAGCGGATTCGCGCGTGATGTGGATGATTATCGGGTGCTTCCAGTCATCGCGTATTCGGAGCTTTTGGAGCAGCCACTCCTTCGTATCATCGGCCACCAGCGCGACGCCTCCACGCCATTCACGTTCCGGCGCATACACATAGAACTGCCTGGATCGGCTGACGCTTAAATCTGCCAGGCTAAATGGCTCGGCCCACAGCAGTGGTTGCATGAGTGCCAGCAGCAATACGCAGGGCGTGATTTGCAGCCAGGTGCTTCCTCCTGGCCTTAGGCGCATGTGGCGGCTTGACACGAGTCTAGGCTACCTTCCCGGTTGTTTGTAGAAAACCCCCGCTTTTTCCTCCTCAATTACAATGCTGTTGGCCTTCTCAATCACAGCGATTTCCTGCGAGAGTCCCTGCCTCACGTTCCCAAACATCAAGGGTGCCAATGGACGCATGATAAGCTGCGGAATCTGTAATCGACCGATGTAGCCGCCCAGTATTTCGTGTATCAGCGCACCTCCGGCTATTTCTGGTCGTAGCCTGGTCGCTGCATACAATGGATAACCAAAAATCTCCTGCGACACGCCGATTAACACCTCATCCTTAAACATCTGGGAGTAAACACGGCCAAAGCGGAAGTTCTCTTCGAGGAAACCCTCCGGCTTTGATTTGGCTTTAATTACCGCTTTCAGATACGCGTTGATCTGGTCCTCGGTATAAACCCGCCGGGCTGATCCCGGTGTGCTAGCCGACGCTTGCAAATCCATAAGAATCATCGGCGGGCTCATGCTGGCTTCCTCGGAAACCTCTGGGACTTCTTCGGGCGGTAGTGCCATTAAAATAAGTGCCGCGACAACAGCCGAACCCAGCACAAGGCGGATCAGCTTGCCGAGAAAGGCACCAAAAGAAAATGTGCTTACGCGTCGTTTCTTGAGTGGTCTTGGCTTTGCGCCGGCTTGTGCAGGCTGGTTCTCAGGCAGTATGGAACGGTCCAGTTTCACCCCGCAGCTGTGGCAATATACGCGCTCTGGCTCGTTCACATAGTTACATTCTGGACAGATTAATTTATTCATGTGGACGGGGTATTTGTGTTTTTGGTTTTTTTGTCCGTCGGCTTGACTGAGGGTTCCGATTTTTTCTCTGCAGGCTTGGGGGTATCGGATTCCTTTTTCGCCGCATTTTGGTAGCTCTCGCTGCGGTAGTCTGTGATGTAAAAACCTGAGCCTTTAAAAAGAAGTCCCGCACCGGTGCCGAGCTGGCGTTTTACCTTGCCTTTACCCCAGGTTTTCTGTCGGCATTTATCTTTGGGACATACTTCCAGAGGAGCGTCTTTCATCGATTGGAAAAGCTCGAAACTTTTTTTGCACTTTTTGCACTCGTACTCGTATGTGGGCATGGAATTTATGGCTATGAGGGGTGTGTATTTACCAAAGACAATTCCAATAAGCAATGCTCCGGCTTTTGACTCGCCCCAAGTAGCAGCTTGCGTGATGGCACACAAAGTGGCAAGGATCGCGAGCAATGAGCTGGTCTTTTCTTATAGGTAGAGTTCTGGGAATTGAGGTGCGCGTGCACGTCACTTTTTTGTTGCTGTTGGCGTTCTTCGGTTTTCTTTACTACAACCAAGGCGGAGCCGATGCAGCTATCCATGGGGTGATTTTCATTCTTCTGCTTTTCGCTTGTGTTCTGCTGCATGAATTCGGACACGCTTTTGCCGCCCGGGCTTATGGCATCCACACGCCCGATATTACGCTACTGCCCATCGGCGGCGTGGCCCGGCTCGAGCGGATGCCGGACAAACCCTATGAGGAACTGGTCGTCGCATTGGCAGGCCCGGCAGTGAATGTCGCGATCGCTGCGGCTCTTTTTGTCGTGTTGGGGGGGCGTATCGACCCGGCGCATATGGGGGCATTGAGTTCACCCGGCGGCGGTTTGTTGGTGAAGCTGCTGTATGTCAATCTGCTGCTTGTTTTTTTCAATTTACTGCCTGCCTTTCCGATGGATGGTGGGCGAGTGCTACGGGCTTTGCTGGCGACGCGCCTCACCCATGCCCGAGCTACGCAGATAGCCGCCACCATAGGACAGGGCATGGCGTTCGTGTTTGGATTTGCCGGCCTGCTTTGGAACCCTATGCTGGTGCTGATCGCGGTGTTTATTTATTTCGGTGCCTCCCAGGAGGCCGCCCTTGCACAAATGAAAGACGCGGCCACGGGCCTGCCAGTGCGCAGTGCCATGGTGACTAATTTCTCCACCTTGAACGAGAATGCAGATATCGACGAGGCTGTGGAACTGCTGCTGGCCACTTCGCAACAGGAATTCCCCGTCGTGGACCAAGCCAGGCAGGTGTTGGGCATCCTCACACGTGACGATATGATCCGCGCTTTGCGCCGCACGGGAGGTCATACCGCAGTGGTGGAGGTGATGCGAAGAGATATCCCTGCGGTCCATGCTGGAACAAATTTCGAGGAGGCCTTCCGAACCATGCAACGGTGCGCTTGTCCGGCATTGCCTGTGCTCAATTCACAAGGACAATTGGTAGGACTTTTTACGCCGGAAAACGTCGGTGAATTTATGATGATCCATTCCGCTCTCGGCCGTCGCGATCAACTTGCCTGGCGCAGCCGAATCAGTTCTTGACTTCACACTCTCCGGCCAAACTTAGCTATTTTTTCATCCCCGCATGAATTCCCTCAGCAATCTCCTCTATCATTTTTCGATTGAACGCGGGGATGTCGTCTGGCTTGCGGCTTGTAACCAGCCCGTTATCGACAACCACTTCTTCATCCACCCAGTTCGCGCCTGCGTTTTTTAGATCCGTTTGGATCGCTGGCCATGAGGTCAATTTTCTCCCCTTCACAATGCCCGCTTCGATAAGGACCCACGGCCCGTGACAAATGGAACAAATCGGTTTGCCGGCAGACGCGAACGCTCGCACGAAATCCACCGCTTCCGGCGTGGATCGAAGCGTATCAGGATTGTATAGTCCACCGGGTATCACTACAGCGTCGAAGTTTTCGGCGTCCACCTGGTCGAGTGCAATATCGACTGAAAACGTGTCTCCCTGCTCCATGTGTTGCATGCCTTGAATGGAACCCGTCTTCACAGAGACGATCTGGACTTCTGCTCCAGCCGCCTTAAGTGCTTCCATCGGCTGTTCGAGTTCGGACTGTTCAAAGCCATCCGCTGCGAGAATGGCGACTTTCTTGTTGGTAAGTTGAGTGTTCATAACTCACAGGTTCGCTTATCGAACCCCCGATGGTCTCACAAACCAACAACAAATAATCAGAGATCTTTTCAAGACTCGCAAATTGAGCGGGAGGGCAACGCCCCTTTGCTGCACTTCATTATCGCCCCGTAGCCGAGACCACTTGCACGCTGATAAGAAGGCATGTAGCCTCTCGCGTCGTTTCAAAATTTAATGTCCACTTGTTGCGCCAACGATTTACCGCCTGACTCTCTCCGCCCACCGGAGGCCGGGCAATGGCTTCGCATTGGGTTCGCCGCGCTGATTGCTGGTCAGTCGATGGTTTTTGGTCTGGCAATCAATGTCTCTCCGCCCGAAGGGATGGCGCGGCTGGTGCTGCACTCGCTGCTGTGCGGCTCAGCGATGCTGGTGTTCGCGCTGGTTGGCATGCCTTTGCTGCGCACGGGATTGCGCGCTGCCAGGCAGGGGCGCATCGTGGTGGAGCAACTTTTTCTTCTTGGAATCGGAGGCGCGTTTTTTGCCTCACTGCAAAGCTCGCTTACAGGCGCGGGTAGCGTTTATTACGAGGTGGTGGCGGTGTTGCTCGCCATATATACTTTCGGCACTGTGGTGGGAAATAGACGCCGCGCTGCTGCTCTCGACACGGCAGATGCACTCGGGCGCGAATTTGCCACGTGCACACGATTACGCCGCTTTGGCACCGCTGAGCTGGTGGACGTGGCGGATATTCGGCCCGGAGATATTGTGCTCGTGCGACCGGGTGAGGGGATTCCCGTGGACGGCACAGTATGCAGCGGTGTGGCATTTGTGCGGGAAGCAGCAATCACGGGCGAACCTTTCCCCGTGGTCAAACGTGAAGGCGACAAGGTGGCAGCCGGTGGGTATGCGCTGGATCAAGCACTGCAAATCGAGGCCAGCAGCGCGGGCGGAGAACGGCATCTGGACCGCATGCTCGCGACTGTGCGCGGAGCACGGTCACGACCCGGCACATTGCAGCGCGAAGCGGACCGGATGGTGGGAATCTTTCTTCCCATCGTGGTGAGTGCATCGCTTGGCACATTTGCTTTTTGGACGTGGCATTCTGGCTGGCTCGTGGGTTCCTTCAATGCGCTGGCCGTGCTTCTAGTCGCGTGTCCTTGCGCCATGGGTCTCGCAACTCCGATTGGAAACTGGAGCGCACTCGCGGCGATGGCGCGCCGCGGCGTCGTCCCGCGCTCGCCAGATTTTGTCCAGTCTTTGGCACAGGTGGACACAGTCGTGTTCGACAAGACCGGAACTCTAAGCGACGGGGAACTCGGCGTGGTGGATTTCGTAACATTGCCCCGCGAAGACCGCACGCAGCTCCAATGCGCAATCGCCGCGCTCGAGCAGCAGTCGAATCACCCCGTGGCGCGAGCATTTCACTCGTGGGCTAGCTGCGGGAGCCCGGGGACGGCGAGCAGCATTCAGACGGTGCCTGGCATTGGCATCTCGGGCGTGGTGGATGGTGTGCCTCTCGCGCTGGGCAACGATGCCATGCTGTGCACGGACGATGCAGAAGTGCTCAAACACTTGCGCAGCGCAATGCCAGACGCCTCCTCGTATTCGCATGAACTTTTTGTGAAACGCGATGGGCACCTCGTGGCGCTTGCTTTATTAAAAGAACGTTTCCGTGAGAGCGTGCCTGCGGTCGTTAACGCTTTGAATGCCGCTGGGATCGAGTGCCATGTCATGACCGGAGATCGCAGTGTCCGTTTGCCCGCAGTCGCGTTGTCGAACTGCCATGCGCGTCTTACGCCGGAGGACAAAGTGCGTCTGGTTGAACAACTGAAATCTGCTGGCAAGCATGTGTTGTTTGTAGGCGATGGCGTAAACGATGCTCCATCGATGGCTCGCGCTCATGCAAGTCTGGCATTGGCCACCGGAGCAGGACTTGCGCGTGAATCCGCGCACGCAGAATGGTTCGGGCATGATCTACAGTCGATATCTGACTGTTTGTTTATATGCCGTCAGGTTATCCGCACCGTCCGTCAGAATTTGGTCTTTGCATTTTTTTATAACGCCATCGGGATCGTTCTGGCTGCGGCCGGGCTGCTGCATCCGGTAGCGGCGGCATTGATCATGCTCGTATCCAGTGCCACAGTGACGTGGCGGGCTTTGCACCGTGCTGAAAAGGTGCAATCCACACCGACCGTGCGGAAGATCATCGGCGAGTCGGGTGGATATCCGCAGACTTCTCTCGCTTGATGGGAAACAACGACTTTGTAATGCAATACACGATGGAAATACTTGAAACGGCTTTGGCCATGAGAATGTGGCAGGTGCTACGATGACAGAAGCCGAGCGTCGTCGGATGATTCAAGAGCGGCAGCGGACTTCAGTTTTTTGGAAGTTTATTCACACGCTTGGCTCGCTCAAGCTGGCTTTGGTGCTACTTTCCACGATTGCCATCGCGTGCGCCGTGGCGACGTTTGCGGAGTCGAAGTTTAGCAGTCGAGTGGCACAGGATTACATCTATAAAGCGCCATGGTTTTTGCTTTGGCTTGGGGTGCTCTGCGTGAATCTCATCGCCGCCACGCTCACTCGCTGGCCATGGCAGAAGAAACATACGGGTTTTATCGTCACGCATGCGGGCATCATCATACTGCTCATCGGCGCAGTGGTTGGAATGAAAGCTGGCTTCGAAGCCAGTGTGACACTAAATCAAGGAGCCCCTCCCGCGACGCGATTGGTGATCAACGAGACCATCCTGCAAGTCGATAATATGCAGGATGGTGCGGTGTATATTTTACCTCTGCCTGTTCAAACCCGAGTGCCGACAGTCGAGAAACCCCGCAAGCTGCCACTACCGCAGTCGCGGGATCAATTGCTGGTCGAGGCGTATGAGGAAGCCTTGGTGGAACGCCCTGTGCTGGTGCCTTCCGAGGCGACAGAATCTGCGCCTGGCCTCTCCTTGAAGTTTGCCAGTGGCATGATGTCGCAACAGCTCTCGCGCGATCTATGGCTGGGAGACGAGTCCACAGCGAAGCAGGACTTTTTCGGACTCGCCAGCATCGCGATGGTGCCGGAAATGAAACCGTTGCCGCCCGTGGAGTTGATGGATGTGGATGAGACACACGTGATATTTGCCGCTCAGCCACAGCAGCCCATCGTGCACTCATTTACTGACAACCCGTCGAGTGTTCGCATCGTATTGGAAAACGTGGAAGGCACATTTCAGCTTCGCATCGGTAACAAACCGCCACGTCCCATCGATGAGTTGCGCGGCAATCCCGTCACCTCTGAGGAGCTAAACATCGAACTCGTGGATTTCTGGCCTGACTTCGTGATGAAAGATGGCAAACCGGAAACCGCCTCCAACGAGCCGAACCATCCTGCAGCTTTGGTTCGGGTGCGAGGCAAAGCAGCACCTGCAGCGAGCGATGCTAAGCCGCGCCTGGAGTTAAACGTGCGCGGGCAGGAACTGGCCTGGCGCGTGCTGCGTGGCGAACGAGAGATCACTTCGGGTTCGGTGCGTGAAGGGGAATCCTTCGCGCCAGGCTGGGCCGACTGGCAAGTCACACCTACGAGAATTCTGCCTAGATCGACGCAGAAGCTTGAGATTGCGCCCGTGAAGCCGGATGCGCCGGAAGCCGAGGGCGCAGTGCCAGGCATCCGTGTGCGCAAGCGGTCGCACGATGGTACGGTGGGCGAGCCGGTCTGGATTCGCTCAGGCCGCTCGGAAGAAGTGCGGAGCCGACCTGTGTCCATGCCCGATGATCACGCTGTGCGCGTGGGGTTCGGTCTCCGCACGCACCGGCTTCCGTTCAGCGTGGAGTTGGTGAAGTTCGAAGTGCCACGCGATGAAGGCACGAACACGCCCGCAAATTTTATAAGCACTGTGCGGTTCACCGATTTGATGTCCGGGCAGAGCAAGGAACTGGTGAGCAAGATGAACCATCCCGCCAGTTATCCTGGTGGCTGGTGGCGGACAATGACTGGACTCACCTACAAATTCTCGCAGGCGTCGTGGAACCCGCAGAATCTCAAAGAGACCACGCTTCAGGTGTTGTATGATCCCGGCTGGTTGTTCAAATGGATCGGTTCGCTGATGATCTCCATCGGTATCGCGCTGTTGTTTTATTTCAAACCCGTCCGTAAATCATGAGAACTTTTGCACTTCTTTTTATCCTTGCCCTGAGCCAAGCGCTGGCGGGCCCAAACCTCGATTTTTCCGCGATTGAAACCGCTCCCATTCAGGATGGAGGCCGCAAAAAGCCGTTCTCCACATTTGCCACGGAAACCGTGCAGATTCTTCACGGTCGGGCGTCGTACTCACCCAAGGCTGCGACACTCCGCGCACAAGCAGAGCGGTGGAATGCCATGGAAATTGTAACTGCGATGTGGCTGGGAGATGGGGCACTCTGGCGTGAGGAACCGATGTTGCTGCTCAATTACAAGCCACTGAAACTCGAGATGGGGCTTGATGAAAAAGTAAAACATTTTTCCCATGCCACGTTGATAAGTAACAAAGTGTTTCTCGGCAAACTCAATGAGGTGCAAACGCTTCGGCAGCGCGATCCCAATGCCAAACTCAATCGCGAGCAACAGGAGGTCACGCAAGTCGCCAATCGCATGTCGCTGCTGGAGAGCCTGCTGCGCGGCGATGCTTTCGCCATGGTGCCGAACCCGCAGGGAGGCGAGAGTCGCTGGGCTACCGCTCCTGCCGCTACAAGCATGTATCCCGGTGAGGCTGGGGAAACGGTGGAGGCTGAGTTTCAGGCCCTGAAGACTTCGTATCAGAATGGAGATTTCGAAGCGGAACCCTTTGTGAAAGCCGTAGCTTCGCTCGCCCCGGACAAGCTCCCGCCCGCATGGCTCCTGGAGTTGGAGCATGGTTATTTCGCACTGCATCCCTTCCGCGTGGCGTGGATACTCTTTGCAGCCGCATGCACCTTTCTCCTCGTGACTGGTGCGGTGCGCAGCAGGTGGCCCATGTCTGTGGGCTGGCTCATCGTGCTGGTTGGCCTGGCTTTTATGATCTACGGTTTCGCGGCGCGGATATTGATATCAGGGCGTGCGCCTGTCACGAATATGTATGAGTCGGTGATCTGGGTCGCATTTGGGACCATTTTCTTCGCACTGATTTTCGCCGCTATTTACAGATCGAAAACGTTTCTTCTCGCCGCATGTCCGCTGGCAGTGTTTGCACTTATTCTAGCGGACTCCCAGCCCACGGTGCTGAACCCCGGCATCCATCCGTTGGTTCCCGTTCTGCGCGACAACTTCTGGCTCACCACGCACGTGCTTTCCATCACGCTGAGTTACGCTGCGTTCATGCTGGCACTGGGCGTTGCGCACATGGTGCTTGGCAATGCATTGATAGGGCGAAAAAGTTCACCCGTGCTGCACAACTATTTGTACCGCTGTATCCAGATCGGAGTTCTGCTCCTGGGCACAGGCACGATCCTGGGCGGTGTGTGGGCAAATTATTCCTGGGGCAGATTCTGGGATTGGGACCCAAAAGAGACGTGGGCACTCATCGCATTTCTGGCTTACATTTTTCTACTGCACGGACGCATCGCGGGTTATTGGGGCGGGTTCGGCCTGGCAGTGGGCTCAGTGATCGGCTTTATGTGCGTGGTGATGGCGTGGTATGGAGTGAACTTTGTTCTAGGTGCCGGATTGCATAGCTACGGCTTCGGCACCGGCGGCTTCGGGATCGTAATCGCGGTGGTGATTGCGGAATTGCTATTCACCGCCGCAGCAGTGGTGCGAGCCCGCATGGGACTTACAAGCTCTTCACATACTCCCGCATGATTTCCATCGCCGACTGAATCTGCGCTAGCCCCGTGGCATAGCTGCACCGCACATAGCCTTCACCCCCAGGGCCAAATGCACTACCAGGCACGACCGCAACCTTGTGCTCGTGCAAAAGTCGCAAGGCAAACTCTGAGCTGGTTCGCCCTGTGCCATTGACCCTCGGGAAAACGTAAAATGATCCCTTGGGCTTGAGGCAGGGAAGCCCCATGTCGTTGAGCGCATCCACGATAAAATTCCGTCTCTGCTCATACTCGCCGCGCATATGTTCGACAGAAGGTGCACCGCTATCCAGCGCCTCGATCGCCGCATCCTGGCCAAGAATCGGAGCGCATAGGATGCTGTATTGATGAATTTTCATCATGGCCTCGATAAAAGGTGCCGGCGCACAAGCATATCCGATGCGAAACCCGGTCATCGCATATGCCTTCGACATGCCGTTGAGATAAATGGTGCGTTCCCGCATGCCGGGCAACGAAGCGATGGAAGTGTGCGTCGTGCCGTCGTAAATAATCTCGCAATAGATCTCATCGCTGAGCACGACCAGATCGTGGCGCACGCACAATTCGGCGATCTTGCGCAGCTCTTCGCCCTCCAGAGTCGCCCCCGTGGGATTGGTGGGGAAGTTCAGCATGAGCACACGCGAGCGTGGCGTGATGCGCGACTCGAGCGCTGCAGCAGTAAGCGAAAAAGCATCCGCCTCCCGCGTAGGAATGGCCACAGGAACCCCCTGTGCGAGGATAATGCTCGGGCTGTAGGATACGTAACATGGCTCGTGATACAGCACTTCATCGCCTGGGTTGAGCAGTGCGCGCAATGCGATATCGATGGCTTCGGAGACTCCGACTGCGATAAGTACTTCGCTCAGTGGATCGTAGGAAAGCCCATATCGGTGAGCGAGGTAGCGGGTGATGGAACGCCTCAACTTGGGCAACCCAAGATTCGAAGTGTAACCGGTGTGCCCTTTTTCCAATGAATAAATGGCAGCCTCGCGAATATGCCAGGGCGTGACAAAATCGGGCTCCCCGATGCCAAGCGAAATCACGTCGGCCATGGTCTGAACGACCTCAAAAAAATCACGAATTCCGGAACGCGGAATTTCTTGCACGTGACGTGCGATGTAGCGGGATGTGCTCACAAAAAGTTTGTTTGAAATTTCACCTGTCGGCTATGTGCCTGTAATCTGCGGTGTGCGAAAAGTGGGCACCGGCTCAGGGAGAGACAGCAAGCCGCTTGCTTTCACCATCGCTCGCCAGCATGAGACCATTCTCTTTATATGCTCTGAGGCGGAAATGCGTCGCTGTCGATAGCACGCCCTCGATGCTGCTGAGTTTCTCCGCAACAAACCGCGCGATCTCTCGCAGATCGGACCCCTGCACGACTACGAGCAGATCATAACCCCCACTCATGAGGTAGCAGCTAAGCACCTGATCAAAACGCGCGATGCGACTTGCGAGCCGATCGAAGCCACCGCCGCGCTCAGGCGTGATGCGCACTTCGATCACTGCGGTTACTTCGCCATGCCGACTTTTCTCCGGATCCAGGATGGCTTGATAGCCGAGAATGGTTCTATCCGATTCGAGTTCGCGCATCCGGGCCTCGACTTCTTCGACGGGGATCGCAAGCAGACGCGCAAGGTCCGCTGCGGGGGTGCGTGCATTTTTAGTAAGCAGATCAAGTAGGGCATCCATAAGTGAAAAGTGTGAGCGGTGGATTACTATCAGTCTCCAAAGGAAATGCCAACATTGCGTGCCGTTGCAATCATCTGATCATCGCGTTGTATTCGCCGGATGCGATGCACTGCATTGGCAAGAGGGACTTCTTTGATAAGATAATTATCGTAACTCACCATCATGCCGAACTTGCCGTCGCGGACAAGTTGCACCGCGTGAACTCCGAAGCGTGTGCCGAGGATGCGATCCAGCGTGGTGGGTGCTCCGCCGCGTTGCATGTGCCCGAGCACGCACGAACGCACTTCGCGCGAGGTGCGTTTGCCAATCTCACGGGCTACGAGTTCGCCGATGCCGCCCAGGCGATGATCACCTGTGCTGGTAGTGACTGTTTGCTGGCGCATATTTGCAGGAGAAGCTCCTTCCGCCACCACCACCATGTGGCTGGTGCAACCAATGCGCTCGCGTTGCTCGATGCAACGCATGATCGCTTCGAAGGTAAAAGGAATTTCCGGAATCAGAATAATGTCCCCACCGCCAGCCAGTCCGCCGTGAAGCGCGATCCACCCGGCATGGCGTCCCATGACCTCCAGCACCATGATTCGCCGGTGGCTCGTCGCAGTCGTGTGCAGTCGATCCAGAGCTTCGGCCACACAGGCGACTGCGGAGTCGAAGCCGAAAGTCTTGGCAGTGGCTTGCAAGTCATTATCGATGGTCTTGGGAACACCAACTACCGGGAATCCTGCCCGGAACATTTGCAATGAGGTGGAAAGCGAACCATCGCCGCCTACCGTGATCAGCGCTTCAATGCCGAGCTGCTGCAAGGTGCGGCTGGCGTCATCGAACACATCCAACCCTTGCGAGCCGCGACTACCCCCGCGCTTCTTCGATCCGAACCGGCCTTTATTTGTGGTGCCCAGAATAGTGCCGCCAAGATGCATGATGCCCGCTGTGCGTGCGCGATCCAGGACGAGGTAGCTGCCGCCGTTGAGCAGCCCTTCGAAGCCCTCCAGAAATCCAATCACTTCCATCCCTGCTTCTTCTGCTGCTCGCACAGCACCACGTAATACTGCGTTGAGGCCCGGGCAATCGCCACCGCTGGTGAGAATGCCAATGCGTCTTTTACTCATGCCAGACTCACAGCGTGCTATCAGGGTCCAGAGGACGCCCCTGAGATGTCCATTGATCGTAAATCTGCCAGCCGCGATTTAGCAGCGAAAGAGCCACAGGAAAACGGTTTTGAGCGCCAAGCACCACCACGGTGAGCCGACGCGGAGTCACATAGAAAGTGTCGCCCTCCTTGCGGGACTCCGGTGTTCGCGCAGCGGAGAGTATGAGGCAATCTCCAGCGCGACGCGTGCGGCCAGTCTTCACACCGTCGATGTCATTGGTGCCCAGAAGTTCGTTCGTGTTGACGCATACAAATGTGCGCTGGCCCGCCGGAGTGAGGATGGTGATCGGGCGTTGTTGCTGACTGACGTAAAAACGGAACCCGCTTTTTTTCATCGCATAGCGGGTGAGACGTGCCATGTCCGCTGCGGTGGAATACGGCGGCTTGCGCTCGGTGGAATCCAGCCCATGTGGGTTGAGAAATAAGGTGCGCTTCATATGGAGACGCGTGGCAAGCGCATTCATCTGAGCTACGAACACACCGACTGGCCCGAGCTTTTGCACCTTGGGCGGGCTCAACTCGTAGAGTGCGCGCCCGACATGCTCGGCCAGCGTATGCGCAGCGATGTTGTCCGATTGAAGCAGAGCAGCATACAACGCGTCGCGCAGACTG
The DNA here is from genome assembly GCA_965365475.1 of uncultured Chthoniobacteraceae bacterium. Lineage (GTDB taxonomy): Bacteria > Verrucomicrobiota > Verrucomicrobiia > Chthoniobacterales > CAKUMP01 > CBDUBV01. The sequence continues at coordinate 15,939 of CBDUBV010000004.1, read as the reverse complement.
ATTTGATCGCCCGGCTGGAGCCCGAGTGGGTTGATCTCGCCTTGCTGCATGGCTTCTGGCGAGATGGTTGCCAGGCGGGACAAGTCTTCTTTTTGCAACTCAGCCCAGTCGAGGACCACCAGGGCCATGGCGACTTTGGTGAGGCTGGCAATCTGTAGTTTGTCCGTGGCGTTGGCCGCATCCAGAATGTGGCCGGTATGATCGTCCACTACGATATATGCAGCAGCGGACTGGGCGTGCGTGGAAGTTGCGCTGATAAAAAGGACGGTCGATAAACAGTATAAAATGCGGAGTAGATGCATGGTTGCTTTGCAGATGCGCGAAACTCTAGGCAGCAGTTGTAGGATGGCAATAGGTAAATTGGAAAGTCCTGTTTGTCGGATGCATCGTTGGGTCGTGCAAGTTTGGTGAACTTGTTGCATGTTCCTCCAGACGCATTCATAGGTCTGGCATCGCGCAACCCCAGCGAACTCGCTAAAGGTCGATACCACCGTCGGTTATCGCCCGGCTCAGAGCAGCAGCGACATGGGGTCCTCGAGTCCTTCTTTTACTTTCACCAGAAACGTGACCGCTTCTTTCCCATCCACCACTCGGTGATCGTAAGTCAGCGCGAGATACATCATAGGTCGCACCACGACCTCGCCATCGATGACCACGGCACGGTCCTGAATTTTATGCATGCCCAGGATACCGCTCTGCGGCGGGTTCACAATCGGAGTGCTGAGCAGCGACCCATAGACGCCGCCATTGGAAATGGTGAACACGCCACCTTGCAAATCATCGAGAGTGATTTTGCCTTCTCTGGCTTTGACAGCATAGTCAGCAAGAGCTTTCTCGACTTCTCCAAAACTTTTGCGGTCTGCCGCGCGGATCACCGGCACCATGAGCCCCCGGTCTGTGCCGACGGCCACACCGATATCGTAAAAATGATTTTGCACAAAATCTTCGCCGTCGATGCGCCCGTTAAGCGCGGGCATTTCCTGCAAGGCATTCACTACGGCTTTTACAAAGAACGACATGAAACCCAACTTGACGCCATGCCGTTTCTGAAAACTTTCCTGCATGCCTTCGCGGACCGCTTTGATCTGCGTGAGATCGCACTCGTTGAAAGTAGTTAGCAGCGCGGCGTCCTGCTGGGCGCGGACGAGCTGTTCTGCGATCTTGCGACGCAGTGGGGAAAGACGTTTGCGTGTCGTGATGGCTTCGGTATGGCTTTCGGTAACCTGCGTGGCTGGCACCATGGCTGTGGCGTCAGGCGAAGCAGGCGTCTGTGTGGATGTAACAACTTCAGCGTCGGCCTCCTCGGTCTGTGCGGGTGCCTCCTGCGTGGATTGGTCTTTGTCCTGTGCGCGGGATTGCAGGAAAGCCATCACGTCTTCCTTGGTGATGCGGCCTCCTGGTCCGGTGGGCTCGACTTGCGAGGGCTCCACTTTTTCTTCTTCGCTAAGGCGTCTGGCTGCGGGCGAGAGGATGCGCGGTGCAGCCGATTCCTCAGATTGCTCCGTAGGTTTGGAGGGTGGGGGAGGTGGTGGTGTGGAAACTGGTTCCGTGCGTGGAGGGCCCACGGGCGGACCTTGGGGCGGAGCAAAGGATGCGGGCGTCTCCGCAGGCTGTTCGGGAGCTTGCTCTTCCGCAGGCAGCAACGACGCCACGACTTCGCCGATCTTAACTTCTCGGCCTTCTTCCACATGAATATCCAGGATGCCATCCGCTTCCGCAGCGATCTCCGTGGTGACCTTGTCGGTCTCCAAAGTGAGAAGCGTATCGCCTTTCTTGACGCGGTCACCATTCTTCCGGTTCCAGACTGAAATGATCCCGCTGGAAATCGATTCTCCCACGGAAGGTATTTTTACATCCATTTTCATAAATTCTGATTTTAAATATTAAACGCTTCCTCGACCACTTTGCGTTGCCTCTTTTTATGCATCGCCAGCGAGCCTCCCGCTGGAGCAGGGCTCGCAGAGCGACCCGCGTAATGTATCTCCCGGTCCAGCAGCGCACTGAGTGGGAGCCCAATATGATTCCATGCACCCATATTCTGCGGCTCCTCCTGACACCAGACTACGCGCTCCATCTCCGGATAGCCGGTGACCACCTGCAAGAGCTGGACTTCATTCAGAGGATAAATCTGCTCGAGTCGGATAAGTCCGACATCGGTGATGTTGCGCGCGGTGCGATACTGCAACAGATCGTAATAAATTTTGCCTGAGCAAAAAATAACCCGTTTGATGTGTCCATCGGGATGCGGGGAATCCAGAACATCCTGGAAATAGCCTGCCGTAAAATCTTCTTCGCGCGATACGCACAACTCGGACCGCAACAGACTCTTCGGAGTCATGATGATGAGGGGTTTGCGGAATTTCCGATGCATCTGCCGACGTAAAAGATGAAAATACTGGGCAGGCGTGGAGGGGATGCAGACCTGCATGTTTTCCTCGGCGCAGAGCTGGAGAAAACGTTCCACTCTGGCGCTGGAGTGCTCGGGGCCCTGGCCCTCATAGCCGTGAGGAAGCAACATGACGATCCCACTTGGCCGCTGCCATTTGCTTTCCGAAGACGCGATGAATTGATCGATGATCACCTGCGCGCCGTTGGCAAAATCTCCAAACTGCGCTTCCCACAGACACAGCATCGTGGGGTAGTCCATCGAGTAGCCATAGTCGAAGCCCAGCACAGCAGCCTCCGAAAGCAAGCTGTTGTACACGCAGAAACTTGCCTGGTCCGGCCCGAGATGACGCAGCGGGATGTAGCGTTCGCGCGTCTCTGCATCGTAGAGCACAGAGTGACGCTGGCTGAAGGTGCCGCGTCGGCTGTCCTGCCCGGAGAGCCGGACGGAAGTCCCTTCCAGCATCAATGAACCAAACGCAAGCGCTTCAGCAAAAGACCAATCGTAGGGGCCGCCCTCCTCATACGCGCGTGCCCTGCGGTCCAGCAAAATGCGCCGAATTTTCGGCTGCACATTGAAGGTCTCGGGGGTGGTGGTCAGCGCATGCACGATGGTGCTCAGCGTGTCGCGATTGATCGCGGTGAGTACGGGCTCGTGCGAATATGGCGGCTGAAATATCGCAGTGGATTCTGCAAATCCGCCGTGCTCCATCTCTTTGCGTTCTTCCTCCATGCTGCGCACGTCGGTGAGTGTGCGCTCGAGATTTTGCTGATACTCGTCATCGAGTGCTTCTGCGTCGGCCTGGCTCATTACGCCCGATTCCACAAGGCGGCGCTTAAAAATTTGCGCAGGAGAAGGATGGTTCTGGATGAGATTATAAAGTCTGGGCAGCGTGAAGCTCGGCTCATCGCCCTCATTGTGTCCATGACGACGGTAGCAATAAAGATCGATGACGACGTCGCGCCCGAATTGTTGCCGAAAATCAAAAGCAACCTCGGTAATCATTTTTACCATAAGCGGATCATCACCATTTACGTGGAAGATCGGAGCTTCGATCATTTTAGCTACGTCCGTCGCATACATCGTCGAGCGAGCGTCGGCGGGCAACGTGGTGAACCCGATCTGGTTATTCACGATGATGTGCACGGTGCCACCGGTCTGGTAACCCGGGAGCTGCGACATATTCAGCACTTCCGCCACGATGCCTTGGCCCGCAAACGCCGCGTCGCCATGGATCAGCAACGGCAACACCTTCTTGCGTTTCTCTGTGTCTTTTAAAATGCGTTGTCTCGCCCGCGCTTTGCCTTGCACCACCGGGTTCACCGCTTCCAGGTGCGATGGATTGGCAGCGAGGCGGATGTTCACATCCTGCCCGGAGTCAGTCCTGCGGTCTGCGATGTAGCCCAAGTGATATTTCACATCGCCATCGCCGCCGACGAGATTCGGAACGTAGTTTTCGGAGAACTCGTTGAAGATGATGTCGAGGCCTTTGCCCAGGAAATTGGCCAGCACAGTGAGCCGCCCGCGATGCGCCATGCCCATGACGATTTCTTTCACATGATTCTCCGGGCAGCGTTGCAGGATGGTGTCCAGTATGACCATCAATGACTCACCGCCTTCAAGCGAGAACCTCTTTTGCCCAACATATTTCGTATGCAGAAATGTCTCGAAGGATTCCGCTTCCATGAGCACCCGCAACACTTTGCCTTTGTCCTTGGCAGGGACATCCACTTCATCGGGCAAACCTTCTATGCGCTCACGAAGCCAGTTGCGCACGTGGCGATCCTGGATGTGCATAAATTGCGAACCGAGCGAAGAACAATACATCTTCCGCAACGAAGCGATCATGTCGCGCAGTTTCATCTTCCTGCCGCGCAGATAGTATTTGGAGGAAACTTCTCGTTCCAGATCGGCATCCGACAACCCATATTCCGAAAGCGCCAGCAGTGGCTGCACCGGGCGGTCGATCCGCAGCGGGTCCAGCCTGGCAATGGTGTGGCCCAGGTCGCGGTAGCCGTAAATGAGCAGATCGATGGCCCGTTGAAAGTCGGAGTTGAAATCCTTCGACTCACCAGATGCCGATGAGTTGGAAAGTGCTTTGGTGTCGCGTCGTTGTTGATGCACGCAACCCAGCTCGAAGCCCTCGAAAAAAGCGCGCCACTGCGGATCGACCGAGCCTGGGTCTTTACGCCAGCGTTGGTATTCGCAATCGAGGAGTTCCGCGTTCTGTAAGCTGATGGTAAAGTTGCTCATGGCTGGCCGAGGCCGGTGATGTTGCGAAGGAGATTTAAGCTGTGTGGGTGGTCAATCATTACTCAGAAGCTTCGGAGGTGAGCAATCTTCTTCCCCTATATTTTTCATCATCCACGTGCACGCCTTGCTCAAAACGCTAAGCCTAAAACCCTTCTGGCATTTTTAGATGCCACTCCGTGCTCTGCTCATAAGCATGCGCAATCTGCAATAAGGTAGCCTCATCCATCGGTTTACCCAGGATTTGCAAACCGATCGGCAGCCGATGCCCGGCCGTCTCTGCGAAGCCGCATGGGATGCTGATGCCGCAGTTGCCTGCCAGATTGGTGGCAATCGTAAAAATATCTGCGAGATACATCTGCAGCGGGTCTGCCGTGCGCTCGCCAATCTTAAATGCCGGTCCTGGCGAAGTGGGGCACACCAACGCATCCACATCGGCGAATGCCTTTTGAAAATCCTGTCGTATGAGCGTCCGAACTTTCTGTGCGCGCAAGTAGTTTGCATCGTAGTACCCCGAGCTGAGCACGTAGGTGCCAAGCAGAATGCGCCGCTTTACTTCCGCGCCGAATCCCTCCTCGCGGCTGCGCCCGTATTGGTCCAGCAAATCCTGCGCAGACTCGGCGCGATGACCGTAGCGCACACCGTCGAAGCGGGCGAGGTTGGCAGAAGCTTCCGCTGTGGCGATGATGTAGTACACGGCGACGGCATATTCTGTATGCGGCAACGATACTTCCACGATCTCGGCGCCAAGCGATTCCAACTGCGCGATGGCTTTGCGCACTGCCGCATCCACCTGCGGGTCGATTCCGCCGGCGAAATATTCCTTCGGCATGGCGATGCGCTTCCCACGAATCTCACGGCCCAGATGCTCGGAAAAATCGGGAACCGCAGCGTCGAGCGAAGTCGAATCGTACGGATCGCGGCCCGAGATGGCTTGCAGCACACGCGCGCTGTCCTGCACGGTGCGTGTCATGGGACCGATCTGATCCAGCGACGATGCGAAAGCCACCAAACCATATCGCGAGACTCTGCCGTAAGTGGGTTTGAGTCCCACGCAGCCACAGAGCGCAGCGGGCTGACGAATCGAGCCGCCGGTGTCCGATCCGAGTGCAGCAAAAGCTTCCCGGGCCGCGACGACGGCAGCCGAACCTCCGCTGGAGCCGCCCGGAATGCGATCCCGATCCCACGGATTGCGTGTGAGCTGGATGGCGGAATTCTCCGTGGAACTTCCCATCGCGAATTCATCCATGTTCGTGCGTCCGAATGGGATGGCGCCCGCCGCTCGCAGCCGTGCGATCACTGTGGCATCGTAAGGACTCGTATAGCCGCGAAGCATTTTCGAAGAACACCCCGTGGGCTGTCCCAGCACATTGATCGCGTCTTTAATCGCAATGGGGATGCCCCCGAGCGGCAGCGACACATCCGCAGTGCGTGCAGCAGCCAGTGCCTGCTCCAGGTCGAGATGGACATAGCCACCGATCTCACCATCCACCGACTGAATGCGATCGTTGAGGGCGTGCAGAACTTCGCAAGGCGTGGTCTCGCCGGAACGCAGTGCGTCTTGCAGACCACTAATTGAGTGCTGGTATAACTCCATGATTATTCGATGACCTTGGGCACGAGAAAGAGTCCGTTGGCTTGGCGTGGAGCATTAGCCAAAGCCGCATCCTGGCTGAGAGCAGGTGCCGCTTCATCGCAGCGAAATACATTCGCGACTGCCACCGCATGCGCCGTGGGCTCCACCCCGCTCACATCCACCTTGCGCAATTGCTCCACATACTCCAATACCTTGCCAAGCTGCGCTTGGAACCCATCGATCTCGGCTTCGGTCAGGTTTAGCCTAGCCAGCTTCGCGGTGTAGCGCACGTCAAGTTCAGGAATGCTCATGGTGAAATTTGCAGATAGGAAATGTCATAAGCCGCAGGGCATTTCAATGACTGAAAACAAAATCATCCACACACCTCTTCGATTGCCAGAGCCAAAGCCCGAACCGCGTGTGTGATTTCCTCCCTGGAAACAGCCAGCGGCGGAAGCAGAACCAGCACATCGCCGATCGGGCGCGTAAGCAGCCCATGTCTCCGCGCCGCGAGGCACACTGCCGCGCCTCGCTGCTCGCGCCAATCGTAAGGCGTGCACGAGGCGACATCCTGGAATAACGGAATCCCAGCAATAAGTCCCGTCTGCCGGATGGTGCCCACGTGTGGCAGATCAATGCTGTGTAACACCCGGCGCATGTGTTCTATTTTATCCGGCAACTGTGCGAGCGTTTGCTCGGTTTCAAACACATCCAAAGACGCCAGCGCAGCCGCGCAGCCCAGCGGATTCGCAGTGTAGCTATGGCCATAGTAAAAGGTGCGCTGCTCAGCAAATGTGCCCAGAAACGCATCGAACACATGCCTGCGCACGAGTGTTGCGGCCATCGGCAGGTAGCCTCCGGTGAGACCTTTGGCGAGGCAAAGAAAATCCGGCAGCACCTGTTCCTGCTGGCAGGCAAACATCGTGCCTGTCCGCCCAAAGCCCGTGAGCACTTCATCGAGAATGAGGAGCACTCCCTGCGCGTCGCACCAGGCACGCAATTCGCGCAGCATGCCCGCAGGCCACGGTCGCATGCCGGCCACGCCTTGCACCAGCGGTTCAATGACCACGGCGGTGATGCAGTCCGCATTTTCCACAGCATACACTTCTTCCATGCTGCGGACGTGGGTCACCGGGAATTGGTGCGCCGCGAAACGTTCATTAAAAAGCGGGACGCCGCCCAGACTCGACGCGCCCATCGTATCGCCGTGGTACGCGTCGGCAAACGCAAGGAACCGTACCCGCTCGGACTCGCCCCGGAGCTGACGGAACTGCACCGCCATTTTGATCGCGACTTCGAGTGCGGTGGAGCCGTTATCGGAAAAAAACACACGCTCCATATCCGAGCCCGGAAACACATCGCAGAGTCTCCCTGCAAGTTCTACAGCGCCCGGATGCGTGAAGCCGAGAAATGAAGTATGCGCCACGCGCTCAAGCTGTGCGCGGACTGCGGCGTTTATGTGCGGATGATTATGCCCATGGATATTGGTCCAGATGGACGAGTTGCCGTCGATGTAGCCATTGCCTTCGCTGTCATAAAGCAGGCACCCATTTCCGTGCGTGAGCACGAGGGGATCGCCTGCGCACCAATCCTGCATCTGGGTAAAAGGGTGCCAGGAATGCGCACGATCCAGCGACTGCCAATGGGCTGTATCAATCATGTGCAGGCGTGCCGCCGGCGGCGACCAGCATCGACTCGATGTGTGCCACATCCTCGTAGGGGACGCGGCGGCGCTGGTATTTCCGGAAAAGGATGTCGTGGACTTTCGCAAGGTCTTCAACCGCTGGAGGGTCGTGGATGGTCCATCTTTCTTCGCTGCGCAACTTGGATTGGAATTTCCACTTTCCGCCGAATTTGATCGCACGGTATGTGCGTTTCACACCCTCCTCCGTGCGGTCGGTCCACTCGTGCTCATTTTGCATGGTGCCGAGCTTAACACCGTTGGCAAGCCGACAGGCTGCAAGGTGCGCACAAAAGGACGATTTTAAATATAAATTCCCCCTTGTCAGGCAAAGGATTCTCTATTACTCTGAGCAACTCTTTGTAGAAAGGGGGCGTACTGGTTTCGACTTGATGTTAGAAGATCAGACTGCATGCCGAGGATGATTCGTTGGCCTCGTTAAAATCCGGATCAAAACAAATAAATGCAGAGACAGAAGATCTCGCTCTCGCGGCTTAATTGACCGCGACGTGTTCCCTTGGACGCCTGCTACGAGGGGATGCGACGACAGCAGGCTGGCTCTTGGGCGGATCGACCGCGCCTGAGGGTAAGATTCAACTCGTGGACGATCGGGCGAGTGTGGCTGGCCGGCAGGCAGCACGGACCCTAAATACAAGAGTCGGCTACGCATGTAGAAGTTTGTTTGGAAAGCGTTAAGGACAGGGGTTCAACTCCCCTCGCCTCCAATTTTTTTTAATTCTAAACGAGTTATTTTACGAAAAAAGGCCCTTGCCCCGATTTCACTACGCTCGCGGATGCAGCGGCTGCTTCGGATCGTCGTCCGCAGGCAAGCTTTTCGACATGCTATCACACGCAATTTTGCTATCGATGCATTGCAACTGGTCCGGGCGGTCGAAGGGATCGCATTTTATCCACTGCGCGGACGAGAACCTCCAGCACCTGGTCCACTTCAAGGTGGGTATTTTGTTTGCCAAAAGAAAATCGGATACTACTGCGGGCACGATCAGCAGAAAGCCCCATGGCGGAAAGCACATGGGAGGGTTTCAGCGAACCCGTAGTGCAGGCAGAGCCCGCAGATGCACAGATGTTGTCCTTGTCTAAGAGGAAAAGCAGCCCTTCTGCTTCCACTCCAGAAAAGCTCAGGTTGCTGGTGTTTGGCAGACGATCTTCGCGATGACCATTTATCTGTACGCCCTCAATCCGGGCAAACACCTCCGCTTCAAAATAATCCCGAAGCCCCCGCATGTGGTCGGTGTGCTGCAAGGCTGCGGCAAGCTCCGCCGCCTTGCCCAACGCCACGATGGAAGCCACATTCTCCGTGCCCCCGCGCCGACCGCCCTCCTGCCCTCCGCCAATAAGATACGGATGGAAACGAGAACGTCGGTTTATGTATAAAGCACCCACGCCTTTGGGACAATAAAGCTTGTGGCCGGAAATCGACAGCGCATGTATGCCCAACTCTGATACGCCAATGGGGAGTTTACCCACAGCCTGCACGGCATCGGTATGGAAAAGCACGTCCTTCTCACGGGCAATCTCGGCGATTTTCTCGACGGGAAAAACCACACCAGTTTCATTGTTTGCCCACATCACACTGAGGATTGCAGTCTCGTCGGTGATGGCTGCCGCGACTTCATCCAAAGACAGCCGTCCCTCTGCATCCACCGGCAAAAGCGTAACCGGATGGCCTCGGCGGGCGAGCACTTCTGCGTGTTTCATGATCGCGCTATGCTCCACGGCGGTAGTCACCAACTGTTGCCGATCGCGATCCACCCACATCGCAGACTGAATAACCGCGTTATTCGATTCTGTGCCGCAACTGGTAAATGTGACCTCGCCAGGCTCACACCCTATGAAAGCAGCCACCCGCTCGCGAGCCAGATCGATTGCTTTGCGCACGCGCGTGCCGAAACTATACACGCTGGAAGGATTTCCATAGTCATCCTTGAGAAAAGGAAGCATCTCCTCCAGCACAGCTGGATCAACCGGGGTGGTGGCATTGTGGTCGAGGTAAATAAGCGGGCGCATACAAAGGACTTTGAAGCCGACAAACTTCCTCCGCGAGCTAATACATCGTCAAGCTCCCATCGACATGTGGGCACGAATTTCTCCCACTTTTGTGTTTGCGCAGAAAAAATCCAACTTGCTGGCTTCTTGCTTGCGAAGAAGATCGCGAGGCGTCACATTCCGCACTCGCCCTGAACCACCGGGGCGACTCATAAGCCGATGGATGGGTGGCAGAGTGGTCGATCGCGCACGCCTGGAAAGCGTGTTTACCGAAAGGTAACGAGGGTTCGAATCCCTCCCCATCCGGACTCACAACCACATTGACGAGCATCTTGACCGCTTGTGAATTCGTAACGCCGGTATGCATACGATTACACTGCCTCCGACTTCACCTGTGATGGTGCTCTCCCATGCTCTCTTGCTTCCCGGTGCTTTGTTGCCGCTTTATATTTTCGAGCCACGCTACCGCGACATGCTGAAATTCTCTCTCGCACACGACAGGATGTTTGCTGTGGCAATGATCCGCCAGGGCAGAGACAAAGCCGTCTCGCCTTCAGATTTTCATTCCGTCGCCGGCCTTGGGCTCATCCGTGCGAGCGTGACACAGCGCGACGGTTCATCCCATCTCATTCTTCAAGGCGTCCGCCGTGTAAAACTGGAAGAGTTTGTTCCAGGAACACCTTTCTGGCAAGCCCGGCTGACGGCTGTAAAAGAAAGCGTGGCCAATCGGGAGGAGTCCGAGCAGCTCGCTGCTCAACTGCGAAGCATCTGCCAGAACACCTCCAGTATTAGAAAGGCATCTCCATTCATGGAAATCATGCTCGGCGTCGATGGCCAGGGCGGAGCACTTGCCGACCTTGTCGCTGCTACTTGCATTCCAGATTGTCACCGTCAGCAGCAAATCCTCGAGTGCAGCGACATAAACCAACGCCTGCGGATGGTCCTCGATTATATGGAAAATCAACGACGCAACTAACTTTGCTTCTCTAAAAGTTCGCACAACCTGGGCTCCTGCTTTGCCAGTGGAATTACCTCAGGGTCGATTGCAATGGCCCGTTGCAAAGAAGCACGAGCCCGCAGAATATCTCCAAGCTCCACTTCGCAGAATGCGACGTTCAGTTGAAAGATGCTGGTTCGTTGCAAGGTTTTAGGGGCGGAATCCCATATCTGTCGCGCTTCACCAGCTCGTTTCATGGCCGCCAATGCCGCACCCGCGTGGATGTAGAACTCACTTACTTCTGGGTAATCCGCTATCGCATCACGCGCGATGGTCACCGCGATCCGGAATTTCCGCATGGAAATCAAAGCCATAAGCTGAAAATTGCGTACCACGGGCAAATGGCGCAAATCCTCATGCAGAGCTTCAATCTCCCATAAAGCTTCCTGCGGCATCCCCAATTCCAGATAGCCGCTGATCTGATTGAGTAGTCGCGAGGTTACTGCGTCTTCCAACGTATGTTCATTCTCGTTCACATACGCTCTACAAGCTAGATCCTTGCCAGATCATAAAAAAACTTCATCCAACAAGTAGGCGTCCCAATATTATTCCGCGTTGGCCATTTCGTGATGGAAAGTTTACACATTGGCAATGGACAAAAAATACAGCACAGGAACTAAAGGCAGGTTGGAAAAACATGCCGATGCTTGTAAAAGCTTGATCCGCAACCAGTGCAATGATTTCCACCTGGCGTCCGAGTATATCGAAAGCATCGACCCAGATCGGGACAACAAAACGTGGCAAATCTACCAGCGTCCAGAAGATTGTTTGCCGGCTCTGCATGCCTGGCTGTCAGGCGGCGAGTCCGCTCCTGCTCCCCACATGCCTCCTGTATCTCCCGCCACCTGTCTCCCCGAACTCCCGACGGACATGGCCGCGGCCCTGGACCGCGTGAGAGAGTGGGCACAGCGCAATCCTACGCTTTGGGAAAACCAATCAAGAGATCAGGCGGTGGACTTAGTCCTCAATCGCGTCCGCAAAGAGCTTCTACGAAGTATGCACTGATCCGAAAGGGAAACAAACAATGATTGCGCACGCCTAGTCTCAAGTATATTAAGGATAACATGCGAACCTTCATACCATTTTATCTTCTTCTTTTCTCTTTGTGTGCTCGTTGGGTACTCGGTGTTCAGCCAAGCTCCACGATCTTTCAGTTTCCTCCGAATGCCGGTGTCCTCAATGTGCGAGAAGAATTTGGTGCCAAAGGCGATGGAGTCACCGACGACACGGCTGCCATTCAAAAAGCCGTGACGCAAGCTATTCAAAACGGCAAATACATCCCTGCTTTTGTCTATTTGCCCGAGGGCACCTACCTTGTCTCGGACACCATCTGGTCCGCAGATCACAAAGGCCGGTGGGCGAGCGGTATGTGCCTGCTCGGCGAGAACCGCGACAAGACCATCATCCGCTTGAAGGATTCCGCCCCGGGCTTCAACGATACCGGAACTCCCAAAGCCATCCTCAGTTGCGGCTCGAACGACACTCGCAAGCGCGCTTGCGGGGGCAATCAAGCTTTTGCCAATAGCTTCATCAATCTCACAGTCGATGCCGGCGCAGGAAATCCCGGCGCGGTGGCCATCGACTACATGGCCAACAATAATGGCGTGATCAAATTCGTCACCCTCCGTGCACCCGCCGATTCCGGCTACTGCGGCATCCTCATGGAACGCCCTTGGCCCGGGCCAGCGCTGGTAAAAAGGACGCGAATCGAAGGCTTCGACTTTGCGGTTCGCATGGCCACAGGACAATACAGCATGACCTTTGAAGACCTTGTCACGATCAGCCAGCGCAAGACGGCTATTTTCAACGACAGCAACAGCATTTTTCTGCGCAAATGGCAGTCGCAGGGAAGCTCCCCCGCGCTCGAAAGCAAAAATGGCAATCCTTTCGCCGTAGTCATCGACTCCGCGCTCTCCGGAACCAGCGGACCCGCCATCGTGAATGACGGTACGCTCTTCGCCCGCAACGTGGTTGTCACCGGCTTCACCGCCGGAGCGTCTGGAAAAGCCGGCCAGGCCTCTGCCGCTGATCTCGCGAGTGAATACTGCGGCGAGGCCACAACTGGTTTCGGCAACCGCAAGACTTCGCTCGGTCTGCCGGTGAAAGAGACGCCTGAAGAATGGTGGACGAACGATTTCTCCCAATGGGCCATCGTCACCGACTTCGGCGCCACGCCGGGCTCGCCCGAAAACAACCGCGACGACGACAGCGCCGCGATCCAGCAAGCCATCGATTCCGGCAAGCCGTTCGTCTTTTTCCCGCCCGGACGCTATGACGTGAGCAACACCGTCATCGTACGCGGCAACGTCCGCAAAATGGCCGGCGGACGCGCATGGATTCTCGCGCCGCACGGCAACGGTGTCGATCCCATCCTCCGCATCGAGCCGACTAATCACGACATTTTCGAAATGGAATACATCCGCGTTCATGGCCAGCAGAAAGGCAAGGCGCACCACGCCGGGCGCCCCATCCTTTTCGATTCGCCAAAGACCATCGTTCTTCGCAGCCCAGGAGGCATGCTTTCCAACACGGCGCGCGGCACGGGTGACATCTTCCTCGAGGACTACATGGCCCACCTGCACATCGCGCACCCGGTCAACCTCTGGGCGCGGCAGATCAATTCCGAATTCGGGACGAATCTGATCAGCAACAAGGGCGGCAACCTCTGGCTCTTCGGCTACAAGATCGAGGTCGGCCAGCCTTACGGCACAGTGCTGCGCAACGAGCGCGGAAAAGTCGAGTTGCTTGGAGGCCAGATATATCCCCTGAGTATGAAGCCGAAAGGAACGCCCGAGCCTGCATTTGTGGGCATCGACGGCCAATGGTCGCTCGTTTTCAAAGTGACCGGGCAGTGGCCCGTGGTCATCGATGAGACCCGCGATGGAGAAAACAAATCGCTGACCCGAGAGCAAATTCCCAACCCCGCTTTTTACATCAGCGAATAGCGCATACGTGGCGAACCATGATATGTGAGAGCTCCCGAAATTCAAAGTCCCGCGGCTTAAGTTGATCGCCGTGCTGTTCACCCCCTGAAACTCTATGAAAACCTCCCGCGCTTCCGCATGGGGAAATGGTGCGCGAGCCGCAGATATGTCGTGCTGGGAGCGGAATCGGGAACTCCCGAGCGGAAAGAAAACAACTATCATGCCGCGCGCGACGCCTGTTTGCGGCGGGCGCTCGCCGAGCTTGCCGCGCTCTGGCCGAAGTCGAAAGCCTGGCGGCACTACCACGCCGGTTTTTCCGGCGGCGCGAAGAACTGCTTTTACCTCGCGGCCTACGTCATAAAAGAAATGCAAATCGAGCCGCTCGGATTCTTTCTCGGCGGCGCCAACGAACTCAAGCTGGAGGATGCTTGCAAGGAATTGAAGATTCCAAAAACGAAGTTCGATGAAGCCGCCTATTTCCTGAGCAACGGCGCGTCGGACAAGATTGCGCCAGTGTCGGAAGGTGAAGAGATAGCGGCTGAGCTTCGCCGCTTAGCTAAAAATGTACGTTTCGAAATGCACGAAGGAGGGCATAGCCTGAATCGTGGGCACGTCGAGCAGGCTCTCGATTGGTTTGTTGAGCTTGAGTCGAAGTCGCGGTAGGCATCGATCAGTCGGAGCGCGGACATTCTTGTCCGCATCTTAGCGGGTAAGCGAGCGGACGAGAATATCCGTGCTCCGTGTGGTGCGTGTAGGCTTGAGGGCAGCGCGGGGTTGGCAGGGCGCAGCAAACTCCAGCGTTTCAACCCAAACGTCCTTCATCGAATCGTTCCACCATCCACCCAATTGCCCTTTACCAATGTCGCATGGGCGAGCATCGGAAGCCCATGCTCATTGCGGGCAAGCTGCGAAGCCAGGAGGTCCACTGCGGTGCGCCCGACTTCGCAGGGTCTTTCATCCGTCCCCGAGACCGCGCTCGGATAGATACCCAGGCCGCAACTCGTAGCAAGGTATCCCATGTCTTCTGGCACTGAAAGACCAGCCCCGCGCAGCCATACCAGTGCCGCCGGAATGCTCGATATGATCGCGTCGGGTTTCTCTCGCTTTAGCCATTTGTGAAAAGCAGCAGCATCTGGCGCGCTTGGCTGAAAAACCATGGGCTTTTGCCGATGGCTCATGTTGGCAAGGGCGGTCAGGTATCCACCCAGCCAGCGGAATTCGTTGCGCGCCAGCCGTTCGCGCTCGGTGGCAAATGCCATGCGGCGATACCCCGCACGGTAGAGCCGTTGAGCTAGTTTATACAAATTATAAAAGTGGTCAGTGACTGCGCAATCTATCGGCGGACGGTGCGTCCGAACGCCAGCTGCTACCGCTGCAAACTTGGTAAAATCCAATGAAATATGCCTCCGCCCGCCCCGGAACGGTGCCACGATCACGCCCCGCACGCCGCGAGCAATCAGAATCTCAGCCAGTCTGGCACCGCTTACCTTTAGGCTTAGGGCGTTAAACTCCTCCACCCCGTATCCAAGTTCCCGGCTGCGATCATGAATGCCCCAAAACAACTCCCGCAGGTACGGTTCCCGCTTGACGGTGCTATCTTCATACGCTGTCAGCAGAGCGATCGTCTCGCTGTAGGGGCGTTTTTTCTGCTGTTGCAGCTCGGTCATAAGCCGCGAAAGAAGCGGATTCTCGATATAACCAAGACGGTCTGCGATCTGGCGCACTCTCGTTATGGTCGCCTTGGAGATGCGTGGATGGTTTTTCAAGGCCATTGAGACGGCCGCCGCCGTGAGCCCCGCCTCTCGGGCGATGTCTCGCAAGGTGACACGTTTTATTGGGTTCATGAGAAAAATATTTGCAGCAAGCGGCGGTGACCAATTTGCGACATTGCGGCGTGCTTAACCATTAAGCATCGGATGCATTGACGAGCAAACAAAAGAATGAAAATCTCATGCAGTTTGTTAAGCATCATATTTCAACCTCTGCATCAAAATAATCTAATGAAAACTATGCGCCCCTTCACTCTCATGCTGGCCACCGCGCTCGCGCTGGCCTGTCCACAAATCACTACTGCCGCGACATGGACTGGCGGAACCGCAAACTGGAGTTCTAACGCCA
>CBDUBV010000003.1:0-60938 GCA_965365475.1 uncultured Chthoniobacteraceae bacterium | reverse complement strand
TGCATGCGTCGAGGGAACGACCAGAAGCAATATCGCCGCCAGATGCGCTTTCATGGTGAATACAGCATAGCGGTCCAGATTATTTAGAAAAGTCTAAATTTTGAGGGCGTGGAGTTGGTCGGGTAGAAGCCATGTGCTGAAACGCTCACGCATGCGGGCGACGCGATGATTTGGGTGGCCACCGTGGCTCCTGTGGATGTGCACGTGGTGGGGCCGCAACGAGCACATGCCGCGATAAGTATTGCAGGCGCGTGCTCTGGTAGGCACCGCCCCCTTTTATATTCCTCACCAATGGATATAGCCCAGCGATTCCCAGAAAATCCTCTCATCACTCCCGCTGATGTCTCACCCAGTTTACCAGGACTCTCGGTGGAGGGAGTGCTCAATCCGGGCGTGTTTCGCGATGCGCAGGGGCGCACAGTGTTGCTATTGAGGGTAGCGGAGCGTCCGGCCCCGCAAGAGCATACGGTAGCCACGTTGATCTCCGATGCGGGTGCTCCTGGCGGATTGCGCACGGTGACTTATCGTAAAGATGATCCGGACCTGCGCTGTGAGGATGCGCGAATTTTTCATTATAAAGATGAGCCTTATCTGACCACCATATCGCATTTCCGCCGGGCGATCTCCCGCGACGGATGTCAATTCGAGGTCGAGACCACGCCTTTCCTGATCGGAGACGGGGAGCTGGAAGAGTTTGGCATCGAGGATGTGCGGGTGGTTGAGCTGGAGAGTCGCTGGTTGCTGAGTTATACCGCTGTGTCTCGCAGCGGGGTTGCGGTAGGTTTGATGGAGACGCGCGACTGGGAGCGGTTCCATCGTCACGGCGTGATCTTTCCGCCGCATAACAAGGACACGGCGATCTTTTCCGAGAAAGTTGCGGGGCGTTATGCTTGCCTGCATCGCCCGGTGGGGTCGGATGGCTGGGGGCCGTATATCTGGTATGCGGAGAGCGAAGACTTGGTGCATTGGGGCGGTCACCGCTGTGTGGCGCGGACGCGGGCGGGCATGTGGGACGAGGCGCGGGTCGGTGCAGGAGCAGCGCCGATTTTAACGGATCGCGGGTGGCTGGAAATTTATCACGGCGCAGATTTCAACCACCGATACTGCCTCGGCGCGCTGTTGCTGGATCGGGATGAACCCTGGCGCGTGCTGGCTCGCTCACGGAAGCCGATCATGGAACCGACAGCTGGCTACGAGCAGAAAGGTTTTTTTGGCAATGTGATTTTTACCAACGGCCACCTCGTTGATGGCGACCGGTTAACGATCTATTACGGTGCATCGGACACTTTTGTGTGTGGTGCTATGCTCTCCATTGCCGAGGTGCTTGAATCGCTCACGGGAGCGGGTTGAGGAAGGCTCTCTGCTTCGAGGCAAAGATCAGGCCTTGTGCTTGGCCTTGCGACGGCTGAAAGCGACGACGCCCGCCAGTGCCACAGCCACGAGCACGTAGGTGGTCGGCTCGGGAATGACGGAACCTGCGAGGGTTATGTCGTCCACACGCCAGTTACCTGGGCCAGAGCTGTTGCCATTCAAGCCCTGCAGCCGGAAATACACTTGGTTGCTAGAACTGGAGAACGCATTGAGCGTAGGGTTCAGAAACGACCAGTTGGAGTTGTTTGACACAGTAGCGGAAAAAATGGTGACCGGTGTGGTGAAGTTGGAACTGCTACTGGCCAAGAGTTGGATTGTGGTCGGGCCCGTGGTTGTGCTGCGACTTCCCAAGTCGAAGTTTGTTAATTGAAAGGTGTGGTTGGAATTGGAAAGCGTGATGGAGAATGCCATGCCTTGCGAAGAAGCATTGGTCCCATTGACGTTCGTCCCCAGATTGTTGTTTCCAGACGCATTTGTGTAATCGGAAGTGCTGTTGCTATAAACGATCAAGTTAGAATTACCGAGAGCAGTAATGACCGGTCCGGAGGATACATAGGTGCCGACGGACCCAACGGACGAAGAGGAGCTGGAAGGCTCCAGTGGTGTGGCGGTGTCGAAATTCCATGTGTAGCTGATGTTGGTCACGACCTGTGCGCCAGCTACAACAGTGAGAACGGACGATATTAAAATAGCGAAGTATAAGTTTTTCATTAGTTTATAGATAAGAGGTTACGCTGGGAATTTCACCGCACTGATGATCCGCCGGAATCATAACGCATACAAGTTTTTTTCTTGTCCGCCACAAAGCCAGTGTCGTGCCAACCTCGCTCAGAATCGTATAAACCGAGCGTTAGCTCGTTCAATTTGCGCATTTGATTAGCAAACTGGCAACCGGTGGTGACGAATATTACGATAACGTCACACCAAGCATGGTAATATTTCGTCAGTCTCCAGCTCATTCTGCGCAATTTCCACCAGCTCTGTTTACCGGGCGCGGTTGTATTTCACCAGCATTGACGTCCCCCAGAAAGGTGGGTGTAATCTTCGCCGGTGGATTCCTTTGAATGGTTATTTATCTCTTTCGCTTTTGTTCTCGGAGCGATCGTGGGCTCGTTCCTGAATGTTTGCATCTACCGCATGCCGCTGGATATGTCGGTGAACGAACCACGCCGTTCATTCTGTCCCCATTGCAAATGGCAGATCCCTTGGTTCCACAATCTGCCACTGTTTAGTTGGCTGCTGTTGCGTGCTCGATGTGCAAATTGCGGAGCGCATATTCCATTTCGCTATTTTTTTGTAGAGCTGCTCACCGCCTGTGCATTTGCTCTGGTGGTCTGGCATTACCCTCTCGCTTGGGCGTTGCCGCTGTGGATATTCGTATCATTATTAATCACAGCCACGTTTATTGATTTCGATCATTTTATCATCCCGGATGAAATCACTTGGGGTGGAACGGTGGCGGGGTTGGTGTGCAGTGTGGCGGTGCCTTCGTTGATGCACGCTGATTCGCGGCTTATGGCGTTGGTCTGGTCCCTCACGGGTGCTGCTGTGGGTTTTGCTTCTTTGTATGTCGTAGTCGAAGCGGGGAAGATTTTTTTTGGCAAAAAGGTCATCCAACTTCCGGAGGAAACGGCCTTCACTTGGATTCGCAAAGGCCAGGATGCCGATCTGATCGTGGGCGAGGAAACCACACGGTGGTCGGATATTTTTTCCCGCGAAAGCGACCGGCTTGTGCTCAAGGCACGCAGCTTTTCCATCGATGAATCGCCCGCAGAAAGGTTGCCACAGGAAGAGTTGGTTTTTTATTACAACCGTGTGCTGCTTCCCGCCGGAGAGCGGATGCTGGAAACAATCGACCGTGTCGCGGGCCGCGTGAGTTCCATCACGATCCCTCGTGAGGCCATGGGCTTCGGAGATGTAAAGTTTATCGCGTGCATCGGGGCGTTTCTGGGATGGAAGGCAGTGTTCTTCACGATTTTCTCGGCGTCGATCGTGGGCGCACTCGCCGGAGGCGCAGCGATGCTGATCGGAGGGCGCGAGGCATCGGCCAAGATTCCTTTCGGGCCGTATCTCGCGCTTGGGGCGGTGCTTTGGATGGCTCTCGGGCCGCAATTGGTGGCGTGGTATTGGGAACTTCTGACACCGGCAGGCCTGTGAGCGAGAGGATTCGAATTTCCGTGCACGGCATGTCGTGCGCATCCTGCTCGGGGCGAGTGGAACGCGCGCTGCTGGAAGTGCCAGGCGTCCACCGGGCAACGGTAAATCTGGCTCTGAGAGAAGCCACGCTGGAAGTGGATGCAGCGACGGAGGAGATCACTCAATCCGCTGTGGAAGCTGTCCGCACGGCGGGCTATGAGGCGGATGCAGCGGCTGGGGAAATCGTGACGCAGCAGGATGCGGATTTCTGGCGGATGCTCTGGGCTGCGTTGCTCACGGCACCTGTATTTTTACTGGAAATGGCCGGGCATATGACGGCGGGAGTGCACTTGAGTGGGGCGTGGTGGGCGTGGACGCAACTTGCTCTGGGGACTGCGGTGCAATTTGGAGCGGGGTGGGTGTTTATCAAGAAAGGTGCTCCCGCGCTCTGGCGTGGTATGCCGGACATGAATTCGCTGGTCATGATCGGCACCGGCGCAGCGTATGGGTATTCACTCGTTCAGTTGTTGTTTCCGGCGATACTGCCTGGAGCGGACCTTTATTTTGAGAGTGCCATGGTGGTGATCACGCTCGTGTTGCTGGGGCGCCATCTGGAGGGGCGGGCTCGGGCGCGGACAGGGCGGGCTATTCACTCGCTGCTTCGGCTGCAACCGGCTGTGGCCTGGCTGATAAAGGAGGGAATGGAAAGATCTGTTTCAATCGAGTCGGTGAGACCGGGCGATCATCTGCGCGTGCGGCCGGGGGAACGCGTGCCGCTCGATGGCACGGTGGTAGAAGGCCGATCGCATGTCGATGAGAGCATGGTCACGGGCGAGCCGCTGGCGGTGGCGAAAGATGTCGGTGCCGAAGTGATCGGCGGCACGTTGAACACGACGGGCGCTTTCACGCTGGAGGTTCGGCACACCGGGGAGGAAACCGTGCTCGCCCGGATCACGGCACTGGTGCGCGAGGCGCAATCCGCGCGACTGCCTATCCAGGCGTTGGTGGACAGGATCACACGGGTTTTCGTGCCGATCGTTCTCGCGATTGCCGTGGTCACGGTGCTGGTCTGGTGGCTGGCGGATGCAGGTCTTGCTTTTGCTTTAATGAATGCGGTCACGGTATTGATCATCGCGTGTCCGTGTGCGATGGGGCTGGCTACTCCGGTATCGATCATGGTCGGCACCGGGCGCGGGGCGGAGTTGGGAGTGCTGTTCCGCCAAGGCGAAGCTCTGCAGCGCATGCGGGATGCACGGGTGGTGATGTTTGATAAGACTGGTACACTCACCATGGGCCGACCGGTGCTGGAACATATCGTGACATCGCCCGGAGTGGACGAGCCCCAAGTGCTGCGGTGGACTGCGTCTGTGGAGAATCTCAGCGAGCATCCACTTGCCGAGGCCATCGTCTCTGGCGCTCGCGACAGGAATCTGGAATTGCTTCCCGCTACGGATTTCCGATCATTCACCGGGGAGGGCGTGCAGGCCACAGTGGCTGGCAAGCGTGTGGTGGTAGGCCGGATGCCAGAGAGCGGATCACCTTTTGCAACGCAGGCAAATGAATGGGCCGACCAGGGAAAAATTGTCATCCAGGTAAGCATCGACGATGTCCCGACAGCCCTCCTCGCAATTGCCGATCCGGTAAAGGATTCCGCCCGTTCGGCCCTGGCGAGATTGAAGGACATGCGGCTGCACCTCGCCATGGTCACCGGCGATGCGCAGCAGACCGCATCGGCTGTCGCAGCTCAGACCGGTATCGAGGACGTGCGGGCTCGGGCGTTGCCTGCGGATAAAGTCGCAGCGATCGAGGACTACCAATCCCGGCTGGGACCGGTGATTTTCGTCGGAGACGGCATCAATGACGCGCCCGCGCTTGCCCGTGCGGACACCGGCATCGCCATTGGCACAGGCACTGACATCGCGATGGAGTCGGCCGATGTTGTGCTCATGTCTGGCGATCTCTCGCGCGTGCCCGTGGCGATAGCCCTGTCGCGTGCGGTGATCCGCAACATCCGCCAGAATTTATTTTGGGCGTTTTTTTATAATGCAGCTCTTATCCCGGTGGCTGCGGGAGTTTTGGTTCCGCTGGCAGGCATCCGCATGTCGCCGGCGTTTGCGGCTTTTGCCATGGCAGCCTCGAGTCTGTGTGTGTTGGGAAATGCACTGCGGCTCAGAGGCTTTGACGCGGGCAGACGGTTGAGTCGTCGATAAAACCGCAGAGCCTCGATACCGCTGCCGAATTCGCGCAGAGCATATACCCCTTTATCCGCTCCTGCCCCCGGATCGCGGATGAGATAGTCCCATCCCTCCTTGCCTACGATGACGACGAAATGGGTGATCCCGCTGGGATAGCGCAAGCGCACGATCACCGGGTTGCCGTGCAGCAGGTTGCGGTCGATGAGATAATATGACGGCAAGGCCTCATACACATGCTCGACGCGCGTCGGGGCGAGCTTTGCTGCCGCCTCCCAGTAAATCCATCCCTGCGGAGTGTAGCCCCCGATGTCGGTCACAAAACGATTGAGCCGCCCTGGATCGGTATCGACTCCGTAATATGCAAGCACCATGGCGGCAGAAGCCACGGCGCACCCTTCTGCCCCCAGCGTTCCGTCGGTGGGCCCAAGTCGATCGTGCGCCCATAGCGGGTCTGCCTGACGAAACAGCGGCACCGGCAATTCCAGTCGAGCGGGAAAGTAAATTCCCCCGGATGAGGGCAGAGGACGACGGATAAAATAAGAAACGGCAAAAGCCGCGATGATCCAGGCTACAACGACCGACAGAAAGAATAGAACGAGTGTTTCGCGCCGCATGAGAAAGGCGGAGATCGTGCCGCGAGAACACAATCAACGCAACCCGCGAATAAGAACTTACGTCATCTAGATAAAATATGGGTTCTGTCTCATGAGCTTGACTCCCCCAGCCCATGTAGCACCTTATCGAACACTTTATGAAACCCCTCCTTGTAGTATTCCTCCTCGTTGGTCTTAATCTCGTTGCGCAAGAGCCGCCCATTCACCGTGAACGTTTTGGTGCTAATCTGACTCATTTCACCGACTGGACCACGCCGATTCCGTTCAACGATCTGATGAAGCAATCCCGCCCGTGGATGTATGATTACGATCGCAATGCGCCCAAGCCCAAGACCGATGCGTTGGGAAATTGGATACCAGAAGAAGGCAAGATTCCGTTTACCCCAGTTATTCTCACTGAAGCCCGAGGACCTGTCGGTACCTATGTGGTGACATGGGAAGGAACGGGAAAGGTGGAACTCAAACAGCGCCGGGCGGAAGTAACCCCTGGCAAAGCGGAGCCCAACCGGCTTGAACTTGAGGCGACCGAAAGCCCCGCGATCA
Organism: uncultured Chthoniobacteraceae bacterium; assembly: GCA_965365475.1. Classification (GTDB taxonomy): domain Bacteria; phylum Verrucomicrobiota; class Verrucomicrobiia; order Chthoniobacterales; family CAKUMP01; genus CBDUBV01. The sequence continues at coordinate 54,079 of CBDUBV010000003.1, read as the reverse complement.
CATTGCAGATAAGTGAAAGTGACCCCGCCGATCCCGTGCGCAACATCCGCTGCTTTGTTCCAGGCTCGGAAAATGATCCCAGCCCATTCCGCAAAGGGTATTGGCAGAACGGTATCGATAAACTCAGCACCGTTCGCTACATGGACTGGCAGATTACAAACTCCAGCGACCAAGAGAAGTGGGAGAACCGTCCCATCCCAGCGATGCAGACATTCCGGCTTGAAGGCTCGCAGGGAGCACCATTGGAATACATGATTGAATTTGCGAATCTGGTCAAAGTGAACCCTTGGTTCTGCATCCCACACAAAGCGGACGACGAATATGTCCGCAATTTCGCCACCATGGTGAAAGAGAAACTCGACCCATCGCTCAGCATTTACGTGGAATACAGCAATGAGATTTGGAATACGTCTCCGTTCTTCAAACAAACCGCTTATTCCGTAGAGAAAGCCAAAACCCTACCACAGCCGATCCCCAATGCCAACATGCCCATGGCTTCCTGGTATGCCCATCGGTCCAAGCAAATCTGGGATATATGGGACGAAGTCTTTGGAGGCAGGGAAGAAGCTTCCAAGCGGCTCATCCGCGTGGCGGCAGGTTGGTATAACCGTCCGGAAGTGTCCAAAGCGAAACTGCAAGCTTACGATCTTTACAAGTCAGCAGATGTTTTTGCGATCGCACCTTACACTGGCTTCAGCCGCGACATTATGACCGGGGACTTTGATCACGAAAAATACACGGGTGCAGAGCTTGCCGCACAGGTGCCAGCGCAGATAGAGAATTTTCTAAGCGAGCGTCTGCCTCAGAACGTAGCTCTTGCCAAGGAATTCAACCTGCCCCTCATCGCCTATGAAGGGGGCATCGTATTTGCCACACCGCGCAAAGTGATAAACGTAAAAGCAGCAACTGACCTTGTGATAGAAGCCTCGCGAGATCCCAGCATTGAGGCTTCGATGGAACAATACCTAAGGAAATGGTTTGAGAATACGCCCGGCATAATGGTGCTCTTTAGTGATTACGCCAACCCAGGCCGCTACGGCACATACGATAATCTGGGCGAATATCCCGGGCAGCCCGACGAGCAGGCGCATCGTCGCCGGGCTGTGCTGAAAGTGATAAATGATCCTGATCTCAAGCTCCCCCAGAACTAAACGATAAGCAGTGCCGGGCGGCGGCCGCTTCTTGCCAGGGCGGCGTGCGTCTGCCGGGCGATTATGCGAACGACCACAGATGCGATCAGGACGCGGCACGGGCTCGGAACTTTGAGGGGGTACAGTGCTCAATCCGTTTGAAATTTGAGATCAAATGCTGAGTGGATTGGAAACCGGAATCGGCTGCGACTTCCTTCACGGATAGCCTGGTGCTGCGCAGCAGTGCTCTGGCGCGGTCCATTCGCTCGCGGGTGATCATGTCCGCCACGGTGCCCAATGCGCCTGCTGCAAACATGCGCTCCATACTGCGGCGGGATTTACCACAGGCCTCCGCCACATTGTTGACGCTGATGGGCAGGTGGCTGTTCTCACAAATATATGTGACAGCTCGTGCCAGGGACTCCACTGGAGGCGTCCGGCGCATGGTTCCTCGCTCCGTCAGTTCCAGCAGTATGGCCAATCCTCTCGCGCCCCACGAAGGGTTGTTGATGCCAGGTTCCCGAAGCACATCCGAGTGCAAACGCGCCAACTGCGATTGGGTGGCAGTGTCGCATTTTAATACCTTAATCTCAGTATCAATAAGCTCGGCACGGCGTAATTGATGGATATTTGTTCCGCGCATGCACAGCCAGGATTCGCTCCAGCCCGTGTCCGCCATGGGGCGATAGCGATGCCATTCGCGAGAAGGTATGTATAAGGCGTCGCCCGCTTCAAGATGGCCACTGGCATCGCGTGAAGCCCACTCGCCAGCTCCACGTGCAATGATTACCAAGGTAGTATCAGCAATGGTTCGGCCTTTGTCCCATTCGAAATAAAAGTGTTCAGGATGCGATTGTGACGGATACTTCAGCCCTACGGGATGGTGCAAACACCCAATCGAGGTGATGTAGCACCCACTGGCAATGGCTTGGGTGCTGACTGGCGGATAGGAGAAGGCAGATTGCATTCCATACACGGTAGGATCTGCTCGATGCTGTGCAAGAACCGATGTCGCAAATTAATAGTTGTTGTAACTTGCCCGGCGAAATCGCCGATGGCATGGTGAATTTCTCCTCAGCTTATCTTCGGATAGCTTTGAACATATTATAATCTTATGGACCCCACAGAAACCCTTCTGCGACCCCCGGAACAGCTCGACTACAGTTTGACGGGCAAAAACTCACAGCGTGCCATCGAGATTGGGCTGGCGGAGGCGGACTGGTACCAGACACCGATCCCGCGCGCCCGGCTACGTAGTCTGCTGGAGCGTAAAGATGGTCCGGCGGTGCGTGACACTTTGCTGCTGCTGGCGATCCTGGCAGGCACAGGCTACGCGACTGCCATGCTATGGGGAAGCTGGTGGGCAGTGATCCCCTATTTTGTCTATGCGACATTCTACGGAACCAGCTCCGACTCTCGCTGGCATGAGTGTGGCCACGGCACCGCTTTCCGCACAGACTGGCTGAACAACCTCGTATATGAAGTTGCCTCTTTCATGGTCATGCGCGAATCCACTGTGTGGCGATGGAGTCATACCCGGCACCATAGCGACACGATCATCGTGGGACGCGATCCTGAGATTCAGGTGCCTCGCCCACCGGACATCAAAGGGTTGATTTTGAATCTATTTAATTTTTCTGGCTACAAGACTTTTTTCCCAAAGCTTATCCAGCACAGTCTAGGCAGAATCTCTGAGGACGAGAAAACCTACATCCCAACGAGTGAATTTCCCAAAATCATACTGCACGCCCGCGTCTATCTGGGCATCTATGCCGTCATCATAGTCTCGGCGGTTGTGATGAGAAGCTGGCTTCCCATTTTTCTTTTTGTCCTGCCGCAACTTTTCGGTACGTGGTTGATGATTGTGCACAACACGACGCAGCACGCCGGCCTGGCGGAGAATGTGCTCGATCATCGGCTGAACTGTCGGACGGTATATATGAACCCAATCAGCCGTTTCATTTATTGGAATATGAACTACCATGTGGAGCACCACATGTTTCCGCTGGTGCCTTACCATGCATTGCCGAGATTGCATCAGGAAGTGAAAGACGATTGTCCTCCGCCTTATCCCTCCATCTTTGCGGCCTGGCGTGAGATCTGGCCTACCTTGCTGCGGCAGATGAAAGATACGAGTTACCATGTGAAGAGGAAGCTGCCTGAGCCGCGCGTGTTGCCGCCCGAGCCTCAGCATGGTGCTGCGGGAGAGCCCGATGCTGCCGGATGGTTGGAGGTGTGCGCCGCTGCTGATCTCGGGGTGGAGGATGTGATCCGGTTTGATTACAAACAAAAAACTTTTGCTTTGATCCGTGACATCCAAGGCAGGTTGTATGCGACCGATGGCGTGTGCACGCATGGCAACACGCACCTGGCCGACGGTCTGGTTAAGGGCGGAATAATCGAGTGCCCCAAACACAATGGGCGATTCAATCTTTCGGATGGCTCACCCGCACGCGCGCCTGTGTGCAGAGGCCTTGCGACATATGCGCTGGAAGAACGCGACAGAAGATTGTGGCTCAATGTCTTGAACCCTGGCGGTGTCGGCGCACAAGCGCATAAGACATACCAGCTTCGGGTGGTCAGCAACCGCAATGTGGCCACTTTTATCAAAGAACTGGAGCTGGAGCCGATCGGGGAGGTGGTGAAGTTCACTCCGGGAGATTACATGCAACTCGATATTCCGGAGTATGAAGAAATAAGGTTTGCGGACTTTGATATTCCTGAGCCATATGCGTCGGTATGGAGGCGGCATAAGTTGTTTGATCTCACGGTAAGCAATTCTTTAAAAAACCGGCGCAATAATTATTCCATAGCGAGCAATGCCGCACAGGAGCGCACTTTAAAATTCAACGTGCGCATCGCGACACCGCCCCCTGGTCAGATCTGTCTGCCAGGCGTGGGATCGAGTTATGTTTTCAACTTAAAGCCTGGCGACACTGTCACGGCGATAGGACCATTTGGGGACTTTCACATCAAACCTACCCAGAAGGAAATGGTGTACATCGGCGGTGGCGCGGGGATGGCACCCTTACGGGCGCATATATCTCATTTGCTGGAGACGGAGAAAAGCTCACGCCGGATCAGCTTCTGGTACGGAGCCCGTTCGCGTCAGGAGATTTTTTACCAGGACGAGTTCGAGAAGCTTGCGCAACGCCATCCTAATTTTTCTTTTCATCCCGCTTTGTCTGAGCCTCTGGCTGAGGATGACTGGCAGCTTCATAGAGGGTTTATCCACGAAGTGGTGCTGATAAATCACCTCGAAAAGCATGCTAATATCCGGGCAGTCGAGTTTTATCTTTGCGGGCCTCCGATGATGGTCAAAGCGTGCACCAAGATGCTTTCGACATTGGGTGTCGCACAGAGTCAGATTGCATTTGACGAGTTCTAGCCAATCGGCAGATGGCACTAAGGAGACTCCGATTCGGAAAATTGCAGACCGGGCTTGAGTGACGGGACTGCTTGGGGAAATCTTACGCCTATGAGTTGCAAACATTCGAACAAGGCGGGGCGCGCTGCGGCGCAAGGTTGGTGGGAACTGGTGGCGGCTGGCGAACCCTTCCGCTTGCTCTTTCCTGTCGGTGCGCTGATCGGAATTCTGGGCGCGCTCATGTGGCCTGCGCATGTGTGGCACGTGCTGCCAGCTTATCCCGGCCAATGGCATGCCCGAGTCATGATCGAAGGTTTCCTCACGGCGTTCGTCCTCGGCTTCCTGGGCACTGCGCTTCCACGATTGCTCGGCGTGCCTCGCATCGGGGCTGGAGAATCGCTGACTTTTGCTGTGGGACTTGCGGTCGTGGCGATGCTGCACGCGAGCGGCCTGACGCTCATCGGCGATCAGTTGTTTTTCCTGCTGCTGGCCTTGTTTGTCGTGCTGCTGGGCGGACGGGCGGTGATGTTTCGTAAAGATGTGCCGCCGCCCGCATTCGTCCTGGTGCTCATGGGCATCGCGTGCGCACTGCTGGGGTCCGCTGGGCTCATCCTGTGGCAATTAATCCCCGACTCGCTTCCAGCCTGGGCGATGCCGCTATCCAAACTTTTCCTGTATCAGGGCTATCTGTTGTTTCCGATCATGGGCATCGGCGCATTCTTGTTACCTCGATTTTTCGGGCTGCCCAATCGGCAGAACTTTCCGGAATCGCTCTCGTTGCCACCGGGGTGGTTGGGGCGCGCGGCTTTTGCGTTCACCTGCGGGTTGGTGGTCTTGGCGGGGTTTATACTCGAAGCAGTTGGAGAGCCGGGATGGGGCAATGGACTACGCGCGGCTGCTGTGGTGGTGTATTTCTTACGCGAAGTGCCCGTGCACAAAGGCACTTTAGGAGGTGGCTCGCTGGCCTTGGGTTTGCGGTTTGCACTTTTCTCCATCCCGCTGGGTTATGCGGCGATGGCTTTCTGGCCTGAGCGTTCCTTCTCTCTGCTGCACATCCTATTTATCAGCGGGTTCAGCTTGATCACGTTCATCGTGGCGAGCCGTGTGGTGCTGGGGCACAGCGGTCAGAGCGAAAAGTTCCGCGCTACGCTTCCATCTATCCTGTGGATGATCGGGCTCGTTCTCCTGGCCATGCTGACGCGCGTGTCGGCGGACTGGATGCCGGACATCCGGCTTACGCACTATGCTTACGCAGCGCTATCGTGGGTGCTCGGCGTGGCGATATGGATGTGGCGCATCCTGCCTGCTGTGCGTGTGGCTGACGCGGAGAACTGAGACTACGGCAACACCTCGAACTCGCTCATCGCTTTGAACATGGAATAGCGTGCCTGGATGCCCTCGTGCGTGAGCCGCTGCAGCCGGTCCATGCTGAAGCTCTCCACGTTGAAGCTCGCCAGCACACTGCCGAACACCACTGCTTTGCGAAGTTTTTCAAATGTCACTTCCCCCGGACTTGTGCTGGCCAGATAGCCCGCGAGTCCACCGGCAAACGTATCGCCCGCACCCGTGGGATCGTGAATGTCCTCCAGCGGATATGCCCCACAACTGAAGAAAGATTCATCACCGAAAAGCAATGCACCGTGCTCGCCTTTCTTGATCACCAGATAGCGCGGCCCCATGCCGCGGATCACGGCAGCGGCTTTGATGAGGCTGGTCTCGGTGGTGAGATGCCGCGCTTCGCTGTCGTTGAGTATGAGAAGATCGACTCTGCCAAGCAGCCGCAGGAGCTCTGGCTTCGCGATATTGATCCAGAGGTCCATGGTGTCGGCGATGATAAAACGCGGCTTTTTGACCTGATCGAGCACGTGATTCTGCAGGTCGGGCGCGATGTTGGCGAGCAGCACAAAACTGGCATCGCGATACGACTCAGGCAGCGTGGGCGTGAAATGCTCAAATACATTCAGCTCTGTGCTGAGGGTGTCGCGGGTGTTGAGGTCCCAGTGGTATTCACCCGACCAACGGAATGTCTTGCCCGCGACCACTTGCAAACCTTCGAGATCGATGCCTTTGCTGCGAAACAGCTCGATGTGTTGTTTCGGGAAATCTTCACCCACGATGCCCACCATTTGCACGGGACTGAAGAACGCCGCAGCCACTGCTGCATACGATGCCGACCCTCCAAGCAAATCTTCATGCGAAGCGAGAGGTGTCTTAACGGAATCGAGTGCGATGGAACCAGCGACGAGGACAGACATAAGCGTGGGAGTGAACAGTGCGACCGGATAAAAATCAATCCAGCAGTTGATACCAATTATTGCGCCGACGTGGCTCGTACCCGGAATCGCGGATGAGGGATTCGATTTCTTCTTTTTGCAAACGGAACGATGCGCCGGCAGGGGTGACCACGTTCTCCTCCATCATGACCGAGCCGAAATCATTTGCGCCAAAAGCGAGCGCGACTTGTCCGATGCGTGGGCCTTGCGTGACCCACGAGCTTTGGACGTTGGGAAAATTATCCAGATAAATGCGCGACAGCGCCTGCATGCGGAGATATTCCGCTGAGCCCACTGGCTCCGCGCGCAGCACGTTATTCTCCGGCTGGTAAGTCCAGCAGATGAATGCGGTGAACCCGCCGGTCGCGTCCTGCTGCACGCGCAGACGTTCGAGATGCTGCACGCGATCTTGCACGGTCTCCACATGGCCAAACATCATGGTGGCACTGGAATTGAGCCCCAGCTCGTGCGCTATCTCCATGACTTTCAACCATTGATCGCTATTGCACTTGAGCGGCGCGATGCGGTTGCGCACGCGGTCCACAAGGATTTCTCCACCGCCGCCCGGGATCGAGCCCAGCCCGGCTTGCTGGAATCGCGAGATGACCTCTCGCAGCGGCATATTAAAAACTTCAGCGAAATGATTGAACTCCGGCGGGCTGAATCCGTGGATGTTGATATGCGGATATTTCGACCGCATGTGCTCGAGCATTTCCAGATAGAAATTGATGGTTAACTTCGGGTGGTGCCCGCCTTGCAGAAGCACCTGCACGCCATCGTTGGCGCTGAGTTCGTCGAGCTTGGCGTCCAGCTCTTCGCGCGAGAGCACGTAGTGGTCGTCATCTTTTTCCGTGCGATAGAACGCGCAGAATTTGCAATAGACGTTGCAGACATTCGTGTAGTTGATGTTGCGGTCTATGATGTAGGTCACGATCTCGTTGCCGCGACCGTTCCATGCGTCGGCTCGGGCGAGTTTGCGCCGCGCATCGGCCAGCGCGCCGAGTTCTTCCAGTGGCAATGTGTAAAGCTCCAGAGCTTCTTCGGGCGTGATGCGTGCGCCTTCGAGGATTTTGTCTTCGAGAGATTGGGAATTGAGAAGAGCTACCATGGCGGGATGTTGCAAACTAAGTAACGTCTCGCAGACGATCAAGGATGTTTCCTAAATCGAGTTGTCGGGCGTATGTTTTTCCGACATGCTCTGCGGCTGCTATGAAACTCCTACTCGTTGTCGGGGCAGTGTGTGTCCTTGCAGGATTTCTACTGGGGCGCGCTTTCACTCCTGAGTCAGACGCGGAATCTACTTCGAAAGCCTCCTCCACAAACTTCTGGCGCTCTTCCGCAGTTCCCGATGGCACGCTTCCCACGACGTCCACGGCTGGAACGCGCACGATGATTGCTGGAACGGGACCCTCGTCTTTCGGCTCCGCCACCGCGCTCAAGCAGGCGATCGACAACATCCTGTCCGGGAGCACTCCACGCCGGAGGTACCGCCAACTCACTGCTTTTATAGAGCAATGTCCATTGGACCAAATACCCACCGCCCTTGCCGCTCTGGACACCATGACTACCTTGCAAGAGCGCCCATTTCTTGTGAATGAACTCCTGAATGCCTGGGCGGAACAGGACCCGCTCGCAGCCATGCGCCATGCGCAATCGATCAAAAAACACAACGAGAGCCAAAGTGCCATGCAGTCGGTCCTGGGCGGTTGGGCGCAAGCGGATTGGGACGCTGCGTCGCGATGGCTCGATGAGCAACCGGAAAGTCAATTCAAGCGTCAAGCCAAAAGCGTGATGGCCTATGCCCTCATCGAAAACGATCCGCAGGCCGCGCTTGCGATGTATAGCAAAACAGAGGGGTCTGCGCGACATTGGGGCATGTGGGGTGGAGGCGTGAGTGCGCTCATGAATCGATGGGGAACGAAGGACCCGCAAGCGGCTGCGGTCGGCGCCATGACGTTGCCGCCAGGACGTGTGCGGCAAAGTGCGGTCCAATCTTTAATCAATGTCTGGGCCGTTCAGGACCTGGATGCCGCGCAGGCATGGGCAGCGACTTTGCAACCTGGCAGAGAACGGGATGCGGCGTTGCAAGGCATCGCACGAGCCCTTGCCCAGACGGACCCCATGGCAGGCGCGGAGTATGCCATGGCACTGCCGCCGAGCCAGGGGCGCGACCAGGCCATCGGGGAAGCTGCCATGTATTGGGCGCAAGCGGACATGACTGCCGCACTGGCATGGGCGGAGAAGTTGCCACCGGGCTCAGCACGCCAACGCGCCATGCAAACAATCACATCCACTTGGGGCCAGACCGATCCGGAAGCCGCAGCGCGTTACATATATGAAAACAGTGAAGGCGAAATCCGCTCCGGCGAGCTGATGAACGTGGTCAATGCCTGGGCCGATCTGGATTTCGACAAGTCCATGGCCTGGGTCGCTCGATTGGATTCCGCCGAGCTTAAGGAAGATCTTATGCGTCAGATCATCCACCAGTCGGGCATGCAGAATCCGGCGCGCACTGCTGCCGTGATCCTCTCGATGCCTGAGGGCGACAACCGGGCGAACTTGATCAACACCCTCACCAATCAATGGGCCGAGGTGAACATCGACGAAGCCCGGCGTTGGGCGAGTTCGCTCAAAGACGAGAAGGAACGTGCGCATGCGCTGAGCGGCATCGTGTCGAATCTGGCCACATACGATCCGGCAGCAGCAGCCAACCTGGCCGCGAGCATCACGGAAATCAATCAACGGAATAATGCGATGGGAATGATCAGCTCGAACTGGGCCAACTACGATCCGGCAGCAGCAGCCCGGTGGGCATTGTCTCTGCCCAGTGGTCCTGCCCAACAGACTGCGGTGAATAGTCTTTTGAACACCTGGAGCAGGTCGGACAGCTATTCGGCTTCGCTGTGGCTGGAGCGTCTGCCTGCGGGAGAACTCAAGGATGATGCGGTGGGACAATTCTCGCGGCAACTGGTGCGCAGCGATCCGGAAGCTGCCGTGCTGTGGAGCATGAGCATACAAGATGAGAACAAGCGGGATCGCGCAGTGGAACAGACATTGCAGAACTGGAAGCGGAGCGATCGTCAGGCAGCCACGTCCTGGCTCGCCACCTCCAACCTGAGCGAGGAACTCAAGACCAAACTCTCGCGGTGACCAGCATCACATCTGCGTGATCACTTCGATCAGCGCATCGACTTCCTCTTCGGTATTATAAAAATGCGGGCTTAGACGGATGTAATCGCGCCCCTGCCGATCGTGCCGATGCGAGACAACGATGTCCGCAGCCGCAAGTGCTTTCGCCATCGCAGCAGCGGAGTGTCTGGGATGGGTGAACGTAGTGATTCCGCTCGCCAACGGCCCGTCGGTCACGCCCAGGAACTCGCAGTCCATCGCACGCAGCGTGGCGACAAGATAGCTTTTAAGTTCCAATATACGGGCAGCCACGGCCTCAATGCCAATCGTGCTGAGCATCTTCACCGCAGCATGCATGCCGAAGATGCCCGAAGCGTTCAAGACACCGGGCTCGTAGCGTCTTGCGGTGTCGAAGAATTTCACTTCGTCCTGCGCGATAAAGTCTGGCGAGTGCACATTCCACGCGCCGATCAGCGTGGGTTCGAGCCGGGCGAAGTGCTCACGCTTTACCATCACGATGCCCGCAGTGAGCGGTCCCAGCAGCCATTTATGGGCATCGGCACTGAGGAAATCCACCTGCTCCACGCGTGTGGGGAAGGCCCCGAGCGTCTGGATCGCGTCGAGAGCAAACAACGCGCCTCGCTCGTGAACCAACTTTCCGATCGCATCGATGTCGATGCGCGTGCCGCTTAGATAATGGCACGAAGCCAGCGCGACCAGCTTGGTCCGGGGCGTGAGCTGCTGCGCGACCAAGTCCGGGGTGATGTCGCCAGGCACTTCCGGGCGCAACATTTTCAATACCACACCGCGCCGTTGCAGATGCATCCAAGGATAGACATTGGCCGGGTAATCGTCCGCGTGGCAGACCACTTCATCGCCCTCCTGCCAGTCGAGACCATTGGCAAATAAACTCAGCCCCAGAGAAGTCGGGCCGAGCAATGCAATCTCGTCGGCTGATGCGCCGATCAGCTCTGCACAATCTCTGCGAGCGGTTTGGATTCGCACGAGCACATCGCCGAATTCCTGATGCTGTTCGCAGCTTGCCTCGGTGTAGCTGACCACGGCGTCGGCCACGCAGCGGGGCAGCACCGTGACGCCCGCGTGTCCGAAAAAGACGGAGTGTTGCGTGACCGGGAATTGCTGGTTGCGGAAGGACTCATTAGCGAGCAGTTGTTGGATCATGGGTGGTAGGCGGTTCGGGCGGTGTGGCGAGTTTTGTGCTGACTTTATATTCCCTTACCACCATGCGTTCACCGCTAGTGGGGTCCACATACGACGCTTCCGCCGCGCTGAAATTTGGCGGCGGCACATGGCGTTTTTTGGGCAAAGGTTTCACATTGGCGAAAGCCAGAAACACTCCGATGTGAATGAGCACGGCCAGCACAATGATGCCGATGAGCCAGGAGCGTTTCATGGTTTGCGACGCGCACGTGCACCTTCGTCTATCAATTCCCAGAAGCCCGCCGCGTCCTGTTCTTCCTCCGCCATAGGCAGTCCGGCTCGGAAAAGAAAATCGCGGATGGTGTTTTTATGCAACACGCGATGGACACAGATGCCTTCCTCCGTCAGTTCGAAGTAGATGCGGTAATCATTGGCCCGATAGCGATAGAACGTGCGCCCGTCTCGTTCGATGATTCCGAATTTTCCCCCAGCACCGTTTTCTCTAAGTTCCTCCGGATCGACCTGAAACTCTTCGAGCAACTCCAGTTGCAGCGGCACAGACAAAGCAGACATTTCCGCCGCGCTGATTTCATTGAAAACGATCTGGAACATACAAGCCCATCTATAGCCTGACTCCGCCCCCGCGTCTTGCTGAAAAATTTTTAGCGTGGCTCTGCGGGCTCCAAGGCGTGTCCAAAGACCGACAGCCAACCCCGCGCAGTTTTCGAGCACGTCGCATCATCGGGCAAACACCATTGTGATCATTGCGGATTTCAATTCAACGCGGAGCCGTGCAGCCGGAAGGGTTTTCCAGCATCCGACCAGCACTGGAAGATGCCCTTTGACATCTCTTTGCGTGACATCGAATGTTATTCCATGCCTATCCAGACCAAAGTACGCCGTATTGGAAATTCGCTTGGAATTGTTTTGCCCAAAGAGGCTTTGCAAGCGTTGCGTGTAGAAGAAGGGACCACTCTATACCTGACTGAGGCACCCAACTCCTCGCTCGCAATCACGGCTGAAGGTCCGGGATTTAACGAGATGATGGAACTGGCAGAGGATGGCATGAATCGCTACCGCAATGCTTTGCGCGAGCTTGCCAAATGAGGGAACCAATCTGGATCACAATTGATCTGGCTCACGCGATCCATGAGCATCTTATCGCGGGCTTTGGAGGAATCAACGGAATGCGCGATGGTGGGCTGCTTGACTCGGCCACGGCAACTTTATCATTATGGCAAGCCAGATGTGTTTGAGTTGGCAGCCGCCTATGCTGAGGGAGTCGTGAAAAACCATCCATTCCTGGACGGGAATAAACGTGCCGGATTCATGGTGGCATACACATTTTTAGCTGCCAACGGCTGGCAGTTGATCGCCCCCGAAGAAGAAGCTGTGCTGCAAACCGTTGCTCTCGCGGCAAGTGGGATCGATGCCCGTGAGTTCGCGCTATGGCTTGAGGCGTCATGCGTAAAACGCTCTTCCCTGTGCGGCTGATTTAAACACTGCCGCAAATTATTCCGCAACGGGGCCGTCCATGCGTTTGGCAGCTACCAGATTGTTGCCACGGGATATTTATGAATCGCGGGGTCTGGCGTGGCCAATCTCAGACCCTCACATAGGGCGTGTGAAATCAAAATGCGATCGAACGGATCGCTATGGAGTTGAGGCATTTTCCCCAGATGCCAGATGTCTGCATCCTGAAATGGATGATACTCCACTGCATGCGCACGAAGACCGTCAGTGACGATCTCGCGTGGAGGGCGTTTCAAAGGCAGTTTTCCGAGATCGAACTTGATTTGGATTTCCCAACATGAAGCTTGGTGCAGGATGACCCGCGTGGAAGCATCCTCCAGCAGCGGGCGTATCTCAGGCCCGAGCATGGAGACGTCGTCAATCATCCACAGGAAGGTGCACGTATCGAGCAGGATGTTCACGGTCGGGAGCGGGCAGAGATGAGCGGGTTCGTGAATCCTTTCGCGATTTCTTTATCACTAGCAAAGAACTCTTTGCCAACCGGACACTGTCCTTTGAGTTGACCAAGTTTGCGCCGGGCACTCCTTTTGGTGCGGAGATCGGACGCAGTTCGGCGAAAGGGACATTCCGGTCACATAGTATGATTGTTTCCCCGGCTTTGACACGCTTCGCGTAATGCGAGAGATGCGTCTTCGCCTCGTTGATATTTACCATGACCATGTCGAAGTAACTAGACCATGTTCATGACCAGGTCAATGCCGTCGATGGAACACACGCGTCAGGTATCCCCTATTACCCGCCCGCCGCATCGCGCGAAGCGTTTCGTTCTTTCAATTGGCGGACGATGTCTGCATAGCGTTCTTTCGTGATCGGGTACATCCAGGCAAAGATCAAGCCGAGCACCAGCGCAGTTCCAGGCAATGGCCCCATGGCAAACCGGATGGCTGCGAGCGCACTCTCGGGCTGTTCGGGCACGGGCTGGCCTTGCACTTGCGAGACGAAACCTGCTGCGCCCAGAGCTTTGCCCACCAGCGCGACAGCCAGTGCGAGCCCCAGTTTTTGCAACAACACCATGAACCCGTAGTACACTCCTTCGCGCCGCTGGCCGGTCATCAATTCATCGTATTCGATGACGTCGGGCAGCATCGACCAGGGAATCAGATACGCCACCGACACGCCGAACCCGGCCAGCACCGAGAGCACGTAGAGCAGCGTGTCCTGCCCAGCCTGCAACGTGAGCAACCCGACCTGCGCCCCGATCCAGATGAACATCCCCAGAAAATAAACCTGTTTCTTGCCGATCCGATGGCTGAGCCACACCCAACCTGGTAGCACGATAAACGCCGTGCCCATGACCGTCAGCGCAATCACCGCAAACGCCGATTCCGGCATGCGCATGATGTTGACCACGTAGTAAATCATGATGTTGGCAGTGACCTGCACCGCGAGCCAACTGCACAGGTAGATGGCGCACACGCAGAGGAACGGACGATTGGTAAAAATGATGCGCAACTGCTCCGACATCGGCATGCGTCTCGCGCCCGCTGTGCGGGCCATGAGCACGGCTTCGCGCTCGAGCACACGGCGGCGCACACCGGCCACGCACCAGATCACCGAGCCCACCAGCACCAGGGCACACACGCCGCCCATCGTGAGATAGTGGTAACGGGAATCTTTTACTAAAAGGAACACCAGCACCGCCATCACATTGAAACCGATGCTGCCCAGGATGGAAAACGCAGACCGGTAGCTCACAAGATTCGTGCGTTCCTCGTAGTCTTCCGTCAGCTCGGGCATCATAGCCGTGTGGGGCACTGTGATCGCGGACGAGACCGCGTTATAGACCAGGGTGACGGCCACGTAGTACCAGAACAGCATCCACACATCTGGCGTAGAATTTTTACCGCTGCCCGGCACCCACCAATGCATAATGAAAACGATGGCGCACGGGACCACGGAGTAAAGCAACCATGGCAGGCGTCGGCCCCATTTGCTCTTGGTGTGATCGCTGAGCCAGCCGATGAGTGGATCGTTTATGGCATCCCAGACCTTGCCCACGAGCGGGATGACAGCGGCCATTGCGGCGGGGATACCCGCGACGCTGGTGAGGAAATAGAGAAGGTAAAAGATGACCAGGTTACCGGCCATGGCGGGGCCGAATTCACCTGCTCCATAAGCAAGTTTTGTGGCTTTGGTAAGCGGCTGCCGGTTGTGGCTAATCATGGGGGGAGAATGAAGAGTGAAGAGTGAAGAGTGAAGAGTGAAAATTTCGGCGTTCGGCGTTCGCCGAGATTTATTGCCTGCGCACCCGAGCGGCGACATGCTCCGAGACCGATGCGGATTCTTATTACCAATCACGCTTTGGCGCAGCGCACGGGCAGTGAACTGTTTGTGCTTGATCTCGTCCGGTTGTTGCAAGCGGCGGGACATGAGCCCGAGGTGTTTACACCTCGGCCCGGCGCATTGGCCGAGATGGCCCGTGTGCGTGTCGTGTCTGACCCCACAGATGTCTCCCCACCGGACGTGATCCATGCGCAGCATCATCTTCCCGCCATGGCCGCGCTCACCGCGTGGCCCGAGGTGCCTGCGCTTTATTTCTGTCATGGCTTTCGGCCTTGGGAAGAACGCGTGCCTGTGCATCCGCGCATAATTCACTATGCCGTCACCTCGCCCAAGATCATCCCATGGATGTGTCGAGAGTCCGCGCTCGTTCCCGAGCAGATCAGTGTCGTGCCGAGTTGTTTCGACCCGGAGCTTTTCCCAACCCAACGTGCCGCAGCGATCAATCCACGCAAAGCGGCGATTTTTAATAATCACACCGCGCCCGGCCTGCATACGGAGGCAATCCGTGCAGCATGCGCACAGGCTGGGATCACGCTTGATGTATTCGGCGCAGCTTTCAACCAGACGCTTCTCGATCCCGGGACAACGCTTCCGCAATACGATGTGGTCTTCGCAACCGGGCGCAGTGCATTGGAGGCCATGGCGTGTGGATGCGCGGTCGTCCTGCAATCGGATACTCGCAGCGGGCCACTGGTCACGGCGGAGAACTTCTCCGAGCTTCGTGAGAAAAATTTCGCGATACGCGTGGGTGCGCCCGATCTCACGGTCGAATCGATTTTTGCGGAATTGGAAAAATATTCACCGGAGGAAACTGCGGACGTCTCCAGACAGGTGCGTGAGCAGTGTTCTACCAAAAAGATGGGGAGAAACTTGCTGGCTTTGTATGACAAAGTGCTGCGGGAGCATAACGCGAGCCAACAGAATCCGCACGCTGAGCGGCTGGTGCTCGCGCGCTATCTTGCGGGCCTGGACCAATACCTGCACCACGGTGATCGGCATTTCGAACGCCTGCGCAAAGGCTGGCTTGCTACGCGTCGCCACCTGGCTCGCGCCCGCGAACAACGTGGGCGCAAACAACCTTGGTGGAGGGAATTTTTTTAAGATTCTCTAAGACTCGCGCGCTCCTGGAAGGTGTTCTTCGCAGTAATCATTCCCGTCCGCGCCGACGCGAAATTCCAACGCCGGATCGCTCACGTCCGTGCGCTGACACACCGTGCATTGATAAAGCGAATCCGACTCCTGCCTGGCACCCTCATACTTTGCGCGCCGCTCGGCAGTCTGTTTTCGCTCGCGCCATTGGGACCAAAGCTGTGGGCCGAAAAATAAGAGATAATTCGCCAAGGAAACCACGATTGCCATCCGCGCCGACATGGGTCCGGCAAGGAAATTTAACGCCACCAAAAATAACGAAAACCACCCGATCCACTTGGCCTGCACCGGCAATACCAAAAATAACATCAACGTGTAGTTGGGATACAATGTCGTGAACGCAAACAGCAGCGAGAGATTCAGGTAAAAATTTGTCGAACCTGCTCCGAAGAAAAACGCAGCAATCGTGCAGCCAAACATGCCGAGGAAATAAAACAAATTCAGGCGGAACGCACCCCACTCTGCCTCCAGTGCATCGCCTACAAACCACAGGAAATACAGCGCGATCAAAACGAAGAAAAAATGCGTGGAAGCTGGTATGAAAACGTAAGTGAACAAGCGCCATACCTGACCACTCATCACCGCTTTGGGATCCAGCGTGAGAGCCTCCACGAACCCTGGATTGGTGAGCAGGAGTATATAGACCAGAGCATTAAATCCCACGACAATGCGGGTCAGACCAGGAATAGCCAGGTGCCCAGAACGTCTCTCCAAACGATCAATCCAATTCATCCTCACGACCCAACCACATATCCCACCGCGCACAACACAATTCTCCAGCCAGGGCAGATCCTGACAACCGCGCCGTCCGCTCAACTAGCCTCGTCCATCGCATGGGGCTCGGGACCACCGATTGGCAGGGTAAATCCAAACTCGGCCCCAGAACCCGGCACGCTCTGCAACCAGACTTTGCCCCCGTGCAGCAAGACGATGTGTTTCACGATGGATAATCCGAGCCCTGTTCCTCCTGCATCCCGATTGCGATCCTTCTGCACACGGTAGAATCTCTCGAAGACATGAGGCTGGTCGGAGAGCGGTACGCCGGGGCCATTGTCGGAGACGGTCACACGCACTTCACCATCGCACTGCCGCGCTTCCACTCCCACCAGAGCCCTGCCTTGCGGGCTGAATTTTAGTGCGTTCTCAAGCAGGTTCGTGAAGACCTGGTCGAGCCGGTGCACATCTGCGCGGACTTGCGGCAACTCCTTCGGAAAAATCAGTTCGATCACCGCGCGTTGCTGTTGCACACGCACTTCGAGGCGTTGCATCACCACTTCGACACATCGTCGTAGATCGATCCACTCGAGGTGCAGCCGGGCTTTGCCGGATTCCAAACGGGAAAGGTTGAGCAAATCTGCTATGAGCAGGTCCAGACGCTCTCCATGTTTATGCATGATACGCAGGAATTTCTCCGCCAGCTCCGGGTCTTGCACTGCGCCGTCCAACAACGTCTCGACATAGCCTTTGATGATGGAAAGAGGTGTGCGCAATTCGTGCGAGACGTTGACGATAAGGTCTTGGCGGATCACTTCCAACGCCCGCGTTTCCGTGACATCGTGAAACACTGCAAGCACCCCTGCTGCACGTGTGGAGTCACCGGGCCGAAGCGCCACGGCACTTACTTCGAAATATTTTTTTACAAATCTGCCCTCCACGGGAATCTCCATTGCAAAGACTCTACGGGCTGCCTCGCCGCCGAGTGCATTATCCATTGCCTGTTGGAGACTGCTGTCGTGAAAGACCTCCATCACACTGCGATTCAACACGCTGTTGCGCAGAAGAAACATTCCCATCAGTGCCTCGTTCGCCAGTCGGATACGAAAGTTGCGATCAGTAATGATGACGCCTTCCACCATGCTGCGCAGGATCGCCCGCAGACTGAACCCTTCCTCATTCAACTGCTGACGCATGGTGCGAATCTGCTGCGCGATGCGATCGATCTCTACAAGTTGCGCGTGATGAAAATTGCCACATCTTCCTGCGAGCACGGGCCGAAGATCGCCCGAAGCGAGCCGGTGCAAAGCATCGCGCACTTCTCGAGCGGGACGCACCCATCGGCTCCACGCGAGAGCCAGCAGGAAGATACTCGCCACGATGCCAAGATAGGTAAACATGCCGCGCGTTCTTTACAGCACCGCAAGGACGAAAGAGAGGAGAAAAATCGCGCTGCAAAAATCTGTTCATCCAGGGTGAAATACCTCACGGTATCCCGCTATGTTCACTGGCATCGTCGAAAGCATGGGCACCGTGCAATGGCTGAAAAAAACGGAATCCGCTACGCAGTTGCGGCTGCAACCGGGCATTGGCATCGAGGGTATGGCCGTGGGCGACAGCCTCGCGGTCAACGGATGCTGTCTTACTCTCACATCGCAGAAAAACGATCATCTCAATTTCGATCTGCTCGAGGAGACGCTTCGTTGCACGAACTTGAGTAGGGTGCGCCCGGGCGACGCGGTGAATTTGGAGCGTCCCCTCGCGGCAAATGGGCGGCTTGGTGGACATTTCGTTCAGGGCCATGTCGATTGCGTGGCACCCGTGCGGAGTGCGCAAAAACAAGGCCCGGATGTGCGGCTGGAGATAGCGATAGCACCGGAGTTCGCCCATTACGTCGCGTATAAAGGCTCGATTGCAATCAATGGCGTGAGCCTCACCGTGGCCGAAGTGCTTGCTGAATCCATCTTGATCTGGATCATTCCGCACACTCTCGCGGTCACCAATCTGGGACGGCTGGCGGCTGACTCGCTGGTGAATGTGGAATTCGATATTCTGGCAAAATATCTGGATCGCATGCAGCAGGTCGGCAGCCGCCAGTCCGCACAACCCACAGCATAATTTTTTTCAAATCTCTATTTTTCCCATGCACGAAAAGCGCAGACAGTATCCGTTCGATCAATTTGAGCCTCGCTGGCAGAAGCTGTGGGACGTGGAGCAGACTTTCCACGTGCCTAACCCTGGTGAGCCGGGATTCGATGCTGCGCGTCCGAAATATTATGTGCTGGATATGTTTCCCTACCCGAGTGGTGCAGGGCTGCACGTGGGACATCCGGAAGGCTACACTGCGACCGACATCGTGGCTCGCTGCAAGCGGATGCAGGGTTACCAGGTGCTGCATCCCATGGGCTGGGATGCGTTCGGATTGCCGGCCGAGCAATATGCGATCAAGACCGGGCAGCACCCTGCGGTCACCACGGCTCGCAATGTCGCGCGGTTCAAAGAACAACTGCAAGCGATCGGGTTTGCTTACGATTGGCAGCGCGAGATCAACACGACCGACCCGGAGTACTACCGGTGGACGCAGTGGATATTTCTGCAGATTTATAATTCGTGGTTTAATCCCGAGACGCGTCGTGCGGAACCGATCTCCACATACACCGGGCCGGACCCAAACTCGGTGCGGCTGGCTTACGTTGCGGAGGTGCCTGTAAATTGGTGTCCGGCACTTGGCACCGTGCTCGCCAACGAAGAGATCGTGGACGGGAAAAGCGAGGTCGGGGGTCACCCGGTCGAGCGCCGTCCGTTGCGACAATGGATGCTGCGCATCACGGCATTTGCCGAGCGGCTTATCGATGAGCTAGACGGTCTAGATTGGCCGGACTCGATCAAGCTGCTCCAGCGCAATTGGATCGGCCGCAGCGAAGGCGCGGAAGTTTCTTTTCACATCGATGGCCATACGGTGGAAGTGTTTACCACCAGACCGGACACGCTTTTCGGCGCCACCTATCTGGTGCTTGCGCCCGAGCATCCGCTGGTGGACGCGATCACCACCGATGCCCAGCGCGAGGCCGTTCGCTATTATCGGGAAAGTGTCGCGACAAAGAGCGATCTGGAACGCACAGAACTTACCAAGGAAAAATCCGGTGTATGGACTGGCGCGTTTGCAGTGAATCCTGTGAACGATGAGCGCATCCCCGTCTGGATCGCGGATTACGTGCTTATCAGCTACGGAACGGGCGCGATCATGGCTGTGCCCGGGCACGATGAGCGGGACTGGGAATTTGCTCACAAATTCTCGCTGCCCATTCGCGAAGTGGTGTCCGCCACGCCGACATTGTCGCTCGCGGGAAGTCGCGCCTGCAACGCGGAACCAGTGGAATGCTACACCGGAGAAGGATTCGCAACTAATTCCTCGATTCTGGATGGACTTCCAACAGCGGATGCGAAAGCGATGATCATTCGCGAACTGGAATCACGCGGCTTGGGTCGGGGACGTGTGCAGTATAAATTGCGCGACTGGCTCTTCTCGCGCCAACGTTATTGGGGCGAACCTTTTCCTGTAATCTGGGAGGATGGCAACCACCGTCCGCTGGACGAGAGTGAGCTGCCGCTGCAACCGCCGGAGCTTGAGGATTTCAGGCCCACTGGCACTGCGGAACCGCCATTGGCCAAAGCCACCGGTTGGGTTCGCTATTCCGAGACCGCCACGCGCGAAGTGAATACCATGCCGCAATGGGCGGGGTCTTGTTGGTATTACCTCCGGTATTGCGATGCCCACAACTCCGAGCGATTTGTCGGTCGCGATGCGGAGCGATACTGGATGGGCGGAGACAAACCAGGCGGCATCGATCTTTACGTGGGCGGGACAGAGCACGCTGTGCTGCATCTGCTCTACGCCCGATTCTGGCACAAGGTGTTGTTCGATCTTGGACATCTCTCCACGCCAGAACCTTTTCAACGTTTGGTAAATCAAGGCATCATCCTCGGCGAAGACGGCCAGAAGATGTCGAAGTCCCGGGGCAATGTGGTGAATCCGGACGATGTGATCAGCCTGTATGGAGCCGACGCTTTCCGGTGTTATGAGATGTTCATGGGACCGCTGGAGCAGATGAAACCTTGGAGCATGACCGGGGTGGAAGGGGTATATCGGTTTCTGGCGCGGGTTTGGCGATTGGTGATGGAAGAGAATCAGGCTGGTGAATGGATACTCTCGCAGCGCGTGCGCGAGGTCGAGCCCGAGCGCAGTGTCTCGCGGGTGCTGCATGCGACGATCGAGAAAGTGACTGGCGACATCGACAAACTCGCCTTCAATACGGCGATCTCGCAAATGATGATCTGCACGAATGCATTGACGGGGTTGACTGAGCGTCCGCTGATCGCGATCCGCACGCTGTTGCAGTTGCTGAATCCGTTTGCACCGCATATTACCAGCGAGTTGTGGGATGAACTGGACCAGAATTTTGGAGCTACTCCGACGCAGATCGCGGATACTCCCTGGCCTGTGCACGATGCGGCTTTGCTTCAGGACGACGAGGTGGAGATCATTTTGCAAATCAACGGAAAGCTGCGGGACAGAATACGTGTGAGCCGCACTGCCACAACTTCTGAGCTTGAGTCACTCGCGCGGGCCAACGCTCGTGTAGCTGAGCAGTTGCAGGGGAAACCGGAGCGCAAAGTGATCGTGGTGCCAGGCAAGCTGGTGAACTTCGTTGTGGGATAGACTAAGCGATTATTTACGGAGGCTGGCATCCTTCCGGGCCTGCCGTTTTTCCATGAGCGACGATATAAAAATGCAGGACTCGTAAAGCAGCACCATCGGGCCACCCATAAATAACAAAGTGATCACATCCTGAGTGGGCGTGATCACTGCGGCGAAAATAAATATCAGCACCACTGCGTAAGGCCGCGCATGAGCGAGCTTGCTGCGGTCCAGGATGCCGAGCTTTACAAGCACAAGCACGACCAATGGCAGTTCGAAGGACAAGCCAAACGCGATGGTGAATTGCGTAACAAACGAATAATACTCGCGCACTGTCCACGTGGGTTGCCATTGCAGTTGTTGCGCGTCCTCGAAGAAAAACGCGAGCGTCTGCGGCAACACGATGAAATAACAAAACGCCACACCGCTCAAAAACAATGCAAACCCTATTGCCAAGGCTGGCAGCACGATGCGGCGCTCGCGCGGCGTGAGGCCGGGAAGTACAAACTCCCCCAGAAACATCAGCAGGATCGGGAACGACAGGACGATACCGCCGTAGAACGCCAATTGCAGCGAGATGGTCATCGAGTCCGCCACGCCCAGCGATTGCAGATTGGCGGCAAGCGCCGGGTCCACAGCATCCAGCGGACCTTGCACGATGCGCACGAGCTGCACGCGGAATGCAAAGCAGAGCGCCATGGTGGCGCCCAGCGCAATAGCCATTTTCACCAGCATCCACCGCAGGTCTTCAAGATGGTCGAGGAAAGGCTTTACCGCCCCCTCTTCGGGGTCATCCCGGAAGCTGAAAAGATCGCGCAACGCCATGGTGCCTCACATACTACCCGCCGCGCACATGCGCGCAAACAGTGCCAGCGTATTTGCATCGCGGATGGTGCCCTCATGAACCATGGCGCGGAATTCCGATGCAGTGAACACGCCCACTTCCAAAATCGACTCACCACCATCAGGTTCCGCCCGACCCCCGAGCGGCACCACATTCCGCGCCTCGAAGAAATATGCATGTTCATCCGTGAACCCAGGAGACGAAAAAAATATGCCACGCGGGATCATCTCGAACTCAGGCCCGGGCCCATAACCACTTTCCTCGTGCAATTCCCGCAGAGCGGTCTCGCGCACCACGGCATCGTCCTGTTCATGTTCCTGGTCGATCTGGCCTGCGGGAAATTCCCAGATTGCAGCTCGAATCGGGATGCGCTCCTGCCGCACCATGACCAAGTGACCTTCGGGAGTAAAAGGCGCGATCACCGCTGCCGCGCGTCGATGCACCACCGTCCACGCTTGCGGCTCGCTGCTCGAAGGGCGCCGCACATGCTCGACACACAAACGCGTCCAGGCATCCTCATATTTTTCTTCCACCCGCACGGTCTGCCATCCAGGTGCGTCTGCCATGATCTTATGCATGGAGATGTCGCTTCCAATGTGCGATCCGCGCTGCAATGTTTTCCGGTGCAGGGGCACCTACGCCCGCTCGGCGCGGCATCGAGCCGTCCAGGTCCAGCACGTGAAAAACATCTTCCGCAAATGCCTCAGACACTGCGTGGTAATCGGCGAGCGTCAGCTCCCGCAGGCTCACCCCGCGCTGCACGGTGAGCGCGACCAGTTTGCCGATGCACTCGTGCGCATGGCGAAACGGCACGCCGCGCAACACCAGGTAATCCGCAAGGTCCGTCGCCAGGAGCGCAGCATCAGACGCAGCCGCACGCATGCGATCGCTCTGAAAACGCAGCGTGGACACCATGCCCGTCAGCACTTCCAATGTCGTGTGGATCGTATCCACCGAGTCGAACACCGGCTCTTTATCCTCCTGCAGGTCGCGATTATAGGTCATCGGCAGACCTTTTAAGATCGTCAGCAAAGAAAATAAATTGCCGTAGAGCCGCCCCGTCTTGCCACGCGTGAGTTCGGCCACGTCCGGATTTTTCTTCTGTGGCATGAGACTGGAGCCCGTGGCGTAAGCGTCGTCCACCGTCACAAAACCAAACTCGCTGGAAGCCCACAGAATCACATCCTCACTGAAGCGGGAGAGATGCATGCCGAGGATCGCGAGCGTGGACAGAAGTTCGCAGGCAAAATCCCGGTCGCTTACGGCGTCCATGCTGTTCTGCGTGATGGTAGAAAAACCGAGCAGCTTGGCGATCAGTTCGCGGTCCAGAATGATGGTGGAACCCGCGATGGCACCGGAGCCAAGCGGCATCACATCCATGCGCCGATACGCATCGTCCAGCCGGGCGTGATCGCGCTCAAGCATCTCGACATATGCCAAAAGATGATGCGCCAGATACACCGGTTGCGCTCGCTGAAGGTGCGTGTAGCCAGGCAGGATGAGGGTGGCATTTTTATCTGCAACATCCACAAAAGCCGCCTGCAATGTGCGCACGGCAAATTGAATCGAGCGCGTCGTGTCGCGCAGATACAAGCGCAGGTCCAGTGCCACTTGATCGTTGCGAGATCGGGCAGTGTGGAGCTTTGCTCCTGCGGGGCCGATGCGTTGCGTGAGCGCGGACTCGATGTTCATGTGCACATCTTCGAGTTCTGTGCTGAAAGCAAACTGCCCGCGTTCGATCTCATCGCAGATCGCGTTCAGTCCGTCTTCGATGGCTGATTTTTCCTGCGCTGAGAGGATGCCTGCCTTTTCCAGGGCAGCCGCGTGAGCGATGGAGCCACGGATATCGTGCCGGTAGAGCCGCCAATCGAACGAGACCGACTCCGTGTAGCGCTGAACTGCGGGTGCTGTAGTGCTTTGAAAACGACCTTTCCACATAACCAGTCAGTCAACCTTTACGCTCACACTCGCCGTGGTGATGCTCGCATTTGCCCTGCTGTTTTAGCGTCTCGCAACTGGCCTCGATCCGCACGCTCTTTACATGAGGCGAGAACCCGAGCCTGCGCGATATGCATTCCTCCAGCACGTTGATGTGTGGATCGTCGAACTCCACGACTTTCGCGCAATCCGTGCAGATGAGGTGATTATGATTTGGGTGATCAATGTAATTTGGGTCGTAGTATTTCTGGTCGCGCCCCAGGTCCACTTCACGTAGCAACCCGCTTTCCACCAGCAAAGGCAGCGTCCGATACACCGTGGCGCGAGACACCGAGCCATCGCGCGCTTTGGCCATGCGGATGAGGTCCTCTGCCGTGAAATGATCGTGCGTGCCAAAAGCAGCTTCGACGATGGCGTCGCGCTGACTTGTCCGCCGCAGACCTTTGGCTCGGAGGAATTCTAAAATTTTGTCGCGCACGCTGGGGTCCATGATCGGAGAAAGTGGCTCGAGTATAGGCAGAGCTGGGGGGCAGTCAACATCCGCCGCCCCCGTAGCGGGAAGCTCTATTGTTGCCAGTCGTCGATGAGCAGGCGTAGTTCGCTGATGAGAGAATCGATCTTTTTCATGTCTTTGCGGCGACCTTTTTCGGGCCGGATCGAGAGCTGGCGGATCAGCCCCAGCATCTCGCGCAGGGAATGAGTCTGCGCTCGCGTGGGCCGCGTGGCGGTGGTGACGATGAGGTCGCGTATTTGTTCGATCTCGCCTTCGATGCGGGCAATGTATGCCGCATTAGTTTCGCGGAACAAGGAACGAAGCGAGGTGAGTTCTTTGGCCACCAAACGGCCGGGTGTTTCTTTAGCTTTGGCACTCACGGAGATAGAGCTTAACGCCGGACCCACACGGATTGCACGCAGCAAATCTCCGCGCACCCGGCAGGACTCGAACCTGCGACCCACGGATTAGAAATCCGTTGCTCTATCCGGCTGAGCTACGGGTGCAAATGATGAAACCGTGCGAGATTACTCCGCCCAGGAGCAGGAGTCAAAATCTTAGCGTACAGCGGCAAGTCTGCCTGGCGAAGGGTGTAAAAAAAACCCGTCCTGGATTGCCAGGACGGGCTCCGTGCATGCATGGAAGCGATTGCTTTACGTTTGATGCCCCAACTCGCGGGCTCCGCTCACTACGAGTTTGCGGCCCATAAACTCCTTATCGTGGAGTTCTTCCACTGCGCGTTTGGCTTCCTCCAGAGATTGCATTTGAACAAATGCGAACCCTTTGGATCGGTGCGTGTGTTTATTGGCTACTATCTCTGCGTTCTGGACTTTGCCTACTCCATTGAAGAGTTCGAACAAGTCGCTCTCGGTGGTGTCGTAAGACAGATTCCCCACGTATAGCCGAGGGCCAGTGACTTCATGGGTTGTGCGTGGACTGGAGGGTTCCGTGCGCCGGGCTGTTCGGCCTTCCTGCTGGTTGGGGCGCGGCGTTGTGCTGGGAGCTTTCGAGTTGCCTTTAAAAAAGGACAGGATTTTATCGAAAAAACCTGATTTTTTTACAGGTGCTTGCGGAGCATCCTGATTCCGGCTACGCCGTTGCGGGCCGGACCTGCGCGACCCGCCGCGCCGCGGTCTGCGGGGCGATCCGGATGAGGTAGATGTTGTCATGTTGTATAGTTTAGTTGTTACTGCGATAGGGCGTCTGTTCGTCAATCCACGTGGCAAATCGATCAACACTGGCACACGCGGTGCGAACTCCGGTAAATGAACGCCGTCTGGTGTGATTGGAAAAGTCCGTCAAGGTTTCAAATGATCACCAACCCGGACCCCTTATTTCCTTCACGCGCACACCGGTAGTGTAAGATAAAGCCCATGGCAAGCCTCTAAATACGGCCTGCCACATGGGGATGTGTTTTACTTGCTGCCGCAGTGGCATTGAGTTGCCAAAGCTGCTGCTTGTCAGTTACACGTCCGTGATGTCTTTCATCCTGCGGGTTTGCTTTCGGAAGATTGTCTAGGTGCTACCTCCAATGCGCAATTTCGTATCTATCTGCCTGGAGGACACCAGTCCGCGTCTGGGATGCCATGGCAATGCTGCCGCGCGCACACCACATCTCGACAGACTGGCCGGAGAGGGCTGTGTTTATACCCATGCATTTTCCACTGCGCCGGTGTGTTCCCCCGCTCGGGCCGCTGCTGCGACGGGGATGTATCCCACATTTCTCGGTGCTCAGCACATGCGGGTCACACATACAAACCCGTTCGTGCCGCAACTGCGGCCGTACACGTGTGTGCCTCCTGCTTACGTAAAGTTTTTCAGCGAGACCCTGCGTGCCCACGGACTATATTGCACGACCTATGGGAAGTCGGATACCCAGTTCGAGCTGGATATCATGCAGGCACCTTTCACTGCCTGGGATAAGCAGGGCGAAGACCAGTACCCCGCACCGTGGCGTCAGCGCCCTGCTGGCACCTTCTTTTTCTCGGCCTTTAATTTGGGAGAGACCCACGAGAGCCGCATGTGGGCGGAGCAACCGGAACCTGTTCGCACGGACCCTGGGCGCGTTTCGTTGCCGCCATATCTTCCCGATACGCTCGAGAACCGCCTCGCGCTGGCGCGAGCCCACGATCGGCTGGAGGAAGCGGATGCACGAGTAGGCACGATACTTTCCGCCCTTGAGGAGGATCACCTTGCCAGCGACACGATTGTTATCGTCTGGAGCGACCATGGCGAAGGGTTGCCGCGGTCCAAACGCTGGCTTTACGACACCGGTATCCGGGTTCCTTTGATTGTGAGATGGCCGGGAAATATCGCGCCTGGCAGCAGCGACACACGTCTAGTGAGCACCATGGATATCGCACCTACTGTGCTCAGCCTCGCGGGTGTTCCCATCCCGGTGCATTATCAGGGCATGCCATTTCTTGGCAATCGTGCCCTGACTCGGGAGACTGTATTTGCAGCGCGGGACCGACACGATGAAGGGCATGACATGGTCCGGGCCGTCAGGGATGCACGGTTTAAATATATTCGCAATTACCATCCGGATTTGACCGGCACTGTCTGGACGCCTTATGCGTTTCGACACCCGATTCAGCGTGGACTCGATTCCTGCTGGGCAGATGCGGAGGGGGGAAACGGGCCCCGAGGCGCTCAACTATCGATGGATCGTCGGCGGCCGGAAGAGCTTTACGATTGCGAATCAGACCCATGGGAGATGTGCAACCTGGTGGACGATGCTGAATACGCCGACACTCTTTGCCGACTGCGCACTGCGATGGACGAATGGCAACGCGATGCAGACCCGTATCGGGACATCGATGAGGCCACCCTGATTTCGAGCATGTGGCCGACGGGGAAGCGGCCGCAGACCTGCGCACCCATGCTCATTGCTCACGGGCAGCACCACGATGGCCAGATTCCGCTGGCCAGCGGAGATACACTCACCGGCCCGGTGTATCTGCGCTGGTATTCAGCCACGCCCGGCGCATCCACTGACTACCGACTGGACTCTGCCGACGATTGGCACCTGGCCGGCCCCTTGCTGCGGATGCCCGTGGGCGAGCACACGATAAGTGCTCGTTCGGTTCGCATGGGCTATGCGCCGAGCGAGATGGTGACCTGGGAATTCATCGTCGAGTAGATACTTACCGCCGCCATGGATTGTAATACACCTCAGCCGACGCCCAGGCCACGGGACCGTGTTCCTTTTATTCAAAAGCTGGCTTACGGTCTTGGGGGGCCTGTGGAGCACACTGCTGTGTGGATTCCACAAGCTAATCTGACGCCTGTCTTTAATATCGCTATGGGCCTGAACCCGGCGCTCATCGGCGTGGTGCTCATGGTCTGGCGGCTTTACGATGCGATCACGGATCCTGTGATGGGCAATATCTCGGATAATGCGCGCACTCGCTGGGGCCGCCGTCGTCCGTTTATCGTGCTGGGTGCCGTGCTTACTGGTATGACCATGCCGCTTATTTGGTGGATGCCCACGGGAATGTCGCAGCTTGGGATGACCGCATGGCTGATCGGGTGCGGCATGGCATTTTACACCTGTTTTTCCATTTGGGCGATGCCTTATTACAGTCTGCAATTGGAGATGACACCTGATTACAACGAGCGGACGAGTATCTCGGCGTATCGAGCATTTCCGCAACAAATCTGTTCTGCGGCGGCTGGATGGGTGTTGGCACTTGCGGCTTTGCCTATGTTCGGACAGACAGCGACGGGGTCTCCGGACCTTGCCAACGGCATGCGGACGGTCAGCATCGGGCTTGCTGCTGTGACGATCCTATTTGGTGTGCTGCCTGGCATCTTTGTGCGGGAACGGTATTATGCAAAAGAAGCTAGCAAACAGGCGAAACAGCCGCTGCTTGCCGGGATGAAACTCACGCTCACCACACCGCCATTTTTGTGGATCGTGGCCATAGCGTTTACGAAGACATTCGGATTCGGGCTTGTTGCCTCGCTGGGCTTTTATCTAAACGCCTACTACGCTTGCAAAGGAGACATCGCGCTGGCCACCACCATCGCAGGTGTGATTGCCACCTCGCTGGTCTTGCCCAATCTGATAGCCGTGCCGCTGTGCACGGCCATCGCCAATCATTGGGAAAAAAAGACGCTACTTTATGTCACGGTGTTGGTCGGCATGTCGGGCTCGTTTTCTGTGTATTTTTTTGTGACGCCGAGCAATCCGTGGTTACAAATCATCCCAGCACTGTTGATATTTCCGCTGGGCGTTGGGCTGTGGTTGGTGGTTCCTTCGATGCAGGCCGACGTGGCCGACTACGATGAGCTGCGCACGGGCCAGCGTCGGGAGGGAAGTTTTTCGGCTGTTTTCTCATGGACTTTCAAACTGTCTACAGCCTTGACCAACGGCCTGGGCGGGTTGCTATTGGTGTGGACTGGTTTCCAGGTGTCGCGTGGAGCTGCGCAACCTCCCGAGGTGCTGGCTCACCTGAAAACGCTCTACGTCTGGATACCGATTGGCTTCTGGAGTCTATGCCTGCTGTGCATCTGGCGCTACCCGCTCACCCGGCAGCGTATGGAAGAAATCCGAGCTGCGTTGGAAGCTCGGCGCGGATCGGTGTGAGGCACCCGGTTGCAGCACTACAGGGGAGGCCGCTCATGCGGACGAAGCTGTGTGGCGGCTTGCTGTGCTTTCAGACACAGCTCGGCGGCTTTGAAAGCGTGCTCCTGCGTCATGGCTCTCTCGGTCCGCTCCAGGCAATCCATGATAAGCTGCCCGAAAAATGGGAATCCGACTTTACCCGAGAGTTCCAGGTGTTTCTCTCCCTTCTGATCCACCAGAAACAGATGATCCCCCGTTTTTGCCGTAGCCACGTTTATGTATTTGCGCAACTCGATGTAGCCCTTGGTGCCAAGAATAATGGTGCGTCCATCGCCCCATGTACCCAGCCCATCCGGCGTAAGCCAATCGACTCGAAAGAAGTTTGTCGCGCCATTGTCGCCCACGAGATTTGCCTCTCCGAAGTCCTCCAGTTGCGGATACTTTGGATTTGCAAAATTGCCCACCGCAGCGTGGCTCACGGTGGCATCGCGCGCTCCCGTGTAGAAAAGAAACTGCTCGATCTGGTGGCTGCCAATATCGCACAGGATGCCGCCATACTGTTCGTGATTAAAAAACCATGCGGGCCGGGAAGCGGCATTGAGACGGTGCGGACCCATACCGATCACTTGCACCACTCGTCCGATGGCACCTTGCGCGATGAGTTCGCCGGCCGCCATCGCACTTTCGACATGCAGACGCTCACTGAAATAGACCATGTATTTCCGCCTGGTCTGTGCGGCCACGGCGCGTGCTTCTTCAAGTTGCGAGAGAGTGGTGAAAGGCGTTTTATCGGTGAAATAATCTTTGCCCGCTTGCATGACTCGACAGCCCAGGGGCCCGCGCTCGTTTGGGATGGCGGCGGCAGCAATGAGCCGGACCTCAGGATCATCGAGGACTTCTTCGAGAGAGCGTGCGGCGCGGCATCCCGGGTAACTTTTAAGAAAATTCTCTACTCGTCCGGCATCGGGATCATAGACCCATTTTAACGTAGCACCGGCTTCGCACAGGCCGTTGCATTGTCCGTAGATGTGGCCGTGATCGAGGGCAACCGCCGCGATGGGAAATTCGTCGGCCTTACAAACCGGCGCAGGTTTGCCCTGCGGAGCGTAATTCATCCCATCGCTCTTTTGCATAATACCTTCGGCGTTCGGCGTTCGGCGTTCACAGGGTTTCACCCCAAATCAAACAGCTCACCCGGAAAAAAGAACCGTCCCAGCTCAGCCTTTGCCGCTTCCTCAGAGTCGGAAGCGTGCACCACGTTTTTCATCACATCCACGCCGAGATCGCCGCGGATGGTGCCTTTCTCAGCTTTGGTGGAATCCGTAGGCCCCACCAGGTCGCGCACGCGTTGAATGACATCTTCGCCGGCCAGTGCCAGAGCAATCACCGGGCTGCTGCTCATGAACTGCTCGACCTCGGGGAAAAAAGGTTTGTCCGCGATATGTTTATAGTGATCTTTTAAAATAATGGTATCGAGCTGCATCATCTTGCAGCCACGAAGCTGGAACCCGGCAGCTTCAAAACGGCGGATGACTTCACCGCTGAGATTTTTAGTGATGCAATCGGGTTTAAGCAGAATAAGTGTTGTTTCCATAAAAATGAGAGCAGGACTCTATCGGCAGACCGCAGCGAGCCAAGCAGAAAAGTCTCTCGCCACAGCACCGCCAAAGTTTCCTTATAAAAGATGAGTCTGGGAAATCTGATACTGCATTGACAGGTAGGGTCCGTTTGCTAGTTTCGTCGCCTCATTTTTACCCCAACTCCAAATATGCCCAAAAAACCAGCAGCAAAAACCAAGAAATCCACCAAGTCCGCGAAGTATGTCTATACATGGGGAGCGGGCAAAGCAGACGGCGACGGAAAAATGAAACCCCTCCTCGGCGGCAAAGGCGCGAACCTCGCCGAAATGACCCGCATCGGCCTGCCTGTGCCTCCCGGGTTCACGATCACCACGGAAGTCTGCACGTATTTCTACGCGAACAAACGCACGTATCCCCCCACCCTGCAGGCCGAGATGGAAGCCGGTGTGCGGAACATGGAAAAAATCATGGGCTACAAGTTTGGCGACGCCAAAAATTTCCCCCTCCTGGTCGCAGTGCGGTCCGGTGCGCGCGATTCCATGCCGGGCATGATGGACACCATCCTCAACCTCGGGCTCAACGACGAGACCGTGATCGCTCTCGCGGCGGCCACCAAGAACGAACGTTTCGCATGGGATTGCTACCGCCGTTTCATCCAGATGTATGGCGATGTGGTGCTCGGTGTGCAGAAGAAGGAAGGCGAAGACCATGAGCCCTTCGAGACCGTGATCGAAAGCTTCAAACACGAGCGCTACCACGGCGATGTCGAAGATTCCAAGCTCACCGCAGATGACCAGAAAGAGCTGGTGCAGCGGTTTAAGAACCTTGTCAAAGAGCGCACCGGCAAAGGCTTCCCGAACGATCCGTGGGAGCAGCTTCGCGGAGCAGCAGGCGCGGTGTTTGGTTCCTGGATGAATGATCGCGCGATCGTGTACCGCCGCAAATACAACATCCCCGCCGAGTGGGGCACTGCGGTGAATGTGCAGGCGATGGTCTATGGCAACACGGGCGAGACCTCCGGCTCCGGCGTGGCGTTCACGCGCAACCCGGCCAACGGCGAGAACGAATTCTATGGCGAGTTCCTCATCAACGCGCAGGGCGAAGATGTGGTCGCCGGCGTCCGCACTCCCGAGCCGGTCATCAATTTGAAAAAGAAAATGCCGAAATCCTACGCCGAACTTTTGAAGGTGCGTGCGCTCCTGGAGAAGCATTTTAAAGATGTGCAGGACGTGGAATTCACGATCCAGGAAGGCAAGCTGTTCATGTTGCAGACCCGCAACGGCAAACGCACCGCCATGGCCGCACTCAAGTTCTCCATGGACATGGTGAAAGAGAAACTCATCGATTGGAAGACCGCCATCCGCCGCAACCCTGCGGACCAGCTCGAGCAACTCCTCGCTCCGGTATTCGATCTCGCGGAAGTGAAAAAAGCCAAACCCATCGCCAAAGGCCTGCCTGCGGGTCCGGGCGCGGCCACCGGGCGTATCTATTTCAATGCCGACCGCGCAGTGGCTGCTGCTGACAAGGGCGAAAAAGTCCTGCTCGTCCGCGTAGAAACTTCGCCCGAAGACTTGCGCGGAATGATCGCTGCCGAAGGCATCCTCACCGCACGCGGCGGGGTCTCCTCTCACGCCGCGCTCGTTGCCCGCCAGATGGGCAAAGTCTGCGTGTGCGGTGCCGCCGAGTTGAGCCTCGACTACGACACCCGCACGCTCACTGTGGGCAAAGACCGCTTCGCAGAAGGCGATTTCCTTTCCATCGACGGCACTGCGGGCACTGTGTATGCAGGCCAGATCAAGACCGCGCCATCGGAGATCATCACAGGATTGCTCGAGAATAATAAAGCCGCGCAGAAGACGGAGAAATACAAGAGCTACGTCCAGCTCATGGAGTGGTGCTCGAAGGTCAGCAAAATGAGCGTCCGCACCAATGCCGACTCACCCGACCAGGTCACCAACGCAGTGGCATTCGGCGCAGTGGGCGTGGGCCTGTGCCGCACGGAACACATGTTCTTCGAAGGCAACCGCATCGATGCCGTGCGCGAGATGATCATCGCCGACACAGCTGAAGCCCGCCAGGCAGCCGTCGCGAAACTTCTGCCGTATCAGAAATCGGATTTCGTGGGCATCTTCAAGGCACTCAAAGGTCTGCCCGCCACGATCCGCCTGCTCGATCCGCCATTGCACGAATTCCTTCCGCACGATCACGCCTCGCAGAGCAGTCTCGCCGAGAAGCTCGGTGTGAAACAGGAAGTCGTCTCCAAGCGCGTGCACGATCTGCACGAGATGAACCCCATGCTCGGGCATCGCGGATGCAGACTTGGCATTGCTTACCCAGAGATCACCGAGATGCAGGCACGCGCCATCTTCGAAGCCGCAGTCGAAGTGCAGAAACAAGGCATCAAAGTAAACCCCGAAGTGATGATCCCGCTCGTCGGCTTCAAGCGCGAACTCGATTTGCAAGTAGAGATCGTGAATCGTGTCGCGCAGGAAGTGCAGAAGCAACACAAGGTCAAACTAAAATACCTGGTCGGCACCATGATCGAAGTCCCGCGCGGTGCGCTCACCGCGGACGAGATCGCACAGACTGCAGAGTTCTTCAGCTTCGGCACAAACGACCTCACGCAGACCACGCTCGGCATGAGCCGCGACGATTCCGGCAGCTTCCTTGGCAATTACGCCGAGAAAGACATCGTGAAGAACAATCCGTTCGCCACGATCGACCAGACCGGTGTGGGGCAGCTCATGGAAATAGCCATCGCCAAGGGCCGCAAAACCCGTCCCGACATCAAGCTGGGAATCTGCGGCGAACACGGCGGCGATCCCGAGTCGGTGAAATTCTGTCACCGTGCTGGGCTCAATTACGTAAGCTGCTCGCCATTCCGTGTGCCAATCGCGCGGCTGGCAGCAGCGCAGGCTTCGCTCGAAAGCTAGAGACTATCCCGAATATGCTCGAGGCCGGTCCGTCATGCGGGCCGGCCTTTGGCATTTACAGGCCGGGACTTATTCCTGTGCCGACTCGTGTCGGTCAGCGTATTTGGTCGATCTCGCACGATCATCGCGCCGTGTCCGCCGGGCGACAGTGGCTTCGCGTTTCTTGCGACTTACCTGCAGCTTGCTGATCTCGTCCTCAAGTTTCAGATACGCCGCAAAGCGTGCGGCATCCAGTGTGCCAGACTCCAGTGCCTTGCGGATCGCGCATGCACGTGCGGGCACACGCGGCCCGTGAGTGCAATCGTCAAACTGACAACTCCTGCCCAGCTCTTCCAAGTCTGCGAAGCGTTCACGCATCATGCTTTCATCGGTCCACATATGCACTTCGCGGATGCCGGGGTTATCGATGATCACTCCGCCGCGCCGCAGCACCATCAGCTCCCGAGCAGTGGTGGCATGCCGGCCTTTGCCCGTGATCTCGTTCACCTCATCCGTCCACTGAAAATCCCCGCCCAGAAGATGATTTATGATCGAGGATTTACCCACGCCGCTGGAACCAATGAACGCCACCGTGTTCCCCGGAGACAGATACTGCTTGAGCACCGTGAGACTGCGCGGTGTGGCGATGCTGGTGAGATGGATGTCAGCTTCCGGATGCAACGCCTGGACGGCTTCCAAAGCAGCTTGATTTTTCTGATTTGTGAAAAGATCGGCTTTGTTCATGAGCACGACCACGCGAGCGCCACTGCGGGCGATGATTGCGAAATAGCGTTCCATCCTACGAAGATTGAAGTCCGGGCCCGCATTGGTGATTACCGCGACCACGTCCACATTCGCGGCCAACACCTGTTCTTGAGTGCTGCGTCCGGGCATCTTACGTGAGAGCGTGTTGCGACGGGGAAGACGCTCGCGAATCACGCATTCATCAGAATCCAGAGCTACCCAATCGCCGACTGCGGGTAGATCGGCATCGGTCGCTGCCGCATGGTACACGCGCCCGCTGCACGTCACTTCATATTCCCTCCCATCGCCCAATAGCGCGCCGTAGGAGATTTTATTATCCCGGATGAGCCGTGCAGGCACCCAATCCTTATTGGGGCAGCGTGCAAATGCCTCTGCGAAATGCGCATCCCAGCCCAGGTCTTCCAGCCTCATGCTGCAGGGGTCTCCTCGATGGCTGCTGCGATACTCGAGAGGATATCGTCCCGGCCTGCTCCAGTCCTGGCAGAGGAAAGAATCGTGGGAGGCGTGTCGGCGCTGATCTCGCGCAGAGCGTGCAGCCAGGCTTGCGAATGAGATTCCGCGCGGGCCGCAGAGATGCGATCTGTTTTTGTAAAAACAAGCATGAACGGCAAGCCAGCCTGGACCAGCCATTCGATGAAAGCGACATCCGCTTTCTGTGGCGGCAACATGGCATCGAGCAGCACGAAGATTCCTCGCAGACTTGTGCGCTGGGCCAAGTAGCTGCGAATCATGGAGTGAAAATGTTCGCGCGCTTTTTTACTCAGTTTCGCATAGCCATAGCCGGGCAAATCCACCAGGCGCCAGTGTCCATTGATCGTGTAGAAATTAATCAGACTCGTCTTGCCCGGAGTCCCAGACACCTTGGCGAGCGCCGCTTTGCGCGTGAGCATATTGATCAGCGACGATTTGCCGACATTGGATCGTCCGATGAACGCAAACTCCCACATATCCGGCGCCGGGCACGACTCGACATCCGGAGCACTGACCAGGAATTCTGCGGAGCGGATTTTCATAAAGCCGGTGGTGGATAGGGCGGGGTTGGCGTTTATACGGCGATTCCGACCCATGCGCAACCGCCAACCCCGCACGCACTGCGATGGGAGCCATCGCCGATGGGACAGCACCCAGGACAACCAGGCTGATTCTTTGTCGCCAGCCACACTGGGCGTAAAGTAACTGTTCCGCATGCAAATCGTTCCGTTATGAATATCCTTTTAATTACTGCGGACGAGATGCGTGCCGACAGCGTGGGCTTTATGGGCAATGCGGATGTGCCCACGCCGAACCTCGATGCGCTGGCTGCACGCGGGACAGTTTTGGAAAATCATTTTGTTCCATTTCCCAAGTGCGTGCCTTCCCGCTGTGCCATGCACACCGGACGCTATACGCATACCGATGGGCTGCGCACGGTCATGGCGGCAAATCATCTCCCAGCGGGCGTGCCCACGCTGGGTGAGTTTCTCCGAGAGCAAGGCTACGAAACTGCTGTCCTGGGGCTGAACCATGTCTGGCAGGAGTCTGTGTTTTACGGAGCCAAAAATCTTGCTAATGAACGCGGCGCAGGTGTGGTGGATTACACTTCCTTTACCAAGGGACCTTTGGCAGAGATCGCCATGCGTCCACGAGCATACCCTGACGCCACGCCCCGCACCGGGCCCCATATCGATGCGCTGGCGGAAGTGGATTTCATCGGGCTGTGCTCGGGGAGCAGGACGAAGTTCTGCGATGAAAACCGCGCGGACCAAGCGTGTTTGTTTTTGGAAAAATTGCGCGATCCGCACAAGCCGTTTTTCCTTCAACTTAATTTGAGCAAACCACATCCGGATTACGAAATTCACGAGCCTTACTACTCACGCATCGATCCCGCTACGATCTCTCCATTTCCTCATTCCCTGCCAAAAGGCGCCAGCCTGCCTCTGCGTGCCCAGCGCACATGGCGCCTTGGTGAGAGCATTGCTCCGGAATCGCTTAGGGAGATACAGGCGGTTTATTACGCGATGATTTGCTTCATCGACGACCTGGTGGGTCAGGTGTTGCAGTCGCTGGAGGCGCAGGGTCTTGTGGAGGACACGCTGATCGTCTTTACATCGGACCACGGCGACTATGCAGGGCAATATGGGATCAATGAGAAATGGGACGCTTCATTGCAGGACTGCCTGTTGCACGTGCCATTTATCCTGGCTGGGCCTGGAGTGCCTGCCGGCTTGCGGTTGGCTGGCCTGAGCGAGCATGTCGATCTGCCCGCTACTATCCTGGATTATCTCCGGCTCACCAAGCCTGCTTCGTGGGTGTGGCACGGCACCTCGATGCTGCCGATGTTGGCCGGTGCTTCTGGCAAACGAGCGGTATTTGCCGATGGCGGCCACGAAGAGGCCATGCGGGCCCGGTTCTCGCATGAGGTTTGGGACGAACGCCACGGACGCAAAATCAAAAAGACCGGTGGCAAACAGCTCACCTACCAGCAGTGTCCCGATGCCATGGCGCGATGCAAAATGGTGCGGACAAATCAATGGAAACTCGTCGTTCGAGAGACCGGTGGCAACGAGCTGTTCCATGTGGCGGAAGACCCATTTGAAATGGAAAACCTCTATGGCGATCCGCGCTATGCAGACATCACTTCAGCGCTGCAACTCCAGCTTCTCGAGTGGACATTGCGCACGGACCCTGATCGACCCTACCTGGAAGTCTTCGGAGCCTAAGGAAAATATCGCTTCGGCACCTCTTACGCCGTGACGATCTGCGTCGAGATCATCTGGTGCGTATGCATCCAGTGCTCGAAAGCTTCGCGCAACTCGCGCGTAGAGTGCTGGAGTTCGCGCTTGAGTTGCTTGCGCATGGCGCGTGAGGCTTCGCCGGTGCGACGCACCGCATCCTGGTATTCAGAGAGCTTGGTCTCCCAGCGCGCAACCGCGTCGTTCACTCCCGTGCGGGCAGTGAGCAACATCTGCCCCAGAGAATCGGAAAGGGCCACGTTGCCTGCCTTGAGCCGGTCTTCCAACTCCCGTTCCTGCTCTGCGATCTGAGCTTTGAGAATGCGCTCCTGTGGCACAGTGCGCAATTTCTTTACCAACCCCAACTTGCTCAAAGTCCAGATGATCCATTTGGTGGGGTCAAACTGCCAGGGCTTCACGCCGTTGCGGTAGTCATACTGAAACTCGTGGTGATAATTGTGGTAGCCTTCACCGAAAGTAAACACGGCCATCAGAATGCTGTCGCGAGCACTGCATCGCTTGGAATACGGACGATCCCCGATCCAGTGGCACAGACTGTTAATGCAAAATGTGACATGGTGCAGGCAAACCACCCGCGCCACACCCGCGATGAGAAATGCGCCCAGAGCCACATTCCATCCGCCGTAGAAAAACCCGATGATCGGAGGAACGATAAAGCCCACTACGAATGCGATGGGCACATAGTAGCGATGCTGCCAGATAGCGAGCTTGTCCTTTTGCAAATCGCGCACCCACGTGAGCGGAGTATCCGGTCCGTTGCGGAAAAGCAGCCAGCCGATATGCGCCCAGAACAAGCCTTTATTAATGTCGTAAGGGTCTTCGTCGTGATCGACGTGTTTGTGATGTCGCCTATGGTCTGCAGACCATTCCAAAGCTGATCCCTCGAAGGCCGCTGCGCCGAAGATGAGAGTGAAAAGTTTCACCGGGCGACTCGCGTCGAACGTAAGATGCGAGAACAGCCGGTGATATCCCAAGGTGATGCTGAATCCGCACGACAGAAAGAAAACGAAGAACAGGCTGATCTGAAACAGATCGAGCCCATTGAAAAAAATCCACACCGGAACAGCTGTGAGGGTAAGAAAAAGTGTGGTGCTGAGGAAAAGAAGATTGCGCCAGCGGATGTCGCCCCATTTGGTTTTCATAATGTTGTGGTATTCAAAAATTCGAATCGGCGGGAAAGTGTAAGGGAACGCCCCGGAAAGCAAGTAGTTTCGTGCTGGCCATGAGTGATGTCAAATGGCGAGTTTGCCTCATGCAACACCGTTGCCTGAAGCTGGCCACCGGCACTGCGGCGGGCCGATATGCTGCGGGTCAACTTACCAGGGTGCCGACCTTGCCCCCGCTTAGTGCCCGCTGAATGCTGCCTTTCTCGGTCATGTTGAGCACGATGATGGGGACATTATTTTCCATGCATAATGCAAAGGCCGTGGAATCCAGAACTTTGAGTTCCTTGCTGATGGCATCGCGGAAGGACAAACGCTCGAACTTCCTGGCGTTCGGATTTTTCACAGGATCACTGTCATAAATGCCATCCACCTTGGTGGCTTTGATTATGACTTCTGCCCGAATCTCACTGGCCCGCAGAGCGGCAGTGGTGTCCGTGGAAAAGTAAGGATTGCCCGTGCCAGCCACAAAAATAACCACGCGGCCCAGCTCGAGATGGCGCACTGCCTGACGCAGGATGAACGGTTCAGCCACATTTTTCATCTCGATTGCAGTCTGCACGCGGGTCTCGACTCCAAGCTGCTCAAGCTGGCTTTGGATGGCCAAGCCATTGATCACGGTGGCCAGCATGCCCATGTAGTCTGCAGTGGTGCGGTCCATGCCGCGATGACTTGCAGAGAGGCCGCGCCAGATGTTGCCACCGCCGATGACGATGGCGACTTGAATGCCGAGTTCTTTGATCGCTTTGATCTGCTGCGCGATGCTTTTAACAATTTGTGGGGAGATATTGTCTCCAGTGCCGACCTCGCGGAGAGCTTCGCCACTAAGTTTGATAACCACGCGGCGATATTTAAGTTTCACTGCGGCTGAAGACTTACGGGATTTGGGAGACATCAAGCCGCATCTAACATGAATACAGCGCCTCTGGCCAAGCACTATTGTTGACCAATCCTCGCTCGGCAGGCGAATGGATGTATTTTACACGGAACCAAGCCCAGCGCGCCCTTGACCCCAAAGCAATATCAACCTACAACCCAAACCATCCCACTGAGATCTCCGCAGACTGACTCTACTCCGATTAGCTTCTCTTTCCGCGCCACCTCTGCCGCAAGACCTCACTCAGATCACCGAGCTGATGCGAAAGTTCGACCAATACTGGAAGATCTAACGAACGCGGCGAACTCCGAACTCCGAAGTAAATAAATGGCCGGTTTCGATTTTGATACGCTCCGCATTCTGCAGAAGGAACATCCTTCCTGGAAAGTGCTGCGCTCGGATCATGCGCCGCTGGTGCTCTCGTTTCTTCATCGGATTTTTATTCAACCCAATGTGCGCCAGATCGCCGAGGCGGACCTTGCCGAAGCTCTGGAGGACGATCTTTTCATCTTGCGTGAACGACTCGGCCCGGACGCTTTCCCCCGCTCCGCCCGCGAATACCTCACCGATTGGGCATCGCCCGACAAAGGCTGGCTCAGGAAATTCTATCCGCCCGGCACAGACGAGCCCAACTATGACCTCGTGCCTGCTGTAGAACGTGCCATCTCCTGGCTCGGCGAACTGAAAGCGCGCACGTTCGTGGGCACGGAGTCCCGACTTCTGCTGTTGTTCGATCTGCTGCGGCAGTTGATCGTAGGGTCTGAGAGTGACCCCGAGGTGCGCATCGCGGAGCTGCAAAAACGCCGGGAAAGTATCGATGCCGAGATCGCGCAAATCCTGGCCGGTGAAGTCGCTGTGTTTGACGGCACTGCCATGCGTGACCGCTTCCAGCAGTTTACAATTCTCGCCCGTGATCTGCTCTCGGATTTCCGCGAGGTTGAGCAAAACTTCCGTCTGCTGGATCGCTCGGTGCGCGAACGCATCGCACGCTGGGAGGGCGGCAAGGCTGCGCTGCTCGATGAAATATTGGGGCGCAAAGATGCGATTGACGATTCCGATCAGGGCCGCAGTTTTCGTGCATTCTGGGATTTTCTCATGTCCGACAGCCGCCAGCACGAGCTAACTCAGATGCTTGACGCCGTGCTGGAGCACCCGGCGATTGCAGCCACCGAACCGGACCCTCGGCTGCGACGGGTTCATTACGATTGGCTGCAAGCGGGGGATCATACCCAGCGCACGGTGGCGGAGCTGTCGAAACAACTCCGCCGGTTTCTGGACGACCAGGCATGGCTGGAGAACCGGCGCATCATGGACCTGCTGCGCAGCATTGAAAGCAAAGCTCTGGCTGTGCGTGAGTCGGCACCTCCCTATGCGGCATTTATGGAAATAGGCGATACGTCTGCTGCCATCGCGCTGCCCTTCGATCGGCGGCTGTTTGCGCCTCCGTTCAAACCGTCGCTGGCTGCTGCAATCGTGAACGCAAGCGGGGAGGAGATCGATGCTGCGGCACTTTTCGCCGTGCATTATGTGGACAAAAAAGTGCTCACTTCGCATATTGAACGCACCCTGAGAGACACCGAACAAATCACACTCTGCCAGCTTGTCGAAGCGCGGCCCCCGGAGCATGGACTCGCGGAGATCGTGGCTTATCTGGAACTCGCTCACACTTCCTTCACGAGCACGGTGGACGAATCCGCCGAGGACGTGATTGCGTGGTCCAGCGCGGGCGAGGACGGCACCGTCCTCTCAAAATCCGTGCGGATGCCACGGGTGATTTTTTTAAAAAGTAAGATGCGCTGACATATGGACTCTTCGCAGCCGATCCCCGAAGCAGAACCTGCGCTTTCTGCGGTGGTCATCCCGCTGCTCAAGGGCGTGCTGTACCAGGAAAATGATCGTCAGCTCTGGAGTGATCTTGTCGCTCTCGACGCTCGGGTGCGAGATTACGTGCGGGTGCTCCATCTCGAGCTGGTGCTGGATGAGGCGGAGGGTTACGCATTTCTGCGTTCGTGCGAAAACGAGGAAGCTGAGGCGGGAAGTGCACGTGCAATCCCGCGCTTGTTTCCACGGCGGCCGTTGTCTTTTCCGGTGAGTCTGCTGATCGCGTTGTTGCGGAAAAAGCTGGTGGAATCTGACGCTTCGGGCGGCGAATCCAGGCTGGTGGTAACGCGCGATGAGATTACGGAAATGATGCGGCTCTTTCTTCCTGCGAACAGCAACGATGCCCGGCTCACCGACCAGGTGGAAACTCATCTCAATCGCATTGCGGAGATGGGATTTATACGAAAAATGAAAAGCTCCACCGCGTCGCAGGTCGCTTCCTACGAAGTGCGTCGCATTCTCAAAGCATTTGTGGATGCCCAGTGGCTGGCAGAGTTTGACGAGCGATTGGAGGCGTATCGTCGCTACCTGGCCGATTCCGGAGGTTCCGATGAGTGAGGAGATGCTTGAGTTTGCGGCGGACGATGCCCTCACCGGGTTCCGTCTGCAACGGCTGGAGGTGTATAATTGGGGCACTTTTCATCAGCGCGTGTGGACGCTGCATCCGGCGGGTCGCAACTGTCTTCTCACTGGCGACATTGGCTCTGGCAAATCAACGCTGGTCGATGCAATCACCACGCTGCTTGTGCCTGCGAACCGGATTGCTTTTAACAAAGCTGCTGGTGCTGAGCACAAGGAACGCAGCCTGCGCTCGTATGTGCTGGGCTATCATCGCACCGAGCGCTCGGAGGGCGGCGTGGGTGCGGCGAAGCCTGTGGGGTTGAGGTCGGCTCATAGTTTCTCCGTCATCCTCGCGGTGTTCCATAACAGCGGCTATGATCAGACGATCAGCCTGGCGTGTGTGTTGTGGATGAAAGACCCAGCGGGCCAGCCTGCTCGATTCTATGTCGGCGCGGAACAGAATCTCTCGATCGCTGGCGACTTCGCAGATTTCGATGCGGACATTGCGAAACTTCGTCGCAGGCTGCGGCAGAATAAAGCGGAGCCTTTCGATACTTTCCCGGAATACAGTTCGTGGTTTCGTCGCAGATTTGGGATCGAAAGCGAACAGGCATTGGACCTTTTCCACCAGACGGTGTCCATGAAATCGGTGGGCAATCTTACCGACTTCGTGCGTGGGCACATGCTGGAGCCGTTCGATGTAGAAGCTCGCATCGCAGCGCTCGTGGCTCATTTCGATGATCTGGATCGGGCGCACGCAGCGGTGCTCCGTGCCAAACGCCAGGTATCGCTGCTGGAGCCCATCGTCGCGGATTGCGGTCGGCATGAGAAGCTGCGTGGCGAGGTGGAGGAACTGCGCAGGGCGAGGCAATTTCTCGAAGCGCATTTTGCCACGCTCAAGCTGGAGTTGTTGGAAGGCCGTGCGGTGACGCTTGCCTCCGAGCACGAACGGCACGCTGCCCGCATCCAGGACATCGAGGATGCGCTGACTGCACTGCGGCGCGACGAGGCGGACCTTCATCGTCAGATCGCCGATAATGGTGGGGACCGCATCGCCACCATCGCGGCTCGCATCGATGAGCGCGCCGGGGAGAGAGACCGGCGCAAAAATAAAGCCGACCTTTACGCCGGACTTGTGGCGAAGCTCGACGAGCCGATGGTGCAAGAAGCTTCGGCTTTCCATGCACAGTATGATCGCATCGCTGCGTGGAAAGAGGCCGGAGCAGCCGCCGAGTCCGACCTGGAGAACCGCATCACGGACGACACGGTGAGCATGCGCAGATTGCAGGACGAACTCGATGCGGTGAACTCAGAGCTTGTCAGCTTGAAGGCGCGTCGCAGCAACATCCCGTCGCAACAAATCGCCGTTCGTGAAGAGTTGTGCGCGGCCATCCATGTGCCGATCCAGGACATGCCGTTTGCTGGCGAGCTGCTGCAGATTCGCCCGGAGGATGCAGCGTGGGAGGGCGCGGCTGAGCGGCTGCTGCATAATTTCGGTCTCTCCTTGCTGGTCGCCGATGAGCATTATTCCAAGGTGGTGGAGTGGGTGGACCGCACTCACTTGCGCGGGCGGATTGTGTATTTTCGAATCCGCCAGCGTGCGGCGAGCGAGGGCGTGGAGCTGCATCCGGACTCGATTGTTCGCAAGCTGCAAATCCGTCCTGACTCGCCATTTTACGAATGGATGGAGCGCGAACTTGCGCTGCGTTTCGATGTGGCGTGCTGCGCTACGATCGAGCAGTTTCGGCGTGAGACGCATGCCATGACGCTGGCGGGGCAGATGAAACGCGCGGGCGAACGCCACGAGAAAGACGACCGGCACCGCATCGATGATCGGTCGCGGTTTATCCTGGGTTGGAGCAACGAGACAAAGATTGCCACGTTTGAAAATCAGAAAGCGCGCATTGAATCTGAAGGCGCTAGGATTGCGGCGCGCTTGAGCAAGGCGAGTTCCGAGCGGCGGGCATTGCGTGAGCGCGTGAGCTTGCTGTCCAAGCTGGAAGAGTATCGCGAGTTCCGGGAGATCGATTGGGCGAGTGTGGCTGCGGAGATCGCTGCGTTGGAGGAGGAACGTCGGCAGCTCGAGACCGCATCCGACGTGCTGCGCCAGCTCAATGAGAAATTGCGCGTGGTAGAGAAATCCATCGCAGAGGGCAGCGCCAGATACGCGAGCGAAACGGAGAAGATCGGCGGGCTCAAGAATCGCATGGAAAACAACGACGCTGCTCTCGCCACTACCCGGGCGCTGATCGCCAGCACAGATGCCGCGAGCCTGGCAGCTTTGCAGGAACGCCTGGACGCGATCCGCAGCGATGCGCTGGGCGACAAGGCCATCACGATCGAGGGCTGTGATGCGCGTGAGAAAGAGACGCGAGAATGGTTGCAAAGCCAGATAGATTCCCGGGACAAATCCATCACCACGGTGCGTGATCGTCTGATAAATCGGATGAGCGAATTTCGCCGTGAGTTTGAGGCGGAGACGCGCGAGATCGATGCTGCTGTCGAAGCTGCCGGGGAATATGGGCAATTGCTGGAGCGCTTGCGCGGCGACGATCTTCCGCGCTTCGAGGCGCAGTTTAAAAAGCTGCTGAATCAAAATACGATTCGCGAGATTGCGAATTTCAACGCGCATCTGAATCAGCAACGCGAAACAATCCGCGAGCGAGTGGCGCGCATTAATCAATCGCTCATCGAGATCGACTACAATCCCGCTCGTTACATTGTGCTCGAAGCCACGCCTGTGCCCGACCAGGACATCCGGGCGTTTCAGAGCGAACTCCGGGCCTGCACGGAAGGAGCGCTCACCGGGTCGGAAGATGACCAATATT
Organism: uncultured Chthoniobacteraceae bacterium; assembly: GCA_965365475.1. Classification (GTDB taxonomy): domain Bacteria; phylum Verrucomicrobiota; class Verrucomicrobiia; order Chthoniobacterales; family CAKUMP01; genus CBDUBV01. The sequence goes on along the minus strand of CBDUBV010000003.1, from coordinate 9,497 downwards.
CGGAAGCGAAATTTCTTCAGGTGAAAGCCATCATCGAGCGGTTTCGAGGAAGTGAAGGAACGACCGAGATCGACAAGCGATGGACGCGGAAGGTGACCGATGTGCGCAACTGGTTTGCTTTTGCGGCAAGCGAACGGTGGCGCGAGGACGGCACGGAGCACGAGCACTATTCCGACTCGGGCGGAAAATCTGGCGGGCAAAAAGAGAAGCTCGCTTACACGATCCTTGCTGCGAGTCTGGCTTACCAATTTGGATTGGAATGGGGTCAAGTGCGCTCGCGGTCTTTTCGCTTTGTCGTGATCGATGAAGCCTTCGGACGCGGATCGGATGAGTCCACGCAATACGGACTGCGGCTTTTTGCAAAACTAAACCTCCAGTTGCTGATCGTCACGCCATTGCAAAAAATACACGTGATCGAGCCGCACGTGTCTTCGGTGGGGTTCGTGCACAACGCCGAGGGCCGCGACTCGCAACTCCGCAACCTCACGATCGAAGAGTATCGGGAGGAAAAAAGAGCCTCATGACCGGATCGGGATGGACAACTCCTGCTGATGTGCGAAGTCGGCTGTTGCGGCGCTGGCAACGCGGGGACATTCTGGCAAGCACCATCCGGGAGGACGGGCTTTTCCCACTTCGCTTGCCGATCAGAGGCCCAAACTCTGCGCAGATCACGGCGGACTTCAGTAAAGTGCGGGACTGGACGGCGACATGGCGTGAGCAGACTCTTTTTTCCGTGGAATGGCGCAGCTTTTCGCATCGTATTTTTGGGGAAAATCAAATGCCTTCCGCCGTGGTGATTGCTGACGCCAGACTTGCTACGAAGATCATCCACATGCAGCGCGAGCTGGATACATTTCTGCAAATGACCGCCGCGTGCCGTGAAGTGTTTCCGGAGCTTCTGGATTGGCTTGCACGGCGGTGTATGACCGCGCTCACGCTTGCAAAAGATTGGTCGGCAATTCTCGCGGCGACAGCCTGGGTGCGCGATCATCCGCGCAGTGGCGTGTTTCTACGCCAGTTGGATGCTCCGGGTGTGCATACGAAATTGGTGGAGACTCATCGCGGCATCATCTCCGAGTTGCTTGAGCGTGTGCTGCCTGCTGACGGGTGGGATGCCAGCTCGCGAGGAGCCGAAGGCTTCGCTCGACGCTATGGATTCCGCGATAAACCTGAGCGCATCCGGGTTCGTTTCCTGGACACTGCGAGCGCGATCGCGCCAGAGCGTCTCGGGCTGGACGTGACCATGAATGCGAGTGCTTTTGCCAGCCTGGACCCGGATGTGGGCCGTGTCTTCATCACCGAGAACGAGATAAACTTTCTCGCGTTCCCGGATTGTGCGCGGAGCCTGGTGGTGTTTGGCGCTGGCTATGGATGGAGCGCATTGGCCAACGCGGCTTGGCTGCGGACGCGGGAAATTTTTTACTGGGGCGATCTGGATACGCATGGCTTTGCGATATTGAATCAGCTTCGGCATGCCCTGCCACATACGCAGTCGATGCTCATGACGCGGGAGATATTGCTGCGTCACCGCGCGCTGTGGACGACGGAATCTTCTCCCAGGCGCGTGGTGCTTCCGCTGTTGACGTGTGAAGAGCGCGAGTGCTGGGAGGCACTTGGTATGCAGGGGGATGCCAGTGCGCCAAGACTGGAGCAGGAAAGAATACCCTTCAGCGTGGTGGTTGAGGAGCTTCAGCGGATCGTAAGCGCGCCATCACCGGGCGGGACTCTTTCTTTTCACTGATGCGCTGTTTTTACCGGCTGTTGTGTGCTCACCGCCCGCATGGGCCGGGAGTTGGACTGGACTTTACTTGCGGGAGGGATAGGGTCCCGACCTGATGAGTCATCGCAAAATTCTTCTCTTCGCGCTGGGCGCTCCGGTGGTGCTGGCCGCGTTACTTTTGCTCGTGATCAATGTCTATGTGCAATCTTCATCCGTGCAAAACCGCATCAGTGCTGGGCTGCACGATGCACTCGGGATCGATGTCACGATCCGTCGCATCAGCTACACCCCGTGGGGCGGCGTGCGCCTGAGCGGGGTGCGCATCGCGGGAGAGGAGGGCCGACCGGACCTGTTTACGGCGAAAAGTTTTACCGCCAAGATCAGGCTATCGTCGATGTTCGGTCGTGATCTTCTCGTCGATGAAGTGCGCGTGCAAGAGCCGGAGATCACGCTTTCACCCGGACTGACTTTGCTGCCCACGCCTGGCGAAGATGTCGCGTCCGTGACGCCGCAGCCTCAACCCGATCCCGGCCCGATGCCTGCGGGGGAGATCGTGGAGCAGTCGCCGCCTCCTGCCTCCGCAACGCCCGAGCAGCCTCGAACGACTACTGTGCAGCGCGCTTATTTGGACGACGGACGCCTCACGTATCTCGACGATCACCGCCGCCCAGTTGTGCGCCTCACCGGCATCGATGTGGAATCCCAGCTGGCAGAGGCGCCGGATGCCACCGGCACGCTGCAAATTGCAAGCGTGATCCTGGACGACGCGATTGAGTTCACCGAGTTCACCAGTCCGTTTCATTATAAAAATGGGCTCTTCAAGCTCAGTGAGATCACAGCAGAATTCGCCGGGGGCACGGTGGATGGCACCTTTGTCTGGAAAGAGCGCGATCCTGAAGCACCAGCTGAATTGTTCGTGCATTTTAAAAACGCCTCTTTGCCGGTGCTGCTTATGCCCAGCGGGATGAGTTCTGATCGGTTCAAGGGGTCGCTCTCGGGAAGTTTCCTGCTGCGTGCGCTGCCCGGCAAGCCGGAGAGCGTGCATGGTGCCGGCAAAGTCTCCATGGTAGGCGGAGAGATCAGCCAGGTCGATTTCCTTAAGACCATCGGGGAGGCATTGAAGATCGAGGAAATTGCGCACCTCAGGTTGGACACCGCCGAAGCGGAATATAAAGTGCGCGGTGGTGAGGTGCGTTTGGAACGCCTGTATCTGGCGACCACGAACTTAAAATTGGAGGCACGCGGATGGATCCGGGAAGGCGGTCGCCTCGACATGGATGCAAAACTTTTTCTTAACGAAAAAATTCAGAAGAAGCTGCCGCGCCTTGCCAAAAGCAATCTGGAGAAAGCCGATGAACATTACGCCGCGCTGGACTTCGATATTTCCGGCACGCTCGACCGGCCACGGACCAACCTCATCGAGCGGTTCATCGGAGAAAAACTGGAGAAGGAAGTAAATCGCGTCCTGCGCAGCTTCTTCGGTGGCAGTTCAGGCCCTTCGATCGAGGATGAAGTCGCGCCGTTGCCCGAGCCATGAGAGTGATCGCCGGTGAGGCTGGAGGGCTTCGGCTGGATGTGCCATCGGGCGATGTGAGGCCTACGATGGACAAAGTGAAAGCCGCGATTTTCTCAAGCCTGGGTTCGCGGGTGCCTGGTGCACGTGTGCTGGATTTGTTTGCCGGGAGCGGTGCTCTCGGGATCGAAGCACTCAGTCGGGGCGCGGCGTCCGCTGTGTTTGTTGATCAATACCAACCTGCAGCGGAAAGCATCCGCGCCAATCTCGCCCGCGTGCGGCTTGCAGGCGAAGTGGTGCGGGCCGATGTGCATGCGTGGGTGCGTCACGCGCAAGGCGTATTCGATATTATATTTGCAGATCCGCCTTATATGAAACGCTCGATGCAGCCTGGCGCAGCGGACCATGCGGAGCGACTTCTGCAATCAGAAGAGCTTCCGCGATTGCTCGACACGGAAGGCGTCTTGATCCTGGAAAAAGATCCCGCTCGCCCGCTTCCAGCATGTCAAAGCTGGCAGGTGGTGCGCGCGAAAAGCTACGGCAAAACGGAAGTCCTCACCCTGGTGCACGCGTGACGCAGTTCCTCTACAATCTGCTGTTTCCATTTGTTTTTCTGGCCATGCTGCCTGGTTTCCTACTGCGCATGTTGAGGCGGGGAAACTATCGGCATCGCTTCGGCCAGCGCTTTGGGATTTATTCGCACGCGGTACGGCAACGCATCGCCGGACGGCGTTGCACGTGGATGCATGCTGTGAGCGTAGGTGAAGTGGGCATCGCATTGAAATTGGCCCGTGAGATGAAACGTCTGGAGCCCGATCTCGAGCTGGTGCTCAGCACCACTACATCCACCGGGTTCGCGCTGGCGCGAGAGCGATCGGAAGACTGGATGGAAATCATTTATAATCCCGTGGACTTTCTGCCCTTTGTGAGAAGTGCGATGAATCTGATCCGGCCCAGACGTATCGTGATGGTGGAAGCGGAGGTCTGGCCGAATCTCACGTGGCTGGCGGCGCGCAACGGCATCCCGATGGCACTGGTCAACGCACGACTCTCTCCGCGCAGCGCACGCCGATTCGAGAAGTTCCGTTTTTTTACCGGCCCAATCTTCCGCCGCCTGAGCTTCATCGGCGTGTGCGAGTTGGAGGATGTGCAGACGTGGGGCTTGCTCGGGGTGGACACGCGCCGGGTGCATTGCACGGGAAGCATCAAGTTCGATCATGCTCGTGACGCGCAGCCGGATGGTGGCTGGTGTCGTGAATTGCTTGCAAGCTTGGGGGTGTCGGAACGCACACAGCTTCTGCTCGCTGGAAGCACTCACGCAGGGGAGGAAATGCTCCTGGCGGAAATCCATCGCGACATTCGGTCGGAGGATTCTCTACTCGTCGTCGCGCCGCGGCATGTGGAGCGTGTTGAAGCACTGGCTGGCGAGCTGGCAGAAGCAGGCTTTACCGTGCTGCGACGCTCGGCACTCCCCGCGCCGTCGGGCACGCCGCGTCCAGACGTGCTCATTCTGGATACTACCGGAGAACTAGCAGCGTGGTATGCAGTGGGAACCGTGGTGTTTATTGGTAAAAGCATGCTCGCTCACGGGGGACAAAATCCGGTGGAGGCAGTGGTGGCGGGGTGCCCTGTGGTGTGCGGTCCGCATATGGAGAATTTCCCTGTGATCACCGCGAAGCTGCTCGAAGCAGGTGCTGCCAGACAGGTGACGGATGCCGAGCAGCTTCGGGTGGTGCTCGCCGAGTTGCTGGAGGATGAAGCTCTGCGAGCTGAGATGCTCCGAGGAGCCTGCGCCGTGCTCGCACCTCACCGAGGCGCGGCGGAACGCACAGCGCAACTGCTGCGAAAGCTGTAATCAACGGGAGCGGGGATTGACGTGTTCCCCCGCGCACGCGCATAGTTTGGAGCGCATGAGTGCATTCCAACTGGCGGTGGTCAACGCGGGCGGCAACGACTCGAATCAGGAGTTCGCTGCCGGGCTCGGACAGCCGGGGCAGAAATGGCATCCGCCAGTAAATTACCACGCGCTTGCTGCGTGCACAGGGGGAGCTTTCCTGCGCGAAGTATCGCAGTGCGGCACGCGCCCGGTGCTTCTGCTCATCGGGAGAAATCCATCGCGGGCACTCGCTGCCATGCGGCGGCTGAAAAGAGCGGGCAACCCTACGATGCTTGCTTTCAAAGAGGCGGGCATGCACCAGGTCGCGGAAACATTGCGCGAGGTGAAACCTTGGGAGATGTTTCAAGAATTGGTCTCACTGGCAGATGGTGCCATCGCCACGACACCAGAGTTGGTGCCTTTTTTTACCCAGGCAGGTGCCGCGCGGACGACATACATTCCCACTCCTTATCCGTTCGATATTCCAGGATGGAATTTTGAGAACCCTTCGCGGCATGGAGTTTTCATCGGCACGCGAGAGTGGGATGTTCCTTCTCGCAGGCATCTTGCGGCTTTGGTGACAGCACGCGGGCTGGCCACCGAGACCAGCGTTACCGTCATGAATCTGGATGGCAGGAAAGGCCGGAAGCGTCTGGAGAGCATTGGCTTGCCGCGCCTTCGGACCGTGGAGAAGCGGATGGACTACTGCGACTATCTACGGCTCATGGCGCAACACCGACTTGTGTGGCAACTGGACCGAAGCCGCGTGCCTGGGCAGGTCGCAGGCGATGCCCTGCTGTGTGGCATCCCTTGCGTAGGCGGAGATGGTGCGGTGGATCGTGAGGTTTATCCAGACTTGAGCGGCGACCGCGTGGGAGATGACGAGCTGCTCGAGCGCGCGAAGCAGTTGATTACGGACGACGGATATTTTGTGCGCACGATAGAACAGGCGCGAGAACTGGCCAGCGAGCGGCTGTCATTTGCTTCAGCCCGCAGGCAGCTTGAAGCATGGTATGGCTCGACGTGAAGTTACAAGCGCGGCACGCTGCGCAGTTTGTCTTCCCAGCGAGTGAGCAGGTGCAGGACGATATTTGTGCCGAACTTATAGGAATTCACAACGGACTCCTCCGAGATGCCGCGAAAATACGTATCCCGGCGGTTGAATATGTCGATGTTCATCGCGACGTGTTGTCCCTTGTCATTGCGACGCGTATCGAATTTACCGTCTTTGTCCAAGCCCATCTGCCACATGTCGCCGTAGTCGTTGGCAGTATAAAGAACTGCGATCTCATCATAGACCTTCAGCGCATACACTGGTTCTTTATAAAAATTTATGCCATGCGGCACTTCGCGGATTTCAGGGAAATACACTTTGCGCTCATTGTATATGGCGTGGTTGGGAGGCAACGGTTCGAACTCCTTGTCTTTGTCGGCCACCACGCGTTTCATCTCCCGCCGAAACGCGATGTCGAACCGCGACCGCTGCCCAGGCACGGAGCTGTCGCCCCAGATGGCACCACCCAGGCGAATATATTTTCGCAGATTTTCCACCTCTTTATCGCTCAGCTTGAAATCCCGATGCCCGGTGAAAAAGATGAACGGCGGCTTAACAGCAAAAATCTGGTCGCTAGCAAGATCCAGCGGCACCGGGTTTGGGTTGGCTTTGATTTTGTCACGAGACCAGAACTGCATGATGTAAAGCAGATTGGGCAGACTGCCGAAAACGATCTTATTGTTTACCACGCGCACCGTGGAGTTCCAGTTGCCACCGCTGTATTTCGCCACATATGCGGTAAATTCAAATTCGCGGCTGCGAACACCGGTGCCTGACCCAGTTCCCGCGCCCTTTGCCCAGCCTTGTGAAAAACCAGCGATGCCGGTGGCAATCTCGCGCGTCATGCCAGCGGTCCCCATCGAAGGTGCTGCAGGAGCTGGCGCGGCGGCCGCTATATTTCGCCCTGGCGCAAACGTGGGTGCGATGCTGGGCAACTGGAAATTCGTAGGCTGCTGACTCATCGTCGTGATTGTCTGCATGCTTGTAGTCGGCGAAGTGATCGAAGGCGTCACCGTCGGTGTGGTCTGCACCGGCATGGTCGGCGTTTGCGGAGCCTGCACAGAAGGTTCGCTCGGCACAAATCCGCCACCGCCTTCGCCCTCGAAATCCCCGGGCTCGACATAGACATTAAACAAAACCGTGCCGCCAAAAATAAAAATCACCAGCACATGCAGTAGTGCGGAGATGGTGAAAAATCGCGACCGGGACAGCGTCGCTATGAATGCCTTAATAGGGTTGCTCGATTCGGGGGACTCACTCATGCCGCAAATATGTCATGGAAACTTTTCTTCATCCATCGGAATTTTCGCATTAAACACCCGCTTTACCTTTCCCATCTTCGGGTTGCAAAGCGGCTTGCCCTTGCGCAGTGTGTCCACTTTGCAAAACATCGTGCGGGATTCTTCATACCATACAGCTTTTGTCCTCGGTGCCGGACTAGGCACACGCCTGCGCCCCGTGACCGAGCACCAGCCGAAACCCCTGGTGCCCGTCTGCGGCAAAGCACTCATCACTTTCGCCTTCGATCATCTGCTGGATGCCGGGTTCGACCGTTTCATCGTGAACACCCACCATTGTGCGCATCGCTACGCAGAACATTTCCCCGAGGCAAATTATTGCGGCGCCGACATCACCTTCCGCCATGAGCCGCAATTGCTGGAGACAGGCGGCGGCATCCGCAGCATCGCCGACCTCATTCCGGATGGCACCTCGCTGCTCATTTACAATGGCGACGTGCTCACCGATCTCCCTCTCGGCAAACTCATGGCCGCGCACCAGGCTTCCAACGCCGAGATCACCATGGCACTGCGCTCGGGCGGCGGGCCGTTGCATATCGCGTTCGATCCGGAATCCGGGCGTGTGCGCGACATCCGCAACATGCTTCAGACGGGAGCTGCTGAGGCCTATCTTTTCACCGGCATCTATATCGTTGAACCCGGGTTCATCGCACGCATCCCGCCAGACACGAAGATTTCCATCGTGCCCATCCTCTGCGATATGCTGCGCGCTGGAGAGCCCGTGGCCGGAGTGGTGCTGGACGAAGGCAGTTGGTGGGACCTCGGCACGTTGGAGCAATACGCCACCATGCAGCAGCGCATCCAGGAAGGCTGGCGACCTGCTTACACGATTCATGCCACTGGCATTGGCTGGCCCGAACGGACTGCGCCGGGCCTTGTGCGCAGACGCATCGTGCAATGTCTGCGCAAGCATCTGCACTTCACCGAGGCCAACCTCGAGCCTTTGGAAAAAGGAGGCTCCGACAGGAAATTTTATCGGTTGCACATCGACGGGAGCCCGTCCCGCATCGCCCTGCATTACACTGGCGATAGCGACGGCGAGAACGAGCGCTATGTCGCGGTGGCAAGGTTCCTTGCAGGCATCGGCGTGCGGGTGCCCGAGATGACGTTTTGCGATAGCACCCAGGGCATCATCCTCATGGAAGACCTCGGCAACGTGGACCTCTGGTCCTACCGGAACGCTCCGCCGGAAGAACGCGGTAAACTATATGAGAAAGCTCTCGCGCAGATCGCCCGTCTCCACGTGCACGGTGCGCAGGCCATGCAGACTCAGCCTTTGCCCTTGCATGCTCCCTTCGATGCCGACCTTTACCGGTGGGAACAGGAATACTTCTTTGACAACTGTCTGGGCCGTCATTTCGGTCTCTCCGCCGAGACCCGCGACACGCTCCGCAGCGATCCTGCCTTGCAACGCCTCGCAGCCACTCTGGCCGATCTCCCACGTCAATTGGTCCATCGCGATTTCCAGTCGCAGAACATCATGATCCTGGAGGGCGAAGCATGTCTCATCGACTTTCAGGGCATGCGTTTCGGGCTGCCGACCTACGATGTGGCGTCCTTGCTCTATGACCCCTACGTGGAGCTTACGGAGGCAGACCGTGAGGCATATCTTTGTTGCTATCTGGAGTTGGTCCGAAAAGAAGGCGGACAGATCGAAACCGAGTTTCTACAGACTTTCCAACACTGTGCCATGCAACGGCTCATGCAAGCACTGGGCGCCTACGGGTTCCTCGGTCTGGTGAAAGCCAAACCCCGCTTTCTGGACTTTATCCCGACCGCAATCCGTTCGCTGCACGAAGTCTCTAAACGGAGCGGGGCGTTCCCCGCGCTCGACAGAGTTTTGCATGATCTGATTACTATACATCCATGAAAGACAGCTTCCCAACTGTGATCGTCGAGAACCTCACGCCTTTCCTCGACGGCGGTCGCTACCCAATCAAACGCGCAGTCGGGGAGGACCTCGTCGTGCAGGCCGATGTTTTTAAAGATGGGCACGACACGCTCAGCGTGGTCTTGAAATGGAGAGAACTCGGCGC
>CBDUBV010000002.1:0-65268 GCA_965365475.1 uncultured Chthoniobacteraceae bacterium | reverse complement strand
ACAGCTTGCCCTTTCTTGCCCATGATCGTCGCCGTCCCCGTGTCCTGGCAAAATGGTAACACGCCATGCGCAGCCACCTCGGCATTGCGCAACATTGTCAGCGCGACATTCTTGTCGTTAGCACTGGCCTCCGGGTCTTCGAGGATCGCCGCTACCTGCTTCAAATGCGCAGGCCGTAACATGAACGAGATGTCATGAAATGCCGTCCGCGAGAGAAACGTCAAAACCTCTGGCGCGATTTTAATGATTTCCCTGCCCTCGAACTCCCCAGTGGAAACCCCCTCTTTTGTCAGAAACCGGTACTGTGTCGGATCGGATGAGAATTCAAAAAGCGATTGATACTGGAAAGCAGGAGCGGATGACATTTGACCATTATTACCACGCCTAATGCTAGTTGCCAGAAGAAGTTTAATTTTTTGGGCCCACCAACTGCCACGTAACTCCCGGGTGCAATTGCTCTTCCAGTGCCTCAATCGCTTGCGCGAATTCCTCTTCGCTCCAGTCGGCGCTATCCGCATAACGCTCGTGCATGGATGAAAAAAAACCTCCCAGCGTGTTCTTAATCCGGAACATTAGGTCCTCACGCGCCGAGTCTCCGACCATGCTTACGTGGATGAATTTTACCTCATTTTGCAACGCGGCGGTCAGCTCTGCTGCCGAACACAAATTCCATAACGTCTGATATATCGGCCCGCCAAATCGAAACATCACCACGCCCACGGGTACCCGCCCATGTTCGGCGATTCCCATCCGTACTTCCGCCCCCTCCCCCACGCGAGCGATCTCAGCGGAATCCTCACGTATGAGCAGCTCCAGCGTATCCTCAGAAGCCCGGCCATAAATAACTGTATGCACCGGGCTTTGTCTGAAATCTTCAATCGTTATTCCATCCATAGCTGCAACCATATTGCAGTCACATAAGCAGGTCGTCGCTTTAAAAAAAATAAACCGCGATTTTTTACAACATCGGACCCAGGAGATTCAGCAGATAACCCGTAAAAATGATCGCCACCGTGGTGATCGCAAAATAGATCGCGATCAATTGCAGCCGCATCACCCTACGCAACATGATTGCTTCGGGTAAACTCAGCGCAGCCATCGCCATCATGAAGGCCAATGCTGTGCCTAGCGGAATCCCTTTTTCAAAAAGCACCACGGCAATCGGCACGATCGCTGCGCAGCTTCCATACATCGGCACCCCCAGCACCGTGGCGATGGGCACTGAGAAAACGCCCGTGGCATCCATGAGCCCATGGATGGTCTCTTGCGGGACATAGTTGTGTATGAGTGCGCCAGCAGCCACTCCGACAAGCACCCACAACCAGATCTGTCGGATCACATCCATCGCTTCGTTCCAGCCAAAGCGAATGCGCGACTTCCACGTGTGCTGCACCGACTCGAACCCTTGTTGGTGCGACTCAATAATATCGCGCTCCAGATGATGCTCCAGGCGCATACGCCCGAGCAGCGCACCCGCGAGAGTGCCTATGCACAACCCACTCGCGACATAGGCCAGCGTGATCGGCACACCAAACTCTCCCGCCATGAGGATGACCAGATACTCGTTAATGATCGGCGAGGTGATCAGAAACGAAAAGGTGACACCGAGCGGCACATTGGCTTTCAGCAACGTGATAAAGATCGGAATGGAAGAGCAGGAGCAAAACGGAGTGATCGCACCGAAGAGCGCAGCGATCATGTTGGCACCGATGCCACCGCGCCCCATCCATTGCCGGAGTGATTGTTCCGGCATCCATGTGCGCACCACTCCGATTGCGAAAATCATCACCGCAAGCAGAGCAAAAATCTTGATGGAATCGTAAACGAAAAAATGCACCGCACCGCCCAGGCGCGAGTCCGCGTCGAGACCAAACCAGCCGTAGATTACAAGCTCAGTGAGCTTCAGCAGCATTTGCCGCCCTTGCCTTTATCCCCGCTGCAACAACCGCTCTGCTTCGCTTTTTCCTCCGCTTTCTGTTTCAGAGAATGGTCCAGCTTCTCGAAAAGCCGGGCGAGAAAATTGCGAGGTGCTTTCGATGCAATGTCTGCGGATTTTTGTGTGTTCATATTTTTCTTAATCGGCTGTGATTCCACGCGTGGCTGCGGTTTCGAAACCGCCGCTCCCCGGGGAGCTTTGCACTTCTCGGCTACCAAATTCACCATCGCGGTGCCTTAGCCTTTTGCCAGCACCAGATTGATCCCGGTCATCTCCTCCGGCTGCGGCAGGCCCAGCAGCGCGAGGATGGTAGGTGCCACATCCGCCAGAATGCCATCCCGCACCTCGTGCTGCGCAGCATCGGCAGCCACGTAAATGAAATGCACTAGATTGGTGGTATGCGCTGTGTTTGGCGATCCATCCGCGTTGCGCATGAGATCGCAGTTCCCGTGGTCCGCAGTGACCAATGCTTTCCCGCCCAGCCGCAACACTTCGGTCACCACTTTGCCCACACATTCATCGATCTTTTCCACCGCTCGCACAGCCGCTTCCACCACCCCGGTATGCCCCACCATATCCGGATTCGCGAAATTCAATATCACCAGATCGAACTCCCGCAGTCGCGGCAGCAGCTCACTTGTCACCTGGTCCGCACTCATCTCTGGTTGCAAATCGTAGGTGGCCACTTTGGGCGATGGCACGATGATCCGCTCTTCACCAGGATAGGGCGTCTCTACACCGCCATTGAAGAAATACGTGACGTGAGGGTATTTCTCCGTCTCGGCAATTCGCAGTTGCCGCAAGCCGGCGTCGGACACCACTTTCCCCAGAATGTTATCGAGCGTTGCAGGCAGGAAAACACATGGGCTGGAGTACGTGCGATCATATTCCGTAAGCGTCACGTAGTGCACCACCGGCGTGACCTCCCGATCGAAGCCTGCGAAATCATTGAGCAGGATGGCTTCGGAAAGCTGCCGCGTGCGATCCGCTCGGAAGTTAAAGAACAACACCACATCGCCGTCGCGAACTCGCTGCTCATCAGCATTTGAAAAGATCAACGGCGGAAGGAATTCGTCCGTTTTACCCTCGGCATATTGTGCACGAATCGCGGCTGCTGGGGAGTCGGACGTGACGGTTCCACGACCCAGCACGATGGCATCCCACGCAAGTTTGTTGCGCTCCCAACGCCGATCGCGATCCATGGCAAAGTAGCGTCCGATCGCTGTGGCGATCACCGCTCCCGTGCCGGAGATGCCTTTGCTCACGCGAGTGATGTAGTCCGCTCCGCCCGTAGGCGACGTGTCCCGGCCGTCAGTGATCGCGTGAATGAGAATCTCCCCCACCCCCGCAGCATGCGCGGCTTTCACCAGTGCGATGAGATGGTCCTGATGGCTGTGCACGCCGCCATCGGAGACCAGCCCGAGCAGATGCAGGCGACCCCCAGCCGCTTTGGCAAACGCTTCCTGCAACACGGTGTTGCTGGTGAACTCGCCGTCCAGAATCGCTTTATTAATGCGCGTGAGGTCCTGATAAACAATACGCCCGGCACCGAGATTCAAGTGGCCCACTTCGCTGTTGCCCATCTGACCTTCGGGCAGACCGACATCCAATCCGCTGGCACTCAAGTGCGAGCCGGGATATTCGGCATACAATCGTTCGTGGAATGGAGTGCGCGCCAGGAGCGTGGCGTTGCCATCTTTTTCAGCTCCATCGATGCCGGAGGGGTTGATGCCCCATCCGTCGCGGATGATGAGCACGACTGGTTGACGGTCGCTCATGGCTCTCGGGTTATTGTAAAAGCCGAGCGGTAGCCTTGACGATCTCGCTGAAGCTGCGCGCATCGAGGCTCGCGCCACCGACGAGCGCACCGTCGATATCCGGCTGGCTCATGAGTGCCTCGGTGTTGTCAGGCTTCACACTTCCGCCATATTGAATGCGGATTTTGGCAGCGACTGCCTCGCCTGCGATCGTGCCCAGCACTTTGCGAATGTGGGCGTGTGCGCTCTGCGCCTGCTCAGGGCTCGCAGTGCGTCCCGTGCCGATGGCCCACACAGGCTCATACGCGATCACCACGTCGTGCACGTGTTCCGCATCGATCCCGGCAAGCCCGCCTGTAAGCTGTCGCTCCAGGACGGATTCCACCTCGTTCGCATCGCGTTGTTCGAGTGTTTCGCCCACGCACAGAATCGGACGGAGTTGCCCTGCGAGGGCGGCTTTCACTTTTTCATTAATGAACGCGTCCGTTTCGCCAAAAATACTGCGTCGTTCGCTATGGCCCAGAATGACATAGCGGACATAGAGTTCGCGCAACATGCCGATGCTGATCTCGCCGGTGTAAGCACCGTTGGTCGCGGGATGCATGTTCTGCGCCCCAAGCTTGATGTTTTGATTGCGACTTAAGAGGTCGGATACTTTGGCGATGGCAGTGAAAGGCGGAGCGATCACCATCTCAACGTCGGTGGAATCGCCAACTTCAAGTGTGAAATTGGCGAGGAACAATTCGGCTTCCGCGAGCGTCATGTTCATCTTCCAGTTGGCTGCAATGATTTTTTTACGCATATAAATAGAGGATTAATTTTCTGACAACGCGGCCACGCCGGGAAGAGTTTTGCCTTCCAGCAATTCCAGCGAAGCACCGCCGCCGGTCGAGCAATGGGTGACCTTGTCGTCCACTCCGAATTTCTTGGCAGCAGTAGCCGTGTCGCCGCCGCCCACTACGCTAATCGCGCCGTTCTCCGTAGCCTCGGCCACAGCGAGTGCCATGTCTTTGGTGCCTTCAGCAAACGCGTCAAACTCGAACACCCCGCAAGGCCCGTTCCAAATGATTGTTTTCGCGCGCAGGATCGCCTCACGATATATGCCGCGCGATTTCGGTCCGCCGTCCAGTCCCATCCATCCGGCAGGAATGGTGTTCTCCGTGATCTGCGTTTTGGCATCGGGTGCGAAGGCATCCGCGCACACAAAGTCCACGGGCAGGTGCAGCTTCACGCCGCGCTCTTTGGCTTTATCCGCCAGTTCTTGAACAATTTTTGCGCCCTCTTCATCGAAGAGACTGTCGCCAATCTCCATGCCTTCGAGGACTTTTTTAAATGTATAAGCCATGCCCCCGCCAATGATGATCTCGTCCGCGATGTCGAGCAGATTGCGAATAAGCGGAATCTTGTCTGCTATCTTGGCGCCGCCGAGAATTGCGAGCAGAGGCCGCGCGGGCTCATCGAGCACTTTGGCAAAAGCATCCAGCTCTTTCTGCATGAGGAACCCGGCAAGCTTCTCCGGTAAATCGACTCCGACCACGGAGGAATGCGCACGGTGTGCAGTGCCGAATGCATCGTTCACATACACATCGCCGAGCTTGGTAAGGCTCGCGCGAAATGCGGCCACCGCTTCAGGGTCTGCTTTTTTGGACGAGCCGTCCTCGAGTTTGGCTTTGCCTTCCTCTTCGATATGGAAACGCAGATTCTCCAGCAGCACCACCTCACCGGGCTTGAGAGCAGCACAGCGGGACTCTACTTCGTTGCCCACGCAGTCGGAGAGAAACTCAACCGGCTTGGCAAGGAGTTCGCTGAGCTTGTCCGCCACAGGTTGCAAAGTGAACTTGGGCGTCACCTCACCGTTGGGACGTCCTAGATGGCTCATCAGCACAACTGACGCGCCTTGATCCAGAATAAACCGGATCGTGGGAAGCGCGGCAGTGATGCGCTGCGTATTGGTGATGGCTCCAGTAGCCTTGTCCTGGGGCACGTTAAAATCAACGCGCACCAGGACACGCTTACCGGAGAGATCGGTATCGCGGATGCTTTTTTTAGGCACGGGAAATGGAAATTACTTCGCTGCGATCACACGCGCCATTTCCAACACTTTGTTGGAATAGCCCCATTCGTTATCGTACCACGACACGAGTTTCACAAAGGTGCTGTCGAGTGCGATACCTGCGTCCGCGTCGAACACCGAGGTGTTGGTCTCGCCGCGGAAATCCGTGGCCACGACTTTATCGGTCGTGTAAGCGAGCACGCCTTTGAGAGAACCTTCCGAGGCTTTCTTAATAGCATCGCAGATCTGCTCGTAGGTCGCTTCTTTCTCCAACTCGACAGTCAGATCGACAACCGAGACATCGGAAGTGGGCACACGAAACGCCATCCCGGTAAGCTTTTTGTTCAACTCAGGAATCACTTTGCCCACGGCCTTCGCTGCGCCCGTGGAGGACGGAATGATGTTCTCCAAAATGCCGCGTCCACCGCGCCAGTCTTTGTTGCTCGGGCCGTCCACGGTCTTCTGCGTGGCAGTGGCGGCATGCACCGTGGTCATGAGACCGCGCTTGATGCCAAAGCTGTCGTGAATGACTTTCGCCAGCGGAGCGAGGCAGTTCGTCGTGCAGCTTGCGTTCGAGATGATCGCTTCGCCATTGTATTTGTCGTGGTTCACACCATAGACAAACATCGGAGTCTCATCTTTGGAAGGAGCGGATAGGATCACCTTTTTGGCTCCTGCTTTGAGATGCGCTTCGGCGGTCGCTTTGTCCAGAAACAGCCCTGTGGACTCCACCACGACTTCTGCACCCACCTCGTCCCATTTCAGCGTGGACGGGTCTTTGATGGCGGTCAGACGGATTTTTTTGCCATTGACGATGAGGTTATTGCCTTCCACCGAGACATCGCCTTTGAAACGACCGTGCACGGAATCGTATTTGAGCATGTAGGCGAGGTAATCCGGCTCGAGAAGGTCGTTGATGCCCACGACTCCGATGTCTTTGGAGAAATTCTGAACTGCTGCGCGGAAGACCATGCGCCCGATGCGCCCGAATCCGTTGATGCCAAGTTTAATCATATTTGTCTTATATTAGTAGGTGTTATTTTGGGTCCGTTCGGGGAGAAAACGGCGGTAGAATAGCGACCGCTGCCCACGCAGTCAAGCTACACTCCAGAAAAAACCGCGATGAGCAGGTGAAAAATGCACCAGACGGAGCTAAAACATCGGATCAGCCTTCAGCGGCTGGCGTCAGTGAGAAGTCCCGATTTACAGCGGGCAGAAACCTGTGTATGAACGCCAAGCTCGTTTGATCGGGTGACATTTTTATGAGTCCATCGCCCATTGCACCACAAGATCAGAAACTGAAGTCGGGAAATACTATTCTATTAGTCAGAGGCCAAGGCATTGGGCCCGAGTGCATCGAAGCCACCTTGAGAGTATTGGCTGCAACGGGCATTCCGATGAACACCATAGAAGGCAGCCTCGGCTACCCGGATGCGGCTCAGCTTTTTCCATTGCTTAATTCCCACGCTCCGGAGGTCTATGCGAGTCAGTTCGGAACTGAGGATGCCGGAGCAGTTGCTGCACGTATGGAAAAGGAAGCCCGGCAGGAGGCTCAAGCGGGAGGAGACATCAACGACTTTTACAAAAAACTTCTATCGAAGTTGCAGCCCGAGGTGTTACGAGCCATCAAAACATTGGTTGCCGACCTGGAAAAGCAGACGCTGCTGGACGCCGCTCGTGCATCGGCGGTGTTAAAAGGAGCGCTTCGCACGCTGGATGAAGGCGATGAACCCAGCCGAAATGTTACCATCCGCAAGGCCTTCGAACAGTATGCCAACATCCGCCGGTGCGTGACACTCGATCCCATCGCGCCCGGGATTCCAGGAGCAGACATCCTGTTCGTCCGTGAAAATGTCGAGGACCTCTATGCTTCGATTGAGCACCGACTTGGGCGCAACTATCCACAGGCGTTGCGGCACCAAACGCCGGAGGGGTGCGAACTGATCTGCCGCGCCGCTTTCGAAGCCGCATTGCGCGACGGACGCAAGAAAGTCACCGCGCTGGAGAAGCCCAATATTTTGAAAATCACCGGCGGGCTCTTTAAGGAAAGCTTTTTAAAAGTCGCCAAGGACTACAGTGCGGACATGCTGGGGGAACGCGGCATTCAAGCCAATTTTATGATCATCGACGATGGTCTCGCCGCAATTGCTGCAGCGCCGCAGACATTTGATGTGGTTGTCACGACGAACATGTTTGGAGATATCGGCTCCGACATCGCGGCGAAGGTGACAGGCGGTGTGGGCTTGGTGAGTAGCAACAACACCAATCCCAACAACCCGAATGCGGTCTCCATGTTTGAGACCATGGGCGGCACGGCGGATGATATCGCGGGGCAGAACAAGGCAAATCCCGTGGCGTTGATCGATGCAGCCGCAGAGATGCTCCTTCACATCGGTGGCAATGAAAACATCCTGGCGGCGGAATTGATCAAGACCGCAGTCCTGGGGGTACTTGCCGAGGGCTGGTACGTGGGGGACATCCGCCGAGGTCCGTATCAGGAAGCACGAGGGAAGGAAAAACTCGGCACACGGGAGTTCGCAGATAAAATTGTCTCCAACATCGCCCGGCTCAAGGAGCTG
The DNA here is from genome assembly GCA_965365475.1 of uncultured Chthoniobacteraceae bacterium. Classification (GTDB taxonomy): domain Bacteria; phylum Verrucomicrobiota; class Verrucomicrobiia; order Chthoniobacterales; family CAKUMP01; genus CBDUBV01. The sequence continues at coordinate 56,943 of CBDUBV010000002.1, read as the reverse complement.
AAAACCGCGCATCCTTCACAAACGATCAAGCAAATCGCGGTGAACCGTGCCGATCCCGAGGTGAAGCCGCTTTTCGTGCGGGTTCTGCGCTCCTATGAGCAGTTTGCCAGGGACATGGAGACGGGAAGCTCGAGTTGGAAAAGCCACCTGTGCCGCAACATTCCGCCGAACCCTGTAAGGGCTCAGTCGAAAGTCATCGGGTTCGATCTGTTTGTTGACGATTCCGGAATGAAAGTGCGATTTGCCCCAGATGGAACAGTGGACGAGGCTGGCACAGAAATTGACCCCTTCGTTGCAGCCGAATTCGAAAGTGTCTCTGAGATCGACATCAAGACTCTTTTCGATGAGGGGAAGGCGGGCAGCATTCAATCCGTTCGCAGCTTCGGGCAGTATGCCGCGCGGATGCTCAGTGCGCACATGGAGGCCGACCCCCAGGCAGGCAAACTCAGTCTGGGCGATGCGCTATCCCACCTCGAAACCGGTTCGGCATTTGCAGCGCGGTTCAGCACGCAATTGCTTCAGACAAGACTCCAGGATGCCGTGGAAAAATTGACCTCATTCGACCGTGCAAGCATCCAGCTTGTACAAGCATTCTACCGCGTGCGCGCAGCCGAGCTAGCACCCATTCTCAAAGCCCGGGGATTTCATCTTACTCGCATTACAAGCCGGGGCACGGAGATTTATCCGACCATGTGCGATTTTGAGAAGCGGGATGTGGACCGATTCCGCGTGGAGATCGATCCCACGGGCCCGCTCGCAGGCAGCGGTTGCGGCGCGACACAGATCATGTCTGCTGTGGCTGCGGCCCTCGGTGACATCGCTGCGAAAGGTTGGGTCATTTCGGAAATGATGCTCAACCGAAGCTTCACGGATGGCGAAGGCCCGAGGACCGGCTGCGAAATATCTGGAGTATCGGTGCCATACGCTAAAAGCCTCGGCTCGGATTACTCACGGGATTACGGATTGTGAGTCACTAAAAAGTGAAAATGTCCCGCCCGGTAACAGCGGCGGGCAGGATATATAAGAAAACAGGCCTGTCTTTCATTGAAGACAGGCCTGTTCAGTTGCCTCATTCGCCCACTACGGTTTCCTGCGAACTCTATGGCCAAGCAGGAAAGCACCTGCCGAGAGAAAGAACAACGTGGCTGTGGTCGGCTCGGGAGCGGGCATGAGCGGGCTGAGCCGCTGCTCTTCCACACTGCCCAGCGGCACTGCCACCACCACATCCTGCCAACCAGTGGTACCGGCTCCGTTCGTGTCCACCAAAGCCCAGATTTTAAACTTAGATGAAGCGTAACTTTCATCGAGATTGGCGCCATTGACATCATTCAGCATGTTCTGTGCAATGTTCACACCAGCTTCCCGCAGCGCATTTCCACCTTGGTTCCCCAAATAAAGAAATCCCGAGGTATTGGATAGATTCATGTCGGTGTCGTGGGTCAACTCCCATAGCGCAAGCTGAAATGCATGCGTGGTCGGATTCGTATTACTGTAATTCCATGCGGTGAGTTTGTCGGAGATATAATACTTATCAAAAAGATACGCCACGCGTGCTGCGCGCAATGCGCCAATACCGCCAACTGGTATTCCGGCACTTGCGGATGCACTGAATCCTGCCTGTCCCGCTGCTATCTCCGCGAGATGCGCTGCCTGAAAAGTATAGGATTGCGTGCCGATCGGCTCGGCAATCTCACTGCAAAAAGCAGCGATTGGTCCAATATTGACCGGTGCCCCATCCACAGTGTGAAGGGTTAATTGAAAGCCGATGGCGAACCGCGAGGCGCTTCCAGAGCCACCAGCGAAAAAGTTGGTGTATTGGCTGCCCGGATCCACTCCAGTGTCCAAACTGAGCGTGAAATTAACCAATGGTGCTGCATGCAGACTTGCCGCCGCAAACAATGATAGAGCCATGGTCGAACTGAATATAAACGATTTTTTCATTTGATTGTATTTAAGTTTGGGAAGCAGCAAGCTTCTTAAAAACGTAAATAGCAATGAGCGTGCCAACTTTAAGAATTAAAATAGTAGCCAATACAATCTAAAATAAGATTTACTTATGTTAGGGTAGTAATTTCGCTTTTACTCAGGTTCTTTCCGATTGCACTAGGTCGTTTTAACGCTTTTGTTGGTTTGTTTATGGATTCATCCCTTTCACCAGTTTCCTCGCCATCTTCCCGATCTGAAATTCCCGTGGAAGACACATGGGATTTGTCCCTGCTTTTTCCTGATGCCGCCGCATGGGAGAGTGCCTTCCAGGAGTTGACGCAACGCTATCCTGCATATGCCAACTACAAGGACTCCATGCAAAAATCAGCGGAAGCTTTACGCGATCTACTGGAATTCGACAAGGAGCTGGATCAGCTCACCGAGCGGCTCTACCACTTCGCAAGCCTGCGTGCGAGCGAGGACTCGTCGGACGACGCTAATCTACAACGTATCGGCAGATTGCAGAACTTGCTCACTCGCATCGGCGATCTAACGTCCTTCTTCACGCCGGGCATTCAGGCCATCGATGACGATACTTTTCACGCCTTCATGCAGGACCCGGCCCTGGTCGAGTGGAAGACCAAACTGCGGAAGATTCGCCGCTTCAAGCCGCATACTCTCACTCAGCAGGAAGAGCGACTCCTCGCGCTGGGTGCCGCTTCCACCGGCGCAGCACGGGAGATTTTTTCGCAGCTTACCAATGTGGACATGCACTTCGGCACACTCCGCGATGAGAAAGGAAATGAAGTGGAGCTGACACACGGATCATTCTCCTCCTTCCTCAACAAGCAGAACCGTGAGCTTCGCAAGAATGCTTTCCACCAATACTACCGCGAGTTTGAGGAGCACAAATATACGCTCGCCGCATCGCTGGCAGGGTCGGTGAAGGCCGATGTCTTCCGCGCACGCGCTCGCAACTACCAGTCTGCGCGTGAGGCGGCACTGTTCCCCGACAATGTGCCGGTGACAGTCTATAACAATCTGGTCTCAACCGTGCGAGATCATCTCCCTGCGCTTCATCGCTATCTGGATCTCCGCAAGCGTCTGCTTGGTTTGGACACGCTGCACCACTACGACACCTATGTCCCGCTCGTTGCCGAAGCTCAGACCGTGACGTCTTGGGATCGGGCAGTGGACCAGATCATCGCGTCGCTTGCGCCACTCGGCACGGAGTACACCTCAATGCTTGAGCAGGGTTTGCGCGGTCGCTGGTGCGATCGCTACGAGACCAAAGGCAAACGCAGCGGAGCTTTCTCCTCATCCAGTTACGGCAATCCGCCTTACATCCTGATGAACTATAAAGCGGATGTTTTCTCCGATGTTTACACGATGGCTCACGAAGCGGGGCACTCGATGCATTCATGGTTTGCTCAAAACCACCAGACATTTCAGGATTACGATTACCCCATCTTCACGGCGGAAGTGGCCTCCACGTTCAATGAGGAATTGCTCACGCATCATCTTTTAAAAAACACAACCGACCGCGCGATGCGCGCGTTTCTCATCAATCGTCAGATCGATGACATTCGCGGCACGCTCTTTCGCCAAACCATGTTTGCAGAGTTCGAGACGATCATTCACAACATCGAAGAGAGTGGTGAGTCCCCCACCCTTTCCACGTTGCGCAGCGAATACCGAAAGCTCCTGGATGCTTACTTCGGGCCTGATTTCGTCATAGACGAAGTGCTCGAACTGGAGTGCTTGCGGATCCCGCATTTCTATTCGGCGTTCTATGTCTATAAATACGCCACCGGCATATCTGCCGCGATCAGTCTCGCTCATAGAGTGCTGTCCGGCGGTCAGAAAGAGACGGAGGATTACCTCGCATTTCTAAAATCAGGCGGCTCACGAGAGCCACTTGACACTTTGAAAACGGCGGGTGTGGATATGACAAGTCCCCAGCCCATCAGCGATGCGCTGGCATTATTCAACCGCCGCGTGGACGAACTGGAAGAGCTGCTCGCGTGATGCCGCACAGCCCAGATGATGAGCCGCTCATGGTCTCAAGCCATTTCGTGCGGGGACGCGATGCACTATGCGTGCGAAGTCATTTCACAGCTCTTTACACCGACTACTATCTGCACCTCATGCAGCATGGCATCCGTAACGCGCCGCAGCATGATGCCATGCTCAAAGACGCGCTCGCTGCAATCACGTTGCATATGGTGTCACGCCCGCCCGATGAGATCAGCGCGTGGACAGTCGGGTTTCAAGAGCCTCTGCTCAATCTCTTCGCCACGGCCAACAATCGGACCGGCACGGTGACCGGGCGCGTCTTCACCGAAGACGTGAAGAAGCAGGCTGACTCGTTATTTTTTGCCCAGACCTTGCGCGGCAACGAACCTGCCAGGCAAAGCGTCGTCCCTGTTCACAGCACCGATTTCCTGTCCGTCGCGGAAGAGTTTTACCGGCAAAGCCAGCAGATTCCCGCACGCTATTTCCGACTCCAGGACGCGGAGGACATCGCTCTTGTCGTGGCCATGCCCGGTTGTGATGCCGCGTGGATCGCCGCGCTCACATCGGACAAGGTAGAGCAGCTCGACCGACATGAGGAGCTTCAACACATGGTCACCCGTCCCGTCCGCTTCGGATGTGAATGCACGCTGCCAAAAATCGTACGCAGCCTGGCGTCATTGAGCAAGCTGGTTCGGGATGAAATGTTTGCCTCCGACGAATACCTTCTCGTCACGTGTCCGCGATGCGGCGCACGCTTTCAAGCGACACCAGAGGATATCGAGCGCAGCCTTGATTCACCACCGCCGCAGTCGTAACTTCTCCCCGACATGAGTGAGCAGATCAATTACCGGCTGGGCAACGAACGTCTTATCAAGGTGCGCGAAGCGGCTGCACAGAAGCTTATCTCTCTACTCACGCGGCAAGGTCGTCCGCAGGGGTCACTGCGTATAGCCGTCATCGGCGGTGGGTGTTCAGGACTCCAGTACAAAATGGACCTCGTCGATGGTCCCGCCAACCGCGACATCCTGGTGGAGAGCACAGGCGTGCGCGTGGTGATCGATCCGAAAAGTGCGCTGTTTGTAAGCGGCTCCGAGCTGGAGTATAGCGACGATCTCCAGCACGGAGGTTTTAAAGTCACCAACCCCAATGCGGTCGCTCACTGCTCCTGCGGCGAAAGCTTCGCAGCGTGATGAGCGACCCTTTCACCTTGCTGGGCATGGAGCGACGCCCACTGCCTGCGCTGGAATCCGTCACTACTACGTTCCAGAATCTTGCTGCCGCCGCGCATCCCGACGGCCCTCAAGGCGATGTTGCACTTTTCACCGCCCTAAACGATGCGCGCACCACGCTTCTCGAACCAGCTCTGCGATTGCGGGCCTTGATCGCGCTGGAATCGGATGGGCAAATTGCAGCCACACATGCCGTTCCCGATGCTCTGGCAGATGCGTTCGCTTCAGTCTCTCAAGCTCTGTCCAACGCCACAGATGTCATCCGCCGCAAAGAAAATGCTCCGGGTGCTTTGGCCAAAGCACTCATTGCGGACGAGGCATTAACCGTGCAGGACCAATTGCAGGAAATTCTGCGCCAGCTCGCAGACATGGAGCAACAGGTGCAGCAGGCATTGATTCATGCTGATCAGCTCTGGGTGAACGGGCAGTGCGCTTTGGCCGATCTGGCTCAATTGGCAGATGCGTTCACATATCTTCAAAAATGGAAATCGCAGGTGCAGGAAAAACTTTTACTGCTCATCTCATGATTGCAGGCATCGATCTCGGCACTACAAATTCTCTGATCGGAGTGATGGATTCAGGTTTCCCGATCCTTCTGGCAGATGCGCACGGCCACCGTCTCACGCCCTCCGTCGTGCATTTTCCCGAGCACGGCGAGCCCATCGTCGGCCGCGAAGCGCAACGCCTGTCCGCATTGCATCCCGAACGCACCGTTAGCTCGGTCAAACGCTGGATGGGACGTGAGCTTGATCCATCCGCCCCGCCAATTCTTCATACAGTCGCGCCCACTGCGGTCTCCGCTGCCATACTCAAGCATCTGCGAACGATCGCGGAGAGTGCTTTGGAGACTGGCGTTCACCGCGCCGTCATCACCGTGCCCGCATATTTTAACGACTCGCAGCGTGCTGCAACCAAAGCTGCGGGCGAGGCGGCAGGCTTTGCCGTGGAGCGCATATTGAACGAACCCACCGCTGCCGCGCTCGCATGCGGACTCGACAAATGCAAAGCCCAGGCACGCGTGGCCGTCTATGACTTGGGTGGAGGGACTTTCGACATCACCATTCTTGAGCGGCGCGATGGGATTTTTCATGTGCTTGCCACCGGCGGCGATACCCGCCTTGGCGGTGATGATATCGACCAGGCACTGGTTGAGTGGCTATTAAATAAGTGGCAACTCGATGCTCCTGATGCCACCCTGCTGGCCCGCATCCGCGAAGCAGCAGTCGTCGCAAAACATAAACTATCCACGTCGCTTACTGCGGAGATACAAATCCCGTTCTCCCGCGATGGTCACCATCACGCCGTGCTCTCACGTGCCGAACTCGATCGACTCGCACAACCATGGATCGCACGCACCCGTGCATGCTGTCTCCGCGCTCTCGCGGACGCCCGTATTCAGGCCGATTCGCTGAATGAAATTCTTCTGGTCGGCGGTTCCACCCGCATGCCGATCGTGCGCGACTTTGTATCTGACTTCTTCCAGCGCGAGCCGCTTACCGCACACAATCCCGACGAAGCGGTTGCCATGGGGGCGGTCATCCAGGGAGGCATCCTCTCTGGCCAGGTACGCGATGTGGTGTTGCTCGATGTCACGCCTCTCTCGCTGGGAATCGAAACTTTCGGCGGCTTGATGAACGTGATCATTCCCCGCAACACAACCATCCCGACAAAAGCAGGAGAGCTGTTTACCAACGCAGTCAGCGGTCAGCAGGAGATGCGTATCCGTGTGTTGCAAGGTGAACGCGAACTAGCCAAAGACAATTGGCCACTCGGAGATTTCGACATTCCTTTTCAACCAGCACCCAAAGGTCAGGCGCGGGTCGGTGTGCAATTCGAGATCGATGCCGATGGCATTCTTCATGTGCTCGCCCGCGATACTGTCACCGGACAGCAAATGGAGCGGCAACTCAGCAGCGCGGTCGATGTCAGCGATGAGCGCGTGGAACAAATGATCGCAGAGTCCGTGGAGTTTGCATTGGACGATATGACGCAGCGAAGGTTCGAAGAAACCAAATTGAAAAGTCAGGAGATGCTTCGTGCTGTGGAAAAGGCGATCCAATCACTCAATCCGCCTCCGGAGACTGTCGCATGCGTCCGAGCGCTAACTTGTGCGGTGGAAGACGCGATGGAAAAGGGCGATCTCCACGGACTTCTGAAAGCCAACCAAGCACTCGACGCTGGCACGCAAGAGCTGGCATCCGCGCTTATGGATAAAGCATTGGATGCAGCTATCGCTTCCAAGCTTACTTCCTAACGCGGTCCACAGCGTCCCGCACGTTCCAACTACAAAGCTCGAGTTGCTGAGCGGCTGCATCGTAACCCATGCCCGTGAGAGACATCACAATCCGCGTGGCCCGGTCGCGAAGTTTTTCATTTGTCGGATGAACATCGATCATCATGTTGCCGCGCACTTTCCCCAAACGAATCATCGCGCCCGTGGAAAGCATGTTTAAAACAACTTTGGTCACCGTCCCGGATTTTAACCGGGTTGACCCCGTAAGCAGTTCCGGACCCACCGCAAGATCGATTTCCACATCCGCAACCGCAGTGCCCGTATCGCGGTTGGGATTGCACGTAAGAAAAATCGTGCGGGCGCCAACTGCGCGAGCCTGCCCCAAAGCGCCCAGGACAAAAGGTGTCCTCCCGCTCGCCGCGATTCCACACACCACATCCGCATCGCGGACACCTCGGGCTTGCACAGCGTGCGCTCCGGCATCCCGATCATCTTCCACACCTTCCACCGCGCGGAACATGGCCTCGTCGCCGCCCGCCAGCACCCCTTGGACTAGCTCCGGTGCCGCACGAAAAGTCGGAGGAATCTCACTCGCGTCCACCACGCCCAGGCGGCCACTGGTGCCTGCTCCGAAATAGAACAGCCGTCCGCCATCAGCCATCGCATCTCCAACCAGCGTCACCGCCTCGATCAATGCCGGACTGGCCTCAGCCAGGGCTTGCTGCACGTAGCGTTCTTCCCGAACAAACAGCGCAACAAATTCTCGCGCCGAGAGACGGTCCAAATCGAACGATCGCGGATTGCGTTGTTCTGTGATCGCGTGCGACAACTCCGTCGCAGTTGCGCTTGCAATCTCGCTGCAGCATTCCGGCCTGGCTTCCATTGCAAGCACCGCTGCACCCTCCACCGCGCGTTTTACCGCCAGCTCGATCCTCGCGTGCGGCAGCTCCCTCTCAATCGCTTCACGGAAATATAACCGATACATCGCCTGGTTGCGAAAAATCCCACCCATCAACCGGATCGCGGGATCAGCAAGCCCGAGTCGCCTGCCCACGCTCGCAGCATACTGCGCAAGCACGCACGCACCGTCGCGAAGAAGCTCGCGCATCTGTTCATCGCCTTCTTCTGCGGCACGGAAAAAAACCGGCGCCAGACTTGCGATTTCCATTTTATCAGCAGCCTGAGCCCAACTCACCAATGCCGGCAGATTCTCCAGCGCCAATTCGCGCAGCACAGTTTGTGCAAGGCTAGTGAGGCGTTGTTCCAAATCAAAAGAGCGCAATACCAATCGCAATCCGCGCACTGCGAGGTTGTAGCCGCCCCCGCGATCTCCCAGTAGATGCCCCCACCCGCCCACTCGCTCAATTTGCTCGCCATTGCGTCCGGTAACAGAAGACCCCGTCCCACAAATCACCACGATTCCATCCTCCCGGCTGCCCAAAGCAGCAGCCATCGAGGATTCCCGATCGCTACCGACCACACGGCCTGCTCCCGGCCAGACCAAGCGGGACAAATTCTCCAATCGAGACCGATCTTTCTCCGACACGCAGCCCGCGAGGTAAACCCCCACCCGGTCAGCATCGGCAGGCATCGACCGAAACAACAATATCAATTCGGCATCGCTGCAAAGGCGAATATTGCTTCCACCCAACATCCCCTTCCTTGTCTCTCGCAGCGCGCCATCAGCGCTGGAAAACAAACACCACGCAGTCTTTGTGCCACCCCCGTCGATACCCAGAATCTTCATTGGTATGTCACCAATCTTCGGTCGAATCGAAACGGTCGCGAGCCCACGATTCTGAGCTGTCCAGCTTTCGGATGATACGGATTAAAAAGCAAATTGCTCTCTTCGGGCATAAAGACGGAAGGGACTCTCAAAAGTAATGAAGTGCGCGCTTTCAACCACTCACTTCCCATGCGCCGCGCGTCGGCAGATTCCGGCAAAGCATCCCAACCACGCGGCAACATAGCGACCGTGCGGCAAAGGTCGGCATCCACAGAACATTCGATCAGAGTCAGCGGCAGATTGCGAGTCCCAGGCGTCAGATGAACCAGCAACTCCAACGCCGCCAATGCCCGCGATTCCGCCAGATACACGCATGCCAGTCCGGGCGGATTCCATCTTCCACCATGGAGCCGGGCACCCTCTCCGCTCAGAGCAGTCGTGGCGTACGCCATGGAGACAAGTCGAAATAACGACAGACTTGGCATGTGTCACATCCGCAAACTCAGGCGAATACACCGTGGGCGATCTTGCCGAGCAATTCTTCCACTCGCCGGGCACCGACCTCCGTGTCCATATACGCAAGCGGAGTCTGATCCCCAAACGCAATGGCAGGCTCCCGCAGCCATTCGCGAGCTGCCTCCGCTGTTCCGAAAAGATTTACCGCCTCGCCAAACACGCGTGCAAATCGCACCACGCGTTCGCTCTCGTCCTTGGCAAGCTGGCCCATTTTTTTGCGGCGGTGCAGTGTCGCACGCGGAATGTTCAACGCGGCAGCCAGCGCATCTTCGGGCATCTGCAGCAGCTCGGCCAGAGCCTCAAACTCTGCAAATAGCAAACCATCGCGCACGCTCTCCACCACATCGCTCATTGGGCGGTCGCCGTACCCTTCCATGATTCGCGATGTTTCTGCGGCATCAGGAAGGTAGCTCTGCACGATGAGGCTTCGTTGGGTTTTTTTGCTATGTTTCATACGGATCACTTTACTGCTCATAATTGACAAGCACAACATTTATTTTCCTCCATACACATTTTCCTTAAAAATAATCTCTCTCACGCATTCCGGCACGAGGTATCGGATGGAGCTTCCTTGTGCTATCCGGGTCCGTATTTCCGTGGCGGAAATATCGACCATCTTTGTAATGATGCGCAAAGAGTGATTGAGTGCTGCCTGTGGGCCTCTGCGAAAAACAACGAACTCCACCTCCTCCTGTAATCGTGTGCTGCGATGCCAGTTGGGAAGCCCGCATACATTGTCTTCACCGATGAGGTATAAGAACTCGGCATCCGGAAATTCTCCCCGCAGCTCGTCCACGGTATCGATCGTGAACGAAGGCGGCGACCGGTGTAGCTCCCGATCATCGACGATCAATCCTCGCTCGCCTTGCACTGCTGCTTGCAGCATCGCCAATCGCAACGGGGCTGGAGCATACGCGTGATTGTTTTTAAAAGGCGAGGCGGCAGCAGGTAGCAGGCGGACTTCATCCAGCTCGAGTTCCTCCAGAGCATGACACGCAATGATGAGATGTCCGTGATGGACAGGGTCGAACGAGCCTCCAAATAGGCCGATGCGTTTCACCATTGGATGACGGAGCTTGCCCATGTGAGCCCTCCCCCAAAGACCATGAGCAACACATAGTCACCCACGCTCATGCGCCCAGTCCGATTGGCTTCATCCAGCGCGATCGCCACTGCTGCCGCGCTTGTATTGCCGAATCGATCCAGGTTGATCATGAAGCGGTCCATCGGCACATGGAGACGCGAGGCCACTGCTTCGATGATGCGTAGGTTGGCTTGGTGCGGGATAAAGCAGGCGATGTCATCGGGTTCCAGGCCAGATTGTTTTAAAGCCTCCCGCGCAGCCGTCATCATGGCCGTGACAGCCTGCTTGTAGGTCTCTTTGCCATTCATCTGGATTGTGTTCAATCGCTGATCGAAGTTGTGCGGTCCAATCGGCGTGCGACAACCGCCACCGGGGATATTCAAAATTTCCGAGAACGCGCCATCGCTCCCCATATAGGTTGTAATCACGCCATGCGCACCCTCGCGATTACGCAAAATCGCAGCTCCAGCGCCGTCTCCAAACAGCACGCACGTATTCCGATCCGTCCAATCCACGATGGACGACAGCTTCTCCGCACCGATCACCAGCACCGTGCTGTATGTCTGGCTGGTAATGAATTGTTGCGCGATTTCCAATCCGTAGAGGAATCCGGAGCAAGCTGCCGAGACATCAAAACACGCAGCTTTTTTCGCTCCGATTTTCTGCTGCACGAAACAGGCTGTCGAAGGAAAGAACATGTCAGGAGTCACCGTCGCAACAATGATCAGATCGATGTCTGCTGCAGAGATTTTCGCGTTATCGATCGCGTTGCTTGCTGCTTTGGCCGCCATGTCGCTGGTGAACTCGTCATCCGCAGCGATGCGCCTTTCGCGGATGCCCGTGCGAGCTGTGATCCACTCGTCGCTGGTATCCACCATACGTTCGAGGTCTCCGTTTGTGAGAACTCGATCCGGGATGTAGCTGCCCGTTCCTACGATGGATGCGGTGCGTTTGGGTTTATCAAAGTGCGACCGGCTGGGCTGGCGTTTTGTCAGCATAATGTTGGATATCGGAAACGATGTGGGGATTTACCTGTTGCTGGATGGATTCTGCCGCAACACGGATGGCGTTTTGCACCGCGTATGCAGAGCTGGACCCATGCGCGATGATGCAGATGCCGTTCACTCCGAGCAAGGGGCTCCCCCCATATTCTTCGTAATTGGTTTTCTTTTTGATCGCTTTGAATGCGCCTTTCGCGACGTATGCACCGGCAAGCCGCAGCGGATTTTGTTTCAGCTCATGTTTAAGCCATGTGAAAATGGCGTGCGCTGTAGCCTCGCAGGATTTCAACACCACATTGCCGGTAAATCCATCGCAGACGATTACCTCCACAGGTTTGGCAAATATATCGTGCCCTTCGATATTGCCTCGAAAGTTCAGGTTGCTCGCCCGCAGAAGTTTGAAGACGTCTTTTGTGAAATCGCTGCCTTTCACATCCTCCCCGCCGATCGACATGAGGCCGATGGTGGGGTTCTCATATTTTAACACATGGCGCGAATAGACCGCACCCATCATCGCGTATTGAAGCAGATGGTATGGCTTTGCATCTACATTTGCGCCGGCATCGATTAACACGCAGACATTGGTTTCGGTGGGCAGTAGCGTGGCGATGCCAGGCCGCTCCACTCCTGGAAGGTTGCGGAGTTTAATGGACGCGGCAGCCACTGCGGCGCCCGTGTGACCTGCGCTCACGATTGCCTCGGCTGCGCCTTGTTTCACCAGATCGATAGCCCGGCTTACTGACGAATCCTTTTTGCGGCGGACCGACTCCACTGCGCCATCGCTCATTTCGACAACCTGCGAGGCATGCACTATCTCAATGCGCGCGGAAGAGTATTTTAATCGATCCAGCTCCGCTTTCACACGCGCTTCGTCGCCCACGAGAAATAATTTTTCTATATGCGGGTAAGCGCGAAGAGCCATGACTCCACCTTCGACAGTATTGCAGGGCGCGAAGTCGCCGCCCATGGCATCAAGTGCGATTTTCATCAAAGCACCATCCTTATCATCAGCGAAGGGTCAATCAATAGGAAATTGTCAGCACCCTGAGTGCGGAGTTGTGTGCGGGGCCCAATCCGCCAGCGGCAAACGGTGTTGCGTGCGTGCAGATTATCTGTTGCACTCGTCCACATGTTGCCAGTGATCGAAAAGCTTCTCGTCGTGCAGGATCGTGATCGAAAAATCCGCGCCATTCAGTCGGAGCTTAAAGCCGCTCCATCTCAACGCAGGATGCTGGAGGAGAAAATAAAATCCGCGCAGGCAGAATTTGAAAGCGTCAAACTCAAAGGCCAACAGGTCGAAGTCGAACGCAAAAAGCTGGAACTGGATGCGGATTCCAAGCGCGCTTCCATCGCGCGTTTTAAGACGCAGCAAGCGCAGACGCGCAAGAACGAAGAGTTCCAGGCATTGGCGGGCGAGATTGCCCGATACGAGCGCGATATTTCAGCCATTGAAGACAGTGAGCTGGAGTTGATGGAATCCTACGAATCTGCAAAAGCGGAGACGGCAACGGCCAGTAAATCTTTGCAGGACACGGAGGCACTCGCTCGCAAGCAGATCAGCGATCTGGAGCATAAGACCGCCACGATTCAAGCTCGACTCGAAGAACTCTCGCTCGAGCGCACGCAACTCGCCAGCCAGATCGATGAGGAAATCCTGTCGCTGTATGATCGGATTCTGCGCAGCAAAGGCGATGCGGCTGTGGTGGCTGTAGAACACGAAGTGTGCATGGGTTGCCACATGAAAGTGACCACGCAGACTGCTCACAAGGTTCGGGCAGGCAAGGAAATGGAATGCTGTGGGAACTGCGGGCGCATCCTTTACGAAGGAGAGTAACGCCCCCGCACGGAGGGAGATTTTTTTGAGCTTTGGAATCCGCGTCTTCATGGCGTATGGTTTCGCGCCATGCCGCCCGGCGACAATCCAGTTTCCCCAGACCACTTGCCAGACATCATCCCGATATTGGGTATGCCGCTGGCGTGCGTGACGTATGAGTCGGCACTATCGCTGGTGAAATTGTTTGCCCAGCTCGATAAGCCCGCTGCGGTTTCCGCCTGCAATACACATATCGTAGCCACCGCCCGCCAGCTCGCGGACTTCGGCGCGGTCATGGCCGGATTCGATCTCATATTTCCCGATAGCACGCCGCTCAAATGGCTCATGAATCATCGCGGCGCTGGTTTGCCAGACCGCGTGTATGGTCCGTATTTTATGCGCTACGCGTTGGAACATGCGGGTGCACCGTGGAAACACTATTTCTTCGGGGGCTCGGAAACGTGTCTGAAAAATCTGGAACTCGCTGCCCGCCGACTCAACCCAGACATCCAGATCGTGGGAAAATGTTCTCCACCTTTCGGAAACTGGGACGAAGCACTGGAAGCGAAGTTCGCACAGGACATCCAGGAGCATGATCCCGATTTTATCTGGGTCGCGCTGGGAGGCGAACGTCAGGAGCGATGGATCATCCGCAATCAGCATCGATTCAAGCGCGGTGTCTTTTTCGCCGTAGGCGACGCTTTCGAACTGATCGCCGGGCACCGACCGTTTGCGCCGGAGATTCTGCAACGGTGGGGACTCACCTGGCTGTATCGACTGCTGCAAGAGCCCGGACGTTTGTGGCCCAGATATTTTAAATACAACAGTTTGTTTCTGCTTCAGCTCCTGGCTGAAAAGTTATTCGTCACCAGAGATCACCAGGCACCGCGGCGCAGCGGCGTGTTGCGAATCGCATTCCTCGGTGCTCGCGGCGTGCCCGCGCGCTACGCGGGATTTGAAACTGTGGTCGAAGAACTCGGCTCGCGGCTTGCGGCACGAGGGCATGAAGTCACGGTATATAACCGCAGCAATCACTATCGCGAACGCCCGAAGACACACCGTGGCATGGCGGTGATCTATCTGCCGACTTTCATGACGCGTAGTCTGGAGACAATCCTGCACACTACGCTGGCGATGTTCCATGCACTTCCACAGCCTTACGATGTCGTATATCTCTGCGGCGTGGGGAATTCCTGCCTGGCATGGAGTCTGCGACTATTTGGAAAAAAGGTGATCGTCAACGTGGATGGCATTGACTTCAAGCGCAGCAAATGGAGCGGATTTGCGCGGTGGTGGTTGTATAAAAGCGAGAGTTGGGCGGTTCGCTTTGCCAACACTCTCATTGCGGACAATGAGCAAGTGGTTCGACACTATCAGACCAATCACGATGCGACTCCATTACACCTGAGTTACGGAGCCAATATCATCACAGAGAAACCCGCGCCTCGTGAGCTTCAGCAATTCAACCTTAGGCCTGGAGAATACATCCTGTTCGTATCCCGATTGTCTCCGGAGAATGAGGCGCATACTCTGCTGGAAGCCTATGCCAGCACCAGCACATCTCTGCCGCTTGTCGTGGTGGGCTCAGCGGGGTACGAGACCCGCTACTATAAACGTCTCAAAAACCTTGCTGATTCACGCGTCGTGTTCACCGGCGCTCAATACGGCGAAAGCTACCGGGAACTGAGCTTGCATTGTCGGTTCTTCGTTCTTCCCTCGGCCATTGAGGCCACGCGCCTGGTGCTCCTCGATCAAATGAGCTTTGGCAATGCCATACTTTTCCGCGAATCGGCTGCCACTCGCGAAGTCATCGGAGAAGCGGGCATGGCTTTCAACTCAGATCGTGGAGCGGAAGCTTTGAAAGAAAAAATCGATGAACTGGCTGGCGATCGTGAGACCACAACGCGTCTTGGCCGGATGGCCCAGGAACGCGTGCGGACATACTACAGTTGGGAAAAGGTCACGGATCGCTACGAAACAATCTTCCAGGAAATGATTCCGCCATTTGTGCCTTCCAGCCATCAGCAAGCGAATGAAGCTCTCGGTCATCACGCCGTCTCTTAATCAGGCGCAATTTTTGCCAGCTACGCTGGAGAGTGTCCGGCATACTGCGGCTCTCATCCGTCCACACACGGTGGAACACATCGTGCGGGACGGCGGCTCTACCGATGGCTCCATCGCGATACTGCAAGACCAGCAGTTCGCTCAGTGGACAAGCACCAGCGACCAGGGTCAGGCGGACGCGATCAATCAAGGATGGCGGGCGGCATCGGGCGATATTTTCTGCTACTTGTGCAGTGACGATCTTTTCGAGGCAGATAATGTCGCGCATGCCCTTGAAATTTTTGAGCGAGATGCGGCTGTCGATGTTGTGTACGGAGATTACTTTTTCCTGGAAGGCGATTCAGGATGGAAGCGGCTCAAAAAGGCCGGGCCCTGGTCTCGCGAACGATTGCTTCGCGGCAATTTCATTTCACAACCTGCAACGTTCTGGCGGCGTCGGGTGTATGAGCGATATGGCGGACTCGACACTTCGTTGCGCTATTGTCTCGACCATGAATATTGGTTGAGGATTTCCGAGGGAACAGTCTGGAGCTACCTGCCGCAACCTCTCGCGACCATGCGTCTGCATAGCGATTCCAAGACTTGCTCACAGCTCGTTGCGATGTGGTGGGAATCCGCCGCGATGCAGCGCCGCTACCACGATCTGCCGCATGCGAGGCTCAGTGCGTTGCGTATGCAACTTTACGGACATCATTTTTACCGGATGAAACGAGCTTTTTTTCAATGGCTGGGCAGACGGAAAAACCAGCCATGAAACTTCTCGTCGTGGAGTTGCATCATCTGGGCGACGCGGTCATGGCGCTGCCATTTGTGCGTGCTGTCGAGGCCATTGGCGAGGTGCACGTCTGCTGTCGGCCCGGCAGCGTGCCGATCTTCCAACGACTGCTCGCGCAGGATCGCATCCACCCATGGTCACCGCCCTGGCATGAAGACAGCCGAGTCGGGCTCCTGCGTGCATGGAGCGAGATGCGAGAGGAAAGCAGACGTTGGGCCGCAGGCGCATTTGATGCCGTGTCGTGCGTGTGGGCAGACAGCCGGGTTCACACGATGATGGCACTGAGCGACATACCCGTCCGCGTGGGATTTCCCATGAACGCCATGAACTACTATGCGATAAATGCTGCATGGCGCCGTGCGCAATTGCGACGCGGACAGGTGCTTGCCATGGTCGGCGCACTGGCTACGCGTCGGCGGCTATTGACTCATCCACTGGACCGCCGATCCATGACTCAGCATCATCTGGATTCGCATGCGCAGATCGCTTCCGTTCTCAACGCGCCGTATCACACGCAAGCACCTTGGTTTCCCCAGAGTCCCCAAGTCCCCAGCCGTCGGACTTTGCTCATTCATACAGGCGGACGCCTGCCCACCAAGCGCTGGCCGCTCGCCTACTTCCAGCAGCTCCTCGCAGGCGCACTCGCGCGAAGCACGGAGCTGGACATCTGGCTTGTGTCCGGACCGAACGAACCCTGCCCGGAACCGGTCGCAAGTCATCAACGCCGCGTGAACTGCGCCACGCTCGAAGAGCTGATCGATCTCACCGGTCGTGCAGACATCGTGCTCTGCAACGACTCTCTGGCCGGACATCTCGCAGCAGCTCACGGTAAAAAAGTGCTCGCCATCTTCGGCTCAGGAAACCCGGACTGGTTCTCGCCCGGGGGCCGTGCAGAGAACTCGATAGGCCCCGCACCGTGTCGTTTTCATCCGTGCGTGGATGTCTGTTTGCAACCTCGCATTTTATGCCTTCAGGATGTCTCCCCCGACAGCGTCGAAAAGAAGCTGCTTCAGCTTCTCAATGCTTGAATGCAAGCCGTCGGTCCAACAATCTGAGCGAAACTTTGTGAAAATATTACTGACAGGTGCCGACGGTCTTATCGGCAAATATTTGGTCTCCGAAATGAGGAAGCGCGACATCTCTCACGCGGCACTTACTCGCTCGGAGCTTGATATTTGCCACAACGCTTCCTCGCTCGATGCACTCAGAGACACGCGACCCGATGTGGTGATAAATGCTGCTGCTCTCTGCAGCTTCGACGCGTGCCAGCGCGACCCCGCAGCGTCTGCAAAAACCAACCGCGACGCTCCGGCGTGGTGGGCCACCATGTGCAACGAGCGCGGCATCCGGTTCATTCATTTCAGCTCGGACTATGTGTTCGACGGGCTCTCCGCGACACCCTACACCGAGCAAGACGCGACACATCCGTTGTGTGTTTATGGGGAGCACAAAGCTGCTACGGAGCATCTGCTGGCGGATATGCCGAATGTCTTACTACTTCGCGTAGCCTGGTTGTTTGGAATCCACGGACGCACGTTTATGAGCATGTTACCCGGCCTTCTCATGGGCCAGACAGAACTCACGATTGCTGCTGGCAAGAAGGGTAGTTGCCTCCACGCAGCGCTGGGCGCACGAGCAGTGCTCGACTTGATCGAGAAACAAACCACCGGTCTCGTGAACCTTGTGCATCGCGGCACCGCCTCATGGGAGGAGTTCGCCGCCTACGCTCTTGCTTCTCTCGTCTCACGCGGATGCGAACCAGCCTGCAAATCACTTCGCCCTGTGCCGTTTAAAAAGCTGCTCGATGGAAAGGGAGCGCGCCCCGATTACTCTGTGCTCGATCCTTCGCACGCGGAGAACCTTCTCGGCTATCGCCTCGCTCATTGGACCGAAGGCTTGGAAGCTTACCTCGACGAATTGGGATTCGCACCCAGACCCTAGCTTATCCGTCCCGCGGCACAGGTCGAATCTCCGACAGTGGTCGCTCGGTCACTTCTACACGTGCTCCTTTGCCCACCATGTCGTAAAGATCGACCACATCCCGCGATGCCATTCGAATGCAACCATAGCTCACCGGCAGTCCGAGATTGCGCTCTTCCGGTGTGCCATGGATGTAAATATGCCGGTCAAATGCGCGCGCGTTTTGCTCTTCCAAACCCCGCAGCCAAAGGATGCGCGTCACGATGGGATCGCGCCCTGGAGCGTCCACCGGGATAATCTCGCCGGTCTTCTTTCGACTTTTAAAAACGGTTCCTGGCACCGCCCCGCGCCCCACTTTTTTGGCGATTTCCATTTTCCCAAGCGGTGTCGCGTTGCTACCCGGGCGGTCTCCAAGTCCATATTTCGAAGTGGACACGGGATAGCGTGCCACGGGTGTTCCCTTGCGCAGGACTAACATCTCCTGATCGGGCACGCTCACGATCAGAACATGGTCACGGTCCGGAGCCACACAGCCTGCGAGCCCGAGCACTGCAAGCCAAAGACAACTTTTCATCATGTTGCCAATGCCCCGTCGGAACTCTCCGCAGGTCGATCATCGCGGTCAAAAAATCGCGGCAGCCGCAGATGCAATGAAGACAAGCCCACAAAACTGAACCCTACAGCAAACAAGGCGAGGAAAGGCAGGCTAAAAAACGCGCCCTTTAAAAAGGCAGCCCCGAGAAACCATGTGAACGCCACTGCAAACACCAACTCAATCACCGTCACAACAGACCGAATAGGCAGATACTTGCCAGTCCGCCATGTTTGCCGACGTGAATGGATGCCGTATTTCGGCGTGCGCGTGAAACCGCTTTGATGATTGAACAATGCTTCCAGAACAGCCCGCGTGTTATTCAACGAGAGCCCGATGCCCACCGCAAGCAGCAGAGGGAGCAGGCAAAGGTCTTTTTTCCACGAGTTTCGGTAAAGCTCACGCTGCGCGCAGATGTAGTAGATAATCGCTGACAGTGAGGCTGCGAGGAATACAGGGACATGCAGCATGGACTGTAAGAGGGCCGACCCGCCTGCGCCGGATTTATTTCCACCCAGCAGTAAAAACACGCACAGCACCGCGACAAACAGATACACAAAGTTCGATGTGAGATGGAAAGTCGCTTCCACCTTGATGGCCAAAGGCAAAGGACTGCGCCAGATGCGTGGAAGAAGTTTTTTAAATGTCTGAATCGAGCCTTTCGTCCAGCGGTGCTGTTGGGCCTTGAACCCATTCATCTCCACAGGCAGCTCAGCAGGAGTGACCACTTCGGGAAGAAAAACGAATCGCCATCCTTTTAACTGCGCGCGGTAACTCAGGTCCAAATCCTCGGTCAGCGTATCGTGCTGCCAGCCGCCTGCATCTTCAATACAGGTTTTACGCCAAAGACCCGCCGTGCCATTAAAATTAAAAAAACGTCCGCTTCGACTTCGCGCGGTCTGTTCCAACAGCAGGTGCCCATCCAGAAACATCGCCTGCACACGTGTGAGAAAAGAATACTTGCGGTTGATATGGCCCCATCGCGTCTGGATCATTCCCACCTGACCATCGGTGAAGAACGGAATCGTCTTCTCCAGCAAGTCTGCAGGCGGCATAAAGTCTGCATCCAGGATGAGAATAAATTCGCCTTTGCAAAACTGAAGGCCGTGCTCCAGTGCGCCAGCTTTGAATCCCGTGCGGTCCGTCCGGTGGATGTGCACCATGTCGAATCCTCGCGCCCGGAAATCACTGGCAAGATCAGCCGCCATGTCGCGAGTTTCATCCGTGGAGTCGTCCAGGATTTGTATCTCCAGCTTGTCCTTCGGGTATTTCAGCGCGGCGACAGATCGAACCAGCCGTTCCAGCACATGAATTTCATTAAAGATAGGAAGCTGAACCGTGACCCGAGGCAGTTCGGCGAAGTTCTCCCTCGCCTCAAATCGTGTCCTTTTGTGCTTCCAATACAGATAGAGAATAAAATACCGGTGCAGCCCAAAAATGGCCAGACCAGCCAGTATGGAGCAATAGATAGCCGTGGCCAGTATGTCGGCGTAATTAAATAACATCGCGTGCGTGGAAAAAGCTGAAAGCCGGAGATAATCGCGGAACGACTAATGCGGTCAAGTGGTTTCTGTGCGCTACCAATTCTCGCCGGGTGCGCCGTTGTTCAACTATGCTTTGACCCGCTCGATGTGTGCTCCCACCCCCACCAGCTTGTCATCGATCTGCTCGTAACCACGGTCGATGTGATACACGCGGTTTACTTCCGTCACGCCATCCGCCCGCAACGCCGCGAGCACCAATGCAGCCGAAGCTCGCAAATCGCTGGCCATCACGGGCGCACCGCTCAGCATGTCCACGCCTTGGATGCATGCGGTCGATCCGTCCAGATGGATGTCCGCTCCCATGCGCTTCAATTCCGACACGTGCATGAACCGCTGCGGAAACACCTTCTCCGTGACCCGGCTCGTGCCCTTCACACAGCTCAGCAGAGCACACATCTGTGCCTGCATGTCCGTGGGAAAGCCCGGATAGGGTTCGGTGGTGAAATCCACAGGCTGCGGGTGCTCACACGATCTGATGCGCACGCTCGAGCCCTCGACCTCGACCGGAAACCCACTTCTTTTCAAGAGATCAATAAGCACCTGCAGATGCTCAGGCACAGCACGCTGCAGCGTGAGATCGTCGCCGCAGATAGCACCAGCAATAAGAAATGTGCCCGCCTCGATACGGTCCGCGATCACTTCGTGCGATGCACCGCCCAGATCTTTCACGCCTTCGATCACAATGCGGTTCGTGCCTGCGCCTTCGATCTTCGCGCCCATCTTGTTGAGAAAATCTGCCAAGTCCACCACCTCAGGCTCTGTCGCCGCGCCTTCGATGACGGTCACACCCTCGGCCAGCACAGCGGCCATCATCACGTTGTCCGTTCCAAGCACTGTCGTGCCGTGCGGCCCGCGCAACGACACACTGCACCCGCGCAGTTCCGGAGCCAGAACTTTCACATTGCCGGAATGCACTTTTACCGCCGCGCCCAGTGCCTCGAACCCACGCAAATGCAGGTCGATGGGGCGATCACCAATCACGCATCCACCCGGGAGGGAAACCGTGGCCTCATTCATCCGCCCGAGCAGCGGGCCCAGCACGCAGACCGAGGCGCGCATTTTACGCACGATCTCGTAGGGAGCTTCAGTCGCAATATTCTCCGCCCGGATGGTCACGGTGCCGCTGGCCCTCTCCACGCTGGCACCCAGGCTGGACAGAATTTGCAACATGTAGTGCACGTCGCTCAAGTCCGGCACACGGCTGATCACGCATTCCTCCTTGGTCAGCAGGCATGCAGCCAGGATCGGAAGTGCGGAGTTCTTGGAGCCGCTGATGCGGATGTTGCCTGAGAGGCGGGAACCGCCATGGACGAGTATTTTGTTCATAGATAACCTAGTATAAAACGTGAGACATTCTGCAAATCTCGAACCGATTCCACGCGGTGGAATCCGGCATCTTTCATAAGCTGGATAACCGCAACATCCTGCCCCATACCAATCTCCAGCGCGAGCATGCCACCGGGTTGCAACTTTTGCGCGGCTTCCGGGACCAGACGTCGGATAAGATCGAGCCCATCCGCGCCGCCATCCAGTGCCAGCACGGGATCGTGCCGAACCTCGCGGGCAAGCTGTGGGATGGTGTCCGTTTCAATGTATGGCAGATTCGCAATTGCCCATTCAAACGGCCCTACGATTTGCGATAATAAATCACTCTGCTGAAGCATCACCCGATCCTGCAATGCATGGTGATCGCGATTTTTCTCTGCCAATGCCAGCGCGTCAGGCGAGACGTCCACGCCCAGCACTCCAGCTTCGGGGAAAGCCCTCGCCAGACTGCACGCGATAACGCCACTTCCAGTGCCCACATCCACGATGGACCTCGGAGCAGCCGACGCACTCCGCACCAGCCATGCCACCAGCTCCTCCGTCTCGGGCCGTGGAATCAATGCTCTGCCATCGCAAAAGTATTCCGCGCCGTGGAACTCCACGGTTCCAAGCAGATGCTGCAACGGCACTCCACTCCCACGCTTCCGCACCAACTCACGCATCGAGTCCAACTCAGCATCCACCAGCACCCTGTCGAACATGAGATACAGCTCCATGCGTCTGCACTCCAGTACATGCGCCAGCAGATGCTCGGCGTTCAATCGTGCGTTGCTTATCGCGTGCTTCTCAAGATACCCCTTGGTGGCCTGAATGACATCCAGCACGCTTTTCATCATCAATAAGGCTGCAGCACGGCCGCCCGCGCCGCTTCGAGCTTTCGCTCCAGTTCCGCTGCTTGCAGTGCACTGATCACCTCCATCAAATCTCCCTCGATAAACCGATCCAGATTATAGAGCGTCAGCTCGATGCGATGATCCGTGATCCGGTTCTGTGGAAAATTATATGTCCGTATCCGCTCATTGCGTTCACCCGTGCCCACCTGGCTTTTGCGCTCAGCGGCATATTTCTCTGCTTCTTCGCGCTGCTTGATTTCAAGCAGGCGGGACCGCAGGATGTTCAACGCCTTTTCCTTGTTCTTCTGCTGACTGCGCCCGTCCTGACAGCGCACGATCATGCCCGTAGGGATATGCATGACCTGAACTGCCGAGTCGGTCGTGTTCACCCCCTGCCCGCCAGGCCCGCCCGCGCGACACACTTCCACTCGGATGTCTTCACTCTTCAATTCCAAGTCCACCTCCTCTGCCTCCGGGAGCACCGCAACCGTGGCGGTGGATGTGTGAATGCGACCCTGTGCTTCCGTCGCGGGCACTCGCTGCACCCGGTGCACTCCGCTTTCAAATCTCAGTCTGCGAAAGACTCCCTGTCCGCTTACTTTAAAAATGACCTCGCGAAATCCCCCCAGTTCCGCCGCGCTGGCTTCGAGTTGTTCCGTGCGCAGACCGCACGAGTCCGCGAACCGGCAATACATGCGATAAAGGTCTGCTGCAAATAGAGCAGCTTCATTGCCGCCCGCGCCAGCGCGAATCTCCATGATCGCATCCCGGTTTTCATTTTCATCCGGAGGCAGGAGAAGCAAGAGCAGCTCACGATCCATCTTCGCGATCTCCGCTTCCAGAGTTGGGATTTCTTCGCGGGCCAGTGTCGCCATTTCCTCATCACCGCCGCGCAACAAATCGCGATTGCCTTCAAGATCGGCGCGTTTTTTTTCTGCCAAAGTCCACAACTCGAGAAGCTCCCGGGTGCGAGCATGCTCCTGCATCACCGCGCGGGCTTTGCGCGGATGATCAAAGAGAGCCGAAGAAGCGATCTCCGCTTCCAGTTCACGGAAGCGGTCTTCTTTGCGCGCGATGAGGGGTGCGACGTCCATACAAGCAAACAAAAAGCGGTGACCCAGCAGTGGTTCCTCCGAGCTGCCCATTTGGCAGAGAGGCGGCCACAGGTCACCGCTTAGTGAATGGAAAAAATCTAAGCGTTCGCTTTGGAAGCACGCGACACCCTGGTCGTGCCGTAGCGTCGGGAGAATTTCTCCACTCGCCCAGCTGTATCGACGAACTTTTGTTCACCTGTAAAAAATGGATGGCACGCAGAACAGATACCGATCTTGATTTCACGGCGGGTCGAGCGGGTTTTATAGACAGCACCGCAAGCGCAAGCAATGACCGCCTCGGAATAGTCAGGATGGATGTTTGGTTTCATAATTTCGAAAAAAGGAGCGGAATCCTATATCGCGAACCCGCACAGCACAAGAAAAAACACACCTCGCCTATCCCCGCACTGCTCCGGTAGCAAATAGTGTTAGTCCGGAAACTTTCATGCAGGAAAATGGCGGACTGACAGCCCGCGCGCTTTTTGTGCATTTCTCCCCGCCCCTGCGAGCCGGGCTCTGGCTTGTCGATCCGGACGCGCTACTGAAAAATCTGCGCATACTCGTCAGGCTTCTACGCTGCGATAGCCCTCCCGAAGCGCTTGTTCCCATTGACGCCCCCACCCTCGGCCTCTACATTTCCCGCCCTTATATGAACTACAAAGATACGCTGAACCTGCCCAAAACCGAATTCCCCATGAAGGCGGATTTGGTGCGGCGCGAGCCCGGGATGCTAGCGCGCTGGGAGTCGGAAGGCCTGTATCATCGCATCCAAACAGCCCGCCGCGATTGCCCGGCCTTCATCATGCACGATGGCCCGCCATTCGCCAACGGGGATGTTCATATGGGCACAGCTCTCAATAAGGTGTTAAAAGACATCATCGTGAAAAGCCGCACTATGTCTGGTTTCCGCGCGCCTTTTATTCCCGGCTGGGATTGCCACGGGCTACCCATCGAATTCAAAGTAGTAAAAGAATCCGCCGACCTGCATCCTGTCCAGGTGCGCACACGCTCGGAAGCTTATGCGCGGAAATTTATCGACATCCAGCGTCGGCAATTTAAACGCCTTGGAGTTCTGGCCGATTGGGAAAACCCATATCTGACGCTGACGCCGCAATACGAAGCTGCCATTCTACGCGCGTTTGCCACATTTTTGGAAAAAGGATTGGTGTATCAAAGTCGCAAGCCTGTTCTGTGGAGCACGGGTGCGCAGACGGCACTTGCCGAGGCGGAAGTCGAATATGCAGATCGCTGCGATCCCGCGATCATGGTGAAATTCCCGGCGGTCTCCGGGCCTTTTTCCAACACGGGCTCTTTCGTCATATGGACGACTACGCCCTGGACCTTGCCGGCCAATACGGGCATCGCCTTGCATCCGAGACAGACATACCATCTCTGCGAAGTGCAACACGATGGAGTCACGGATCAAGTGCTTATCGCTGCAGCTTTGCAGGGTGCTTTTTCCCAACAGACAGGGCTCGAAGTGCAGCGGGTCACGGCCACGTATCTGGGCAGCGAGCTGGTTGGAACTGAAGCCCGACATCCGTTTCTCGACCGCACGAGCCGGGTTATCAATGCCGAGTTTGTAACCATGGATACAGGCACTGGCCAGGTGCACATCGCCCCTGGGCACGGTGCGGACGACTACACTGCCGGTATGGCGAACGGTCTCCCGTTGCTCTCCCCTGTTGATGACCGTGGGTGTTTCACTGCCGACAACGGCATGCCGGAATGGACCGGACGTTATGTATTCGATGCAAATGCCTCGGTCGTCGATCTTCTGCGCTCGCGTGGTGCTCTGTTTAATGAAGAGCCCTACACACATTCGTATCCGCATTGCTGGCGTTCGAAGACGCCCGTGGTGTTCCGCGCGGTCGAACAGCTTTTCATCCGCATCGATGCACTGCGCGACGACGCTTTGTCTGCGATCGATCAAGTCCGCTGGCTTCCCCACTGGGGGCGCAATCGAATCCATGGCACGGTGGAATCCCGCCCGGATTGGTGCATCTCGCGGCAGCGCACCTGGGGTGTTCCGGTGCCGGTATTTTACGATGGCGATGGAGTGCCACGGCTGGACGCAGGGATCGCTCGCAAAGTCGCGGCGATGGTGGAAGAACATGGCACGAACCTGTGGTTCGAGAAAGATGATGCCTGGTGGGCCGAGCAGCTTGGCTTGCCTCCCGGCACCTCCCGACGCACCGACACGCTCGATGTGTGGATCGACTCCGGGGTGTCTCACCAAGCAGTAGTAAAACAACATCCCGATCTGCAGTTCCCAGCGGATGTCTATATCGAAGCCACCGACCAGCATCGCGGCTGGTTTCAGTCCTCGCTCATGACTTCGATCGCTCTGCATGGCGTCGCACCTTACAAGACTGTCATCACGCATGGTTTCGTGGTGGACAAAGATGGCAGGAAAATTTCCAAGTCCAGCTCCTACGAGAAGCCGATGGATGCGGAACATTTCGTCAATAAATATGGCGCGGACATCCTGCGCCTGTGGGTAAGCAGTGTGAACTACACAGATGAAGTTCCGTTCTCTGAGGAAATGTTTACGCGACTGGCAGATACCTACCGCCGCATCCGCAACACCTTCCGGATTCTTCTAGCGAATCTCGGCGACTTCGATCCCTCTTTGCACAGCGTGACCAGGGAATCGCTGACGTTTGTGGACCGCTGGATACTGGCGCGCACGCACGGGCTCATTCGCGCTTGCACAGATGCTTACGAAGCGTATGAGTTCCACAAGGTTCATCACGCGATCAACCACTTCTGCGCTGTGGACCTGAGCAGCCTCTACGTGGACATCACCAAGGATCGCATGTATTGCGATGCACCGGACTCGCCGCGACGCCGAGCTGCCCAGACCGCCATGCGTCATGTGTTGGAAGCTTTGCTGCCGCTGACTGCTCCGATTCTTTCTTTCACAGCGGAGGAAGCCTGGCAGCATCTTGGGCAACCAGCATCCGTGCATCTGGAGCAATTCCCCAAAGCACCATCGGAATGGGAGGATGAAGAGACTCTCGCGCGGTTCGATCAGCTCATGCATCTGCGTTCAGAGATCACCAGCGCAGTCGAGAAAGCTCGCCAGCAGAAGAGCATCGGCAACGCACTGGAAGCCGACGTGATTCTTACCGTCCCCGACGATGCACTGCGGTCGTGGCTCGAGTCGCACCAACAGGAAGTGGAGGAATTTTTTATCCTCAGCAATTTGAAAGTGGAATCCGCTTCCGCAGCGGGTGCGCAACTTGCCCGCACGGAAGCCGCGCGCTGCGATCGTTGCTGGCGCCATCGAGTTTCTGTAGGCACCCACAGCGAGCACCCGGAACTCTGCGACCGCTGTGTCGATGTGGTCATTTCCTTAGCTACCAACACGCCATGAAGTTCGCTCTCCTGGTCATTCTCCCGCTGTATCTGCTGGATCAAATCACCAAGTGGCTGGTGGTGCTCAACATGGACTATTTGCACTCCATCCCAGTGGTGCCGGGGCTTTTTAACCTCGTGCATGTGCGCAACACGGGCGCGGCGTTCGGCATGGGCAGCGGAAATAATCTTTTCTTCATCGTGCTGTCGCTTTCCGTGGGTGCATTTCTCATGTGGATGGGTTGGAAAAATAAACTTCCAGGCCGCATGAACCATTGGGCCGCTGCGCTGTTGGGCACAGGCATTCTGGGCAACGTGACCGATCGCCTCATCCATGGTCACGTCATCGATTTCCTGGACTTCTATCGCGGAGACTGGCACTGGCCGGCATTCAACGTCGCCGACATGTGCATCTGCACAGCAGCAGCATTGTTCTTCATCGCAGGCTGGAAAACTCCCGCGCCTGGCCCCGTGGCAGACAATACTCCATCATGAAATGTCTCGCGTGCCTCCTGCTCCTAGCCATCGCGGGGCACACCGCCAGTGCCTCATGGAAAGTGGCAGAAAGCCAATCCGGCGATATCCACAAAGGCATGCAGCTCCATCGCCGGGTTCTTACCCGGGATGGTTTCCGCGTCACATTGCATGCGGCGAGATTCCATGCGGACTCCCACCACATCCGGGTGGTGGATTTTGACAAAACGGGTCCTGCCGATGTGGCGGACGCGGCTCGGCGTCTTGGCGGCGTGGCGGCAATCAATGCAGGGTATTTCCACGCGGATAATGCGCCCGTTGGGCTGGTGGTCAGCGGCGGTCGCGTCCTACACCCACAGGAACGCGCCAATCTGCTCACGGGCGTATTTGCAGCAAATGCCGAACGCGCATATCTGCTGCGCCCGAACGAATTTAAACTTGGCCCACGCACGCTCGAAGCTGTGCAAGCGGGGCCATTCCTCGTGGACCGCGGCAAAGTTGTCCAGGGATTGAATAATGTGCGTCGCGCGCGGCGATCCTTCATTCTCACCGATGGAAAGAATCAATGGGCAATCGGTGTGTGTTTCAGTGCGACCCTGGCTGAACTTGGCGACATCCTGGCAACGGATGGCATCATTCCAGGCATTCGCGTGCAACGCGCTCTCAACCTCGATGGCGGTTCCTCCACCGGATTCTGGGTGCGCCGTGCGAAGGCTCCCTTGCATCTGCGAGAGATAGCTCGCGTTCGCAATGCGCTGGTCATTGTGCCAAAGTAATCCCGGCATGGACACTGGGAATCTCCAACGCTTGTTGCAAGCCTATCGGGGGCTCGTCGAGATCAGTCATCTCATCAATAGCATCACGGAATATGATGTGCTGCTGACCCGCGTGCTGGAGGTCGCTCGCAAAGTCGCGCATGCCGAAGCCAGCTCCTTGTTTCTGCATAATGCATCCACCGGCGATCTGGAGTTGGTCATTGCACGCGGACCCGATGGAGAGATCGATCACGCGCATGTCGTCATCCCGCGTGGAACAGGCATCGCAGGTTGGACCCTCGAGCATGAGCAGCCCGTCCTGATACCCGATGCGTATTCCGACCCGCGGTTCTATCGCGAAGTGGACCAAAAAAGCGGCTTCACCACGCGCTCGATTCTGTGCGTGCCGCTCATGCGCGATCGGGAGAAAATCGGCGTGCTGCAAGTGTTAAATGCCGTGGACAAACGCGGATTCGACGAGACCGATCTGGAGATATTTCAAGCGTTTTCCAGCCTGGTTGTGACCGCGATGATCAAGCTGCGTGCAGAGAAGCAGCAACTCCAGCAACAACGCCTGGCCGCTGACCTCGAGCTGGCGGCAGAGCTGCAACTCAGTTTTTTACCTGACAAAATGCCTGCGCATCCCGGTGCGGAATACGCAGCCTTCTATCGACCCGCCCGGAATATCGGCGGCGATTTCTACGACATCATCGCCCTCTCGCCGACAGATGTATTTTTCGTGCTGGGCGATGTGTCCGGCAAGGGTGTGCCCGCAGCATTGGTCATGGCTCAGACCCTCAGCCTGCTGCGATTGGCCCTCGCGCCTGGCCTTACTTCCTCCGAAGCTTTGCGGCGCTTGAACCAGGCCATGGCCGAACGCGAGTTGCGACGGATGTTTGTCACCGCCATCATCGGTCGCTTCAACCCGCTCACAGGCGAGATGGAGTATGCCAGCGCGGGGCATCACCCGCCTGTGCTTGCACGCGCGGAGTGCTCTATCAAACTGCCCTGCGAATCCGCTCTCCCCCTGGGAGTGCTCCCGGATGTCGTCTATCCCACCAACCGCATTATCTTGCATCAGGACGAAGCTGCCGTGTTTTTTAGCGACGGCCTATGTGAATCCTTCTCGCCGGATCGCGAGCTTTTCGGAACTGAGCGTATTCACTCGACCATCGCGCGCGCACCTCATTCCGCCACGGCCATCGTCGAAGCACTGGTGGAAGCCGAGACTGCGCATCGTCGCGACACAGACCCCTCGGACGACCTGGCCATCCTCGCGATTGTAAAAAAATGAACGCCGTTTTCAGCAGCGATCCCGCTCAGCTCTGCGACATTCGCTTATTTGTGCGAACCGCCTTGCGCGAGTCGGCCTTCACCGATGATGATCGCGAACTCCTCGTGCTGGCCGTGGATGAAGCATGCACTAATGTGATTCGCCATGCTTATGCGAGTGAACCCGGTCGCCCCATCGAAATCTCGGCCGAATGCAGTGAGACCCATGTGCGATTCCTCATACGCGACCATGGCACCACGGTCGATCCCGAGTGCATCCGGGGCCGTTGTCTGGATGAGCTGCGTCCGGGTGGGCTGGGCGTATTTTTCATGCGGAAAGCTTTTGACGAGATTTGTTATCATCCACGCCAGCCTGGCACCGAACTGGAATTGGTGCGGCGCATCCCGCCTACAGTTTAGTCACTTTAAACCGCACAAACTTTCGCTCTTCCCCATTCATGGGCACGGTCGCTTTCACGGTCTGAAAAACCGTGTCGCCCTGGACGACAGAGATGGCAGGTGTTTCCACTGTCCATGAGCCAGCATCCAATGTGGTGGAAGTCTCCACCTCGAGCTTGATGTCGGTCGCGGAAGCCAGGCGGCTGAACGTAATCACCAGATTCGATCCCACCACCTCCGCGACGGGTTGACCTGCGCGAGACACCTTCGTGGGGTCGAGTCCCAGTGCATACTCCAGCAGCAGCGGGATGCCGTCGCCGTCGCTGTCGTTGTCGTCCGCCGTGCTGGTTCCGATACCGTAATGCGTCTTCCAATGGTTATACCGCAGCACCCACGAATATTGACCCAAATCCACAAAGATCGTGCGATCAGGACTCTGATCGCCGGAAATTATTGTATTCCGATCATATCGGGAGGAGCCATTTTCCGACACCGTCGTGGTAAGTCCGCTCAGCGTCCAGGTGCCCGAGAAATTCTGGAACAACGCACTTCCGGAATCACCCACAGAGCCGGCCGCTTCGGATGCCCCGGCATTGGAGTTAAAATAAACGCGCAAACCCAGATAGTTCATTGGCACACCGACAGAATATGTGAGCGTCTCTCGGGCACCATCAGTCTCATTCGTTCCCCAGCGAAAAGCCTTGGTGCTGTTTGCTCCCCAGTTCCAACCTTCATTAGCAATCACGGTTCCCTTTCCCACTCCACAACCTATAAGGACGCTTGCTTTATTGAGCACAGCGGCGGAAGGCCCTGCGATGGGCAGAACGGGCAGTGCAGGGTCACCCACGATTTTTTGCAACTGCATATCCAGCACGGAATCGCTCGGACTGCCTGGAATGGTAATGGGCAGCGGCGCGAACGTCGCGTCTCGCGTGTAGTTGACTCCCTGGATCATCAATCCGGAGTTTTCCTGCGTCACGTGCCGAGCGGTCAGGATGTAACCATGGCCCAGATAGACTGCGGTCGAATTGTTCGTGCCATAACGAACGACATGCTGCCAGGGCGATCCGCTGGCTGCACCCGATGGAAAGGTGGAGGAGTTGCCCGGATCGATCACGTTTTTATTATTGTCCACGCTCGTCTTCGAATCAAAAACGATGAGTCCAACCGCTAGTGGAGTCAGAGCGATATTCGACAGAACCGCTATCAGCATGCAAGCGAGACAACGCATCACATCCACTACCATGACGTCGGCCTGTACGCAACACAACGGGATTACTTTTACGCCGTGCACTCCATATTCGTCACCTTCGCCGTGCTCACTGTCCGACGCTTGCAATATCTCGCTTCCCATCCACACGAATGTTACCAAACGATGTAATCAACATGGGAACAAAACTTAAATCCGGTGACAAAGTGGAATGGAAAACCAGCCAGGGCAAAACCAAGGGCAAAGTACAAAAAAAAGTGACTTCACCAATGAAAATCAAAGGTCACAAAGTCGAGGCTAGCAAAGATGAGCCGCAATTCCTGGTGAAAAGTTCCAAGACGGGCGCCAAAGCAGCACACAAACCATCAGCATTAAAAAAAGTCTGATCTGACAGATTATCACATGCAAATCTCCGCGTCGCGGCATCGCATGCTGCATGCTATGATGGCAAATGGAACTTTCCAAAAAGCTCGAGATTCTTGCAGATGCAGCCAAATACGATGCATCGTGCGCAAGTAGCAGCACCATGCGGCGCGACTCTCGCAGCGGCGGCCTGGGCAGCACCACCGGTGCAGGTATCTGCCATAGCTATACTCCCGATGGGCGCTGCGTTTCGTTACTGAAAATTCTGCTCACCAACTATTGCATCTACGATTGTCTATACTGCGTCAATCGGGTTTCAAGCGATGTGCCGCGCGCCCGGTTTACGCCCGATGAAGTCGTCCAGCTCACATTGGATTTTTATAAGCGCAACTATATCGAGGGCCTCTTCCTTAGCTCTGGCATTATCCGCAATCCGGACTACACCATGGAACAGGTAATCCGAGTGGCCCGGACTCTGCGCGTGGAGCATGAGTTCCGCGGGTACATCCATCTCAAAACCATCCCGGAAGCATCCCAGGAGTTGATCGATGAAGCAGGTAAATGGGCGGATCGACTAAGCATCAATGTAGAACTCGCCTCCCAGCGTGATCTCGATGCGCTCGCTCCAGAGAAAAATCTTGCCCGCATAGAATCCGCGATGCAGGGCATCCGCACAAAAATTGCCGAAGCCCGCGACGCACACAAAACTTCGCGTCAGGCACCTGCTTTTGCCCCCGCCGGGCAATCCACACAGATGATCGTCGGCGCCACGCCGGCAAACGATCGCGACATTATGTCACGGGCAGATACACTTTACCGTCGGCACGGTTTGCGGCGCGTGTATTATTCCGCATTCAGTCCCATACCCAGCGCATCTTCCAAGTTGCCGCTGATCGCTCCTCCGCTCGTGCGCGAACATCGTTTATACCAAGCCGATTGGCTGTTGCGATTTTATGGATTCGAAGTGGACGAGATTCTTCCCGATTCCGCCCCCGAGCTTGCCATGGCGCACGACCCAAAACTGGCATGGGGTCTTCGGCATCCAGAATTTTTCCCAGTAGATATAAACCATGCTCCGAGAGAGGCTCTGCTGCGAATCCCTGGCATGGGCGTGAAATCAGTGGATCGAATTCTTGGGATTCGCCGGTGGCACCGCATCTCACTCGCTGATCTGACACGACTCCGCGTGCCGCTCGCTCGGCTGCTGCCATTTATAGAATGCGCTGATCATTACCCGCGGCAGGTCGTGACTGCGCCGACACCAGTGCCAGAGCAGCTTGTGTTGCTGTGAAGACAGTTTGCATTCAGCCCGAATTCGATGCCTGGCGCACAGCAGCACGGAATCTATTGCAATCGGGAACAGCACCCGAGGATGTGCAATGGACGGAGAAAAATCAATTGCAGGCTGAATTCATGATGGACGCGCCTGAAGCACAGCCCCCGATACCGTCCACGGCTCGTGTGTCGGCTCGGTTCCTTCAACTTGCCCGCACGGTTTCATGCCATAGTGATCCACATCGATGGGCACTACTTTATCGCGTAATCTGGCGATTGATCCATGAGCAACCCCATCTGATCAAAGTGACAGTGGACGCGGATGTGCACCGTCTCCTTACCATGGAAAAGTCTGTGCGGCGCGATAGTCACAAGATGAAGGCTTTCGTAAGGTTTCGCCCAACGCGCGACCCGAATGGAAACGAAGTGATGGTCGCGTGGTTCGAACCGGAACACCATGTCGTGCCGCAGGTGGCAAAATTTTTCCGAAACAGGCTCGCTGCGTTGCGCTGGTCAATTTTGACGCCGGATACCTGTGCGCATTGGAACGGTGAGGTATTGGAGTTTACCGCAGGAGTGGATGCGAATCATGCACCCGCATCTCCCGACGAAGCCGAGGATTTATGGCGGCGTTATTACGGCAGCATTTTTAACCCCGCCCGGGTGAAGGTTGAGTCCATGCGCTCACAGATGCCGAAGAAATACTGGAAGAATCTGCCCGAAGCGGGCGATATCTCGCGCCTCTTGCAGGAAGCACCCGAGCGCGTAGCTGCCATGGTGGCAAGATCTCAGCCACTACCTGTGCGCATCGAACACAGTGCCTCAGAGCTGATCGCCCGGCTCGCACCGGTAGATTTGCAGGGTCTGCGCGAGGCAGGCAGACAGTGCCTGGCATGCCCACTGCATGCACGAGCAACGCACGTGGTTTTTGGTGAAGGACCCGCCAATGCGCGACTTGTTCTGATAGGTGAACAACCTGGTGATCAGGAAGACCTGGTTGGACGTCCTTTCGTGGGCCCTGCGGGGGAGTTGCTTACACGCGCACTTGCGTCCGCAGGTATCGCTCGGGACAGCGTTTATCTGACCAATGCGGTGAAGCATTTTAAATGGGAACAACGAGGTAAGAGACGTCTGCATAAAAAGCCAGCCGAACTGGAAATCAAAGCATGTCGGCCATGGTTGAAAGCTGAACTTGGCATGTTGGCACCGCAAGTGTTGGTGTGTTTGGGATCGACCGCAGCACGGTCGGTATTCGGCCAGACCATGCCGGTTCAGGCCGAGCGTGGCCGCTTTCTTGCAACAGAATTCTGCGCTTCCACCATGATCACCGTCCACCCTTCCTTTCTGCTGAGGAATTCCGATGACGCGGCACGGGAGCAAGGGTTCTCAGAGCTTGTCGCGGACTTGGCTCTGGCGCAAAGCCGCCTTGACAGCCAGCCGCACGGTTAGTGCTTCGCGCTTTTAGTGGCGGGTGCAGCAGATCACCCTGGCACAGGCATGGCGGCGTCTGAGAATCAAGCCATCTTTCCAGCTCGTTTGCGCGCGTTGCCATCAAGAATTTTTTTGCGTAGCCGCAGGGATTTCGGGGTGGCTTCCACATATTCGTCGTTGGCGATGTACTCCAGTGCTCGCTCCAGGCTCATCTTCAGTGGCGGCGCAAGTTGGATTCCTTTGCCATCACCCTGACTGCGCATGTTGGTAAGCTTTTTGGCTTTGCAAGGATTGACCGGCAAATCGTCCGGCCGGGCATTTTCTCCAATGATCATGCCTTCATAAATCTCCTCTTGCGGCCCAATGAATAGACGACCCCGCTCCTGAATGGTTGAAAGCGAATACGCCATGGAAGTTCCGCCTTCCATGCTCACCAGCACGCCGTTGTTGCGGGTGGGAATATCTCCCTTATGCGCACCGTATTCTTTGAACAAATGACTCATGATACCATGGCCTTTGGTGGCATTCACCAAGTCCGTTTCAAATCCAATGAGACCGCGCGTGGGAATGACTGCTTCCACTGTCACCGAATGAGGATGGTGCTCCATATTCACAATGTCCGCCCGGCGCCCCGCAAGGCTTTGCAACACGTCGCCGAGATTATCCGGCGGCACATCCACATAAAGAGTCTCCAAAGGCTCGAGCAGTGTGCCGTCGTCCGCTCGTCGAAAGATCACTTCCGGACGCGATACCAGCAGCTCGAAGCCTTCACGTCGCATTTGCTCGACGAGGATTGCGATCTGCATCTCGCCACGAGCGTTGACTTCGAAATGCCCTGCCACGTCGGTGTCATTCACCATGATGGAAACATTGGTGCGTGTCTCCCGGATGAGCCGCTCCCGAATCTGACGAGCTGTGAGCAGCTTGCCCTCACGTCCGACCAGAGGCCCATCGTTGATGCATATCTTCATGCTGATGGTGGGTGGGTCGATATCGATAAAAGGCAGCGGCATACGCTCTTCGCTATCGGTGATTGTCTGCCCGATGAAAATGTCTTCGTAGCCACAGATGCCCACGATATCGCCTTCGCTGGCGTGTTTGACTTCTACTTTGCTAAGGCCCGAGTGCGCAAAAATAGCAGTAATGTTGGCGCGTTCACGGCTGCCATCCGGAGCGATGCGCACGCAGGAGTCACCGACCGAGACACGCCCGCTGACCACGCGCCCGTAGGCGATGCGGCCGAGATAATCGGAGTAATCCAGATTGGAAACTAGGAACTGAAAAAAATGCGCGTCGCTCTTGGGTGGTGGCGGGATGTGTTTGACGATCGCCTCGTAGAGCGGTTCCATGTTTTCGCTTGCTTGATCGATCTCCATCTTTGCGTAGCCATCGCGTGCGGAGGCATAGACCACGGGGAAATCCAATTGCTGATCGTTCGCGCCGAGAGATAAGAATAGCTCAAACACCAGGTCCAACACTTTGTGAGGCCGGGCATTTTCGCGGTCGATCTTGTTAATGACCACGATGGGTTTGGCACCGTTCTCGAGTGCTTTACGCAGCACAAACTTAGTCTGCGCTTGAGGCCCATCATGCGAATCCACGACAAGCAGGACGCCGTCGATCATTTTCATGATGCGTTCCACTTCCCCGCCGAAATCTGCGTGGCCCGGGGTATCCACGATGTTCACGTGGTAGTCGTGCCATTTAAACGCCGCGTTCTTTGCCCGAATGGTGATACCCTTTTCCCTCTCCAGATCCATGGAGTCCATGATGCGCTCTTCGGAGAACTCATGTTGATTGGTGCGAAAGGTGCCAGCCTGCTTGAGTAGCTGGTCCACGAGAGTGGTTTTGCCATGATCGACGTGTGCAATGATGGCGATGTTTCGGATGTGTTCCATGGAATAAAAAAGGGTGCCTGATTTCAGAAGAGCGGGGACTATGCCCACTCAGGTTGAGCGCGTCAACGGGAAGCTCGAAGATAAATGCCCACGTCCGGACAGATGAGGCGGGAGAAGTCTGCAATCGCTAATAGGCGAAAGCACCGCAAGCTGCTCCTGCCAATTGCTACTGTGAAGATGGGCGGTGCGCTAAGACAAGACGGCGGGTTTGCCGTTCATCATTTCTGGATCAGCCTCTGCCTCGTAGTCCACGCTTGGAAGACCAAACCCGAAGAGTTTTAGGAATTCCTTCTGATAGCCTGCGTAGTCGGATATCTCGCGCAGATTTTCCGTCGTGACCTGAGGCCAGAGCGCGAACACCGCATCCTGGATTTCCGGACGCATCTCCCAATCGTCCACGCGGATTCGTCCGGCTTCATCTACTGGAACTTCACCTTGCCCATACATGCGTTCCGCGAACAGGCGCTGAATCTGCTCGATGCAGCCTTCGTGGGTGCCATGCTCTTTCATGACTTTATAAAGCAGCGCGATGTAAAGCGGGACTACCGGGATGGCAGAACTGGCCTGCGTGACGAGTGCTTTATTGACTGAGACGTAGGCGCCGCCGCCGTGGGGTTGCAGTCGATCATTCAGTGCGTGGGCGGTCTGTTCCAGATGTTCCTTGGCTTTGCCGATGGTGCCATGGCGATAGACAGGAAAGGTCATCTCGGGTCCGATATAGGAATAAGCGACCGTCTTTGCGCCATGTGCAAGAACACCGGCCTGCTCAAGTGCTTCGATCCACCACTGCCAGTCCTCGCCGCCCATGACAGACTGCGTTTCCGCAACCTCCTGTTCAGTAGCCGGAGCGATAGTGATTTCTGAGACCAACTCGCGATCAGTATCGAGCGTCTGCGCAGTGTAAGACTCGCCGATGGGTTTTAAGCACGAGCGGGCCACTTCGCCTGTGCGCGGATTAGCCCGGCGCGGCGACGCGAGGCTGTAAACCACGAGGTCCACCGTGCCCATGTCCTGACGGATAAGGTCGATCGTTTGTTGTTTGATCTCGTCGGAAAAAGCATCGCCATTGATGCTTCTTGCATACAGGCCCGCTGCCTTGGCTTCCTGCTCAAAGGCGACTGAGTTGTACCAACCTGCCGACGCCGGCTTGCCTTCTGCAGGCGGTTTTTCAAAAAATAATCCGACGGTGGCGGCACCGCTTCCAAATGCTGCGGCGATGCGCGAGGCGAGTCCGTAGCCAGTGGATGCACCGATCACGAGAACGTTCCTGGGGCCATGTTGCAAGGGTGGCTGGCTCTTGATGTATTCAATCTGCTCACGAACGTGAGCGAGACATCCTTCGGGATGAGCTGTGGTGCAAATGAAGCCGCGAATTTTGGGTCGGATGAGCATTTGTTAAAAAGTGATTAAGCGCGGTAAATAGTCGAGTTAAAAGGTGGGCTCCATATGATCTGGGGCAGATTTTTATATTCCGGACGCCCCACCCATCACCGTCCCCGTTGCAATGGGATGTCCGGCATGGAATTCCCTTGGGCTCAAGCGGGTGCGCCCTTCGAGCTGCACCTCACGCAGGAGCAGTGCGCCGCAACCACAAGCCACGAGCACACCATGGCGGTCCGCCGCAAGCACCTCGCCAGGAGCCCCGCTACGGCTGCTCTTTATAGTCGAAAAAATCTTCAATTTCTTCATACCCCTCGCCTCAGGCATGGTCGTGAAAGCACCCGGCCACGGATTCATCGCACGAACTTTACGCTCTATCTGGCCGCTGTCCGCATGCCAATCGATGCGCCCGCTCTCTCGTGTGAGTTTCGCCGCATATGTCGCCTCCGTTTCATTCTGTGCTGCGCGAGGGGCAACTCCGTTTTTCAAATCCCGCAATGCCTCGAGCAATGCGGCAGGCGCAAGCGCGGCCAGTCGATCATGCAGACTTCCCCCAGTCTCTCGACGGCGAATAGTGATTTCTTTTTGTAGCAACACATCGCCCGTATCCAGACCCTCTGCCATATACATGACCGTAATGCCCGTCTTCCGATCACCGGCCTCGATCGCGGCCTGGATCGGAGCAGCTCCGCGATGCCGCGGCAGAAGCGATGCGTGCAGATTCAAGCAGGCCACCGCAGGCAGACGCAGGATCGAACGCGGAAGAATCTGCCCGTAGGCCATCACCACCAACACGTCCGGGCGGAGATAGCGGATTTGATCCACTGCCGCTTGATCGCGGATGCGGTCTGGTTGAAAGATCGGGACAAAATGGCGTTGGGCAAGTGCTTTAACAGCAGGTGCCCGCAGTTGTTGAGTTCGCCCTGCGGGTCGATCTGGCTGCGTGATCAACGCGAGCACATGGTGCTCCTGCGATTCCAAAAGTGTCGTTAGAACCGGAAGTGCTATATCGCCCGTCGCAACTACACCGATACGCATTGTTCAATTTTGCAAAGCGTGATGCACGATCAATCCTGTGATCTCGTGCAGCACCACCACCGGGTCCCGCATCGCGTCCACCACATGGACTCTATCCGGCCCGTAGTAATCGAGCACTGGCCGCGATTCATTCTCATAGGTGTCCAGGCGGCGCCGGATTACTTCTTCATTCGCATCGTCCAGGCGATTGTCCCGCAGTGCGCGGCGTTTCAGGCGCGAGACAAGCTCCTCGCGGTTTGGGCAGGAAAGGTGGAACACGCATTTCACATCGATCATTTCCTCCATAAGTTTGGCCTGGTGCACATTGCGCGGGATGCCATCCAGGACGAGATGATCGAGATCGGGCCGGAACTCGCGGGTCTCCACATTACTTTGAATCCGCACGCGCCAAAGTTTCACTGTGATCTCATCCGGTACAAGTTGCCCACGGCTGCTGTAGTCGAGAAATGCCTGCC
The DNA here is from genome assembly GCA_965365475.1 of uncultured Chthoniobacteraceae bacterium. GTDB lineage: Bacteria > Verrucomicrobiota > Verrucomicrobiia > Chthoniobacterales > CAKUMP01 > CBDUBV01. Next base: position 17,941 of record CBDUBV010000002.1, on the reverse strand, counting down.
CGAGCGGGGTGCGCAAATCCAGGGAACGGAATACATCGCCGCAAGCGCAGTGATAAAAACCGGGGATGTTGCCGAGTGTTATGCCCTGGGTGCCTTTGCCGCTGCCGGGAGCGCCGAAAAAAAGAATCGTTTTAAATCTCATGAGAGTTAGATGAGCCTAGCTTGACCATGGAGAAGAAATCCAGAACGACTTTTCCAAACGGAACGATTTAGAGAAGGCGATAGTTAAACAGTCGCAGAACCCATAACATTACAGCGAACAGTGCCATCGCAATGAGGGAGGCTAAACCCAACGCGGGGTAGAATGGCATGCGCTGTAGAAGCCAGGGAAGCGATAGGAACAGTCCGAGCGAGGGGAGAACAAACCAGAACACCTGCAAAGAAAACTCAGCGATTTTGGCCGTATCGCCCGTGTCCACGTAAATCCAGACCATGGCGAGTATTGAAATCAAAGGCAACGAAGCGATCAGAGCACCCCAGACACCAAACCGCTTGGTGACTTCAGTCACGATGAGAATGATCGCCACGCTTAAAAATAGTTTTAGCAGGAAAGGCATGCGATTTTCTTTTCAGTAAATCCCAGCCGTTTCAAGCACTTCGTGAACACGAGCCGACACATGCTCGATGGACAATCCGTGCATCGAGCCACACGGTGCTCGCAACACTTCCACAGCAGTGTTTGTCGGCGCCCAGACTGCGGGGTCCGTGGGGCCAAACAACAACACGCATCGCGTGCCGACAGCAGCGGCGATGTGCGAAATGCCGCTATCGTGACCAAGAAAAATCGCGCTGCGTTCCAACACGGCTGCAAGCGTGGGCAGCGGCAGGTTTTCCAGGAACAAAACATTTCTCACATTTATTTCATGTCGCAATGATGCCAGCACGAGGGCATCAGCCTCTCCACCCACAATTACAATTCGCGCATTTGTGCGCTGTTGCACGGAACGTATGAGTTCAAGCCAATTGCTCACATCCCACACCTTTGCTTTGCCGCCGCTGCCGGGATGAATCGTGATGATGGGTCGCGAGTCACTTCCGAGCTGCGAGAGCGCTGCCGCGCGATCAACCTCCGACGGGTAAAGCCGTGCAGATGTGTCTTCGAGATACAGTGCCATCCGCTCCAAAGGGCGGGCCAACTGCTGGGATGCGTGCGCTGAGTCGTCCAATTTGCCTGGGCCGATCAAGACATGCTTTACTCCGCATCGCAGGAGATTCTGCTCAAAAGAACCGTCTGGATCGAAGAGGTAACTGATCACTTGATGGAAAGATCTGAAATATTCCATCAACTCAGGCGGCAGATCGCTGCGTGGAATAAAAAATCTCGATAAAGCACCATACTCGATAGAACGAGTCTCCGACGCGTAATGTCGTCGGCGTGCGAGTTCGACAATGTGGCGATAGCCTAATATTTCCAAGTGGGCCTCGGGATAATTCTCCCGCAACAAAGAAATGGCTGGCAGGGTGAGAATAAAATCCCCGATGGCACCGCCACGAATGACGAGGATTCGCCCCGCCATGCCGGGTTAACGACCTTCGTTGGCGCCGCCAAAGCCAGGGATCCCAGCAGACCCCTCCCACCGCTCGGGTCGGTTCCATGGGATGGAACTCTGGTCCGGGCTATCCGTCGAATCTGTCGCACAGCCGGACAGTGCTGGCAGCAGAGTTGCCAGGCACAGATACAAGCTGGAAACCAGCAGTCGGGTAATCAGGCGCATCGGCTTATTGACCGGGATAAATGACACGGTCGCCGGGCTGAATCTGAATGCCTTGCGGCACAGTGCCGCGCACGACATCCGCAACTGAATTTGTCGGATAGACGGATGCGATACGAATCTTGCCGATCATGTTGCCGCCGCGGGTTACGACCATCTCTGCGTTTGCTACAGCACCCTGGCGGTCGCCGATATTCAGCACCACAAAATTGTATGCCGGGTTGTAGGCTTCCACGCGCCCCTGCAAGCCTTGTGCCATGATGCTGCCCACACGCTTCTGTTCGGCAGAGCGAAGATTGTCGGCTTCCTGCTGCGCGGAGGTGACCTTCTCGGTGAGAATTTTTTTCTCTTCTTCGGCAGCCGCTACTTGTCCCTCGAGTTCCTTGAGCTTGGCTTCCAGCTGTGCAACATCAGCAGCGGGAGCCTCGGCGGGTTGGGAAGTGTTGGCAGCGGCAGCAGCCAGTTGAGATTCCAGCTCGGTGATCTTGGCCGTGCTTTCCGTTATGCGAGTGTTTAAAGCAGCCAGTTCCGTGCGAGCAGTCTGAGCCTCGGTCTGGGCACGAGTTAGGTCACTCGCGGCTTGCTCCAGTTTCGCAGCATTCTCAGCAAGTGTGGCCTCAGCCGCTTTCTGAGCGGTCTCAGCGGAGATGACGTTTTGTTTAAGGCTGTCAATGGATGACAAGGCACCTTCGCTTTCGGCTTTCAGGCCATCGTATTTCTGTTTGTTAAGGTATCCAAGAACTGTGGCACCTACAAGAAGTGCTATCGTGACGCCGAGAAGAGCTTTTGCCATACGAGTTACGGGGGATAAGTAGAATAAGGGAAGGTTCGAATATTGCGTGGGAGCATTTGCCTTTTATTACGCGGAATTATATTTGCAAGCGCAAATGAAAGCAAACTGCGTGAACAATAGAACGAGCACGCCGTGAAAATGCAAGAAGATAGAAAGAGTTTTTGCTTTATTCCATCGCTCGTGTTTACTTCGTGGTCCGTCAGGGACCATGGACTGAGAAATGACGAACCCCGCCAGGGCAGGAATGCAGCAACGGTAGTTATCTTCTCTTTGTCGTGGCTCTCTGGCGGACTTTTTTTTACTCCGTAGCTTGCATGCCGGGAATGCTCCCCGCATAGCCCGTCATTTCAAGATACCCGCGCCCTGTGCGACCGCCCCCGCTGGCTTCGATCATGCCTTCCCAATACCGCACCGGGGCAAGATATAGTTCCTGGTGTTCCACCGGAGTGGTGACGCTCAAGTCCATATGCAAACTGGGCACTTCCACCCGCCATGCGACCGGATACCGCGCATCCCCAACCGCTGTCCACCAGCGCACGGGCGTCAGAGTGAATTCCGATGCCTTCAGTGCCTGCGTGCTGCCGTCGGCACGGATAAATGTGCCAGCGGAATATTCATCCATAGTTCCGTCCTTTCTTCGCAACTGAAAAAGCATTAGCTCGGTGTCATCATCAAACTGAATGCTAAACCAATCCCAGCCTTGTTGCTCAGCAGCCAGCTGGTTTGTCGCCCATTCATGGTCGAACCAGCTTTCTCCCATCACCGTCAGATTATCTTTTAGCACACGAAGAGTTCCACTGCTTTGCATGCGCGTGAAAGAATAGTAATGCGATGCGCGCCCGACGCCAGCCGACTTCTGGCTCACCCCGTCGGCACCATGAACGACGTGCTTTTTCACCGGCTGTAGCTGCAACTCGAGCGCATATTTCTCGGTCTCCGCGCGGATGTAAAAAACACCTGCTTTATCGAGCCGACATTCCCATTGGCCATTCCATGCCAGCCTGCTGTCCTGCGCTCCTGGCGTTGAAAACCCGGCCTCACCGAAAGCACCTCTGCTGAGTCGCTGATCAAAATAGAATCCGCCATCCTTGGCGTCCGTGACAGCGAAATGCGCCAGCCCAACCTCCGACACTACAAATCGTGAAGCGGATTCGACACGCCTGCCAGGCGGCACGATCTCCTGTCGAAAAAACACCAACTGGTATCCAAATCTCTCGCCATTTTTGGTCTGCAGATTGCCGGTGAAGTACCACCACTCCGTCTTGAACCCACGGTGGGGCCCATGGTCGCGAGGAAATTCATAATGCCAGCCTGGCTGAGCGATTTTCCATTCTCCCGCTCGCGTCGTTGAACACACGATCAATAAAGCTAAAAATATTCGCATCCACGATATGAACGCCTTTGCACGGCTGTGCGGTTGCCTGCTCACTCACCCGTCTCCACTGCATCGAAAGCCATCTGCGCAACAAATCGGGCCGCTGGTCCGTAGTGTTCGTCCAGCAAGCGGTTCCACGCGCACGAATCGCCTGCGAGACATTCCGCTAGGAGAAGTGCTGCGCTCATGGTCATGGCACGAGAAACATACGCGAGCCCGACGGCACAGACTGCCGCTGGGACACGCGTTCCACTAGCCGATCCCAATATTCCTGACCGCGCAATATCTCGATCTCCACTCGCAGGAAATAGATCGGAATTTCGCAGTGGCTTATTTTTGGAAAGCGGACTGCGTCTTTTTCTGTCGTGATGATCGCGTCCAGATCGCGTTCCACACATCGCCGGATAAAGTTCTGCATTTCCTTCGCGCTGAACCGATGGTGATCTGCGTAGCGCTTGGTCACGATCAATTTTGCGCCCAACCCGCGAAGACTATTCTCAAAACTCTCCGGCCGCGCAATACCCGACACGCTGCCCACATAGCGATTGCACAAGTAATCAAGCGGCTGTTTGTCGCCACCATACACATGCTCGAGGTGCAGCGGCTTGTGGCGGCACTCGATGATGTCGGCCGTGCGGTTATACTCGCGTATGCGACTGATGAGTTCCTCGTTGCCATGCTCATCGCTTTTGGTGATCAGGATAAGTCCTGCTCTGCTCAGATTGCGCGCTGGCTCGCGCAGAGTTCCGCGTGGCAGCATATACTCGTTGCCAAAGGGCGCCTGACGGTCGATCAGCACGATGTCCAATCTGCGCTTTAAACGTAAGTGTTGAAATCCATCGTCCAGCACCAAAGTGTCCACGCCCCATTTTTCAATCGCATACAAACCGCTTCGCACACGATCCGGGTCTGTGATCACGATCACGTTTTTTAAATTGCGAGCCAGCATGAAAGGCTCATCCCCTGCCGTGCGACTGTCGAGCAACAAGTTGGTGCCGTCGGACACCACGCGTGGCGGATCGGGCTCCCACCGGGTAAGACGCAACTTGAGTCGGCGCAGCAAGGGCGGCTTCGCACTTTTATAGCCACGACTCAGAATTGCAACCTTGCGTCCACGATCTGCCAGGTCTCGCGCGAGCTTGTCCACCACAGGAGTTTTCCCCGTGCCGCCGACCGTCAGGTTGCCCACGGTCAGCACCATGCACCCGAGCTGATGATCGTGCACAATGTGTTCACGGTAGAGGTAATTCCTGCACTGCACGACAGCCTGATATATTTTACCAAGGCCGTGGAGGAACCAGCGAAAAATGGCGGCTTTTTTGCCCAGACGCCTTTCAAAGATGACTTCGACGGCAAATTGCTCAAGACTATCGCGCCAGCGTGGCATGACTATATGGTGATTTTGCGGACGCCTTCATTGTCAGGCTGCAGGATGACCAGCTCGCCCGGCATCGCTGCGGCTTGCGCCATGGCGCTGCCCACCTCCGATGCCTGCTTCAGCGTCACGCATGCCATGCACGAACCTGAGCCGCTTAAGTAACCACCCAGCGCGCCAGCCGCTACGCCCGCCCGAATCACCTCGGGCAGACAAGGCATGAGGCTCGCGCGGTAAGGTTGATGTAAAAAGTCATCGAAGACGCCGCGCAGTTTCTCATACTCTCCAGCAGCCATCGCTGCTGCGATGCGGCATGCGTTTGCCACATTGCGCACCGCGTCCTCGTGCGGAATGGCAGCAGGCAGGACGGCTCGCGCTTCTTTAGTAAGCATCTGCATCTCAGGAATAAAAACTACAAATTGCAAAGCTGGATCGACTTTGAAGCGACTGAATGTGGCATCCGCCCCTGCCACGGTAAAGCCACCGAAAGCTGCCGGCGCGGCATTATCGGGGTGGCCTTCGAGTTCTACGCAGAGCCGGTATAGATCGTTGGCGTCAAGAATACTTCCCGCGAGTTCATTCAAACCGTGGAGCAGCCCAAGCCGGACCGTGACACTGCTGCCGAGGCCGCGCGACATCGGCACATCGCCTTTTACTGACCAATCAAACTCGAACAAATCCACATCGGCACGTCGTGCAAAAGCCTGCGCGGACTCAATTGCCATGGGGTGTGGTGACTGCTGGCTCGCGCCGCTGCGCACGGTGACTTCATTATACAAACGCAACGCCACGCCGAGACAATCGTAACCGGGGCCGAGATTGGCAGACGTCGCAGGAATGCGATGGGTGGCGGTGCACATAACGCGGCATGTTGCCCGATCCCTGGCCCGTGTTCAAAGCAAAAGAGAATTCCAAGCACTTCGCGCGGTCGCTCTCCAGGTGCCAGTATATTTGGAGTATTCTGGCAGGAAGTTCGCCTGGCTATCCATCGACGATTTCAATTGAAGGATGAATACGGTCTAGTCAGGAAATTAACTTTTACGCTGGCTGATTTTGCTGCTACTGGAGTGAATCTATGAGCCACCCTATGCAAAGTTCGGCAGACGCTTTGATGAGACTTCTGGAAGAGTCTGCCAAGTATCACGACGCCATGGACCAGGCTGCCGAGATGCTGAGCGCGGCACTCATCGCTGGCAATAAAATGCTGGTCTGCGGCAACGGCGGCAGCGCATGCGATGGCGCACATTTGGCCGGTGAGTTTGTGGGGCGATTTCTGGGCGAGCGGCGACCCTACCCCGCGATCTGTCTCGCTGCGGAGGGGGGCATTCTCACCTGCATCGGTAATGACTATGAATTTGGCGAGATTTTCGCTCGCCAGGTGCGCGCTTACGGCAAAACGGACGACGTGCTCATCATATTTACCAGTAGCGGCAATTCGCAGAACCTTGTCGAAGCGTTGAAAGAGGCAGACATCCTCGGGATGAAATCCATCGCTTTTCTCGGCAGAGATGGAGGACGATGCGCGGGTCTTGCAAATGTCGAATTCATCGTCCCGGGAAAGTTGACAGCCCGCATCCAGGAAATGCACAAATTTCTTCTCCACGTTCTATGCGAAATGGTGGAACGCGAGATTCCGGTGGACTGACTTTTTCCTATACGCAACAGCAGCACGCAATCGAGCGCATCCGCTCACCGGTCCCAGCGCGAAGGGCAGGAAAAACAAGTAGCCGGATGGGCATAAAGGCCACATCCGGCTGCGAGGAATAATCCAAAAAGGACAGTTTGTTAGAGCGACTCGACGCTCAGAACCTGACGGCCATTGTAATAGCCGCAGGAGGGACAGGCAGTATGGGAACGGGTGCTGCTGCCGCATTGCCCGCACTTGGCGAGTTCGGGTGCTTTCCAGCGGCTAGCTGCTGCGCGGGTGCGCTGGCGCATTTTGGATGTTCTACGTTTTGGGACTGCCATGGTATGTTCAGGTGTTAATCTTAAGTTGATCGAGCGCGCCCCATGTGGTGGAATCGGCATCCTGTTCCCGCACTTGAGCAGGAACCGGATCGACTCCGGGGCACTCGGTTTGACCATCCCAATCGCAATGCGGATGGGACGGAAAGGCGAGGAGGATATCTTCTCGGGCGTAAGGCGTCAAGTCTATCATTTCAGGGCCTGTAAGATCGACCTGCACAGCAAAATCCTCGACGATCATTGCACGCCGAAACCATCGCAAACACTTCACGCATTCAAAGTCCACGGGCGCTTCCAATCGCCCGGTGGCGAAAAAGCTTCGCCCGGAAATGCCCGCATCGAGTTGGTATGCGATCGGGCCCACGGGCTTCACAAGCGGGTCCTGCACATCGAGCATGGCGCTGTCCTCTTGTCCTTCCAAATGCAAACCGTCGGCCCCGATCTGATTTAAATGCACGTTCATAGCTTCCTCCCTGGTTGAGATTTACCCGCACTATTGCCCGATTCCATCTCCTTGTCCAATGACCTCTCAACTACGCGATTGATTTTTCGCACCCTGGATGATTTCTTCAGTCTTCGTGAAATTCCCCTCTCTGCTGGTCGCACTCTTCTCCCTCGGCTCCTCCCTTTTGCCTGCGCAGGACGCACCGCCGGTGAATCTGGCTGAGCTGCTCTCGGCTTTGAAAGAGATCGAGCAGACCCGCGAAGAAACATTGACCACTGATTTTGCAAATCTCACCCGCCAAGTGCAGGCGGCAGCGAGTTCTCCGACAGATGCCATTGCTTTCTACGAGCAAGCCGTCGCAGCAACCGATTTCCAGGGACGCACCCGCGAGAACACTTTGTTTCAGGAGTGGAAAAAAAAGAATATCGACAAGCTGCGAGACAAAAATTTTCAAGCCTCATTGCAACTGCATCTGCGCTATCTTGCACTGACCATCCGGGCGGCTGCGGGCGAGAAGCGCGATGAGCTGGCTCGGGACTTGATAAATTACACCGCCGACGTGCTCACACTCGCCGAGAACGAAGGGCTGCATGAGGATTGGCTGGGAGATCGGGCGGGGGTGGACCGCAGTATTTTCATCAAAGCACTTGGATTGCAGGGCCGACTTAAAGACGCAAAAGAATGGGAAATGAATCCCGGCAATGTGGATGGCATCTTTGATAAAATACTGTTGCCTGAGCTGCGCAAAGCCAAGGACGCCCGAACCCTCGTCTATTGGGATCGCCGTATTTCGCTTGGCCAAAGCCGCGCGGAAGCCAGCGATCGGCGCATGGATCAATCCAATTTTGTGCAAGTGCAGAAGCCTCAGTTGCAATGGATGCGAGCCAAGGAATACCTTCATCTCGACCAACCCAACCGGGCGTTGCAGGAAATGTTTGCCGTCATCAAGACCTATCCCGGCCACGCTAATTTCAGCCAATGGATTCGTGAACTACGCGAAGCTCTTTCCGCTCGCAATGCGCCTCCCGCCCCCCAGTCCGCAGAACCTGCGCCCGAACCCGCAGCTACGCCGTCACCAGATGGTGCATCTTAATATCGTGCGGTTCAGTGGGCAGTGTGGTCTGTAGTTGTTCTGTAAAACATACACCCACCCGGATGGCGGAAGTGCCAGCCAGGAATCGGTCGAAATGTCCCTTGCCCCGCCCAAGACGCTCGCCCGCAGGTGTGAATGCCAGCCCAGGCACGAGAATTAAATCAAGCTCATCGGGCGCGATCAATTGCTGTTCGCGAGCGGATGATGTCCCATAAAGCATATTTTCCATTGTGACCAGGCGGACGTTTATTTCATCCCCATCCATCCAAGGCACGCACAGCTTCTTCGTCGGCGTCCATAGCGAGCGCACGTCCGGCTCACCCGGCATGGGCAAGAAAATCATCACGCAGCGCGCATCCTGCCAGATGGCTGATCGCACGATCTCTGCGACTAGCAAGCGGCTTTTTTCCTGGATGCAACCTGGAGACATCGATCGCAACATCTCGCGCATGCTGCGGCGAATGGAAGACTTGTCCGGGTTCACAGAAATATAGTGTCTCACCGCAGATTCGGAGGAAAGAAGGTTCATCCGGGAAATTTTGGCGCGACCCGGCTCGGCTTGGCTGCGCCAGGGCATCGAGTGAACGTGAAGCGGGCTCGGCGGCTATCGTGCGCGAAGGGGCTGTCCAAACATTGGGGCGCACCTTACCCACAAGCACATGCTGAGGCAGAATTCACATTTCACAGGCCCCTGATCAGCGATGCAATAGCCCGCCGTAACATGTCGAGCAGCCATTCCACCGACCCCTCCGCAACTTGGATGCTTTAGATGCGATAATTGGACTGCGCCCAACCAGCTTGCAGACCTACTAAGGATCAGGATCGGGGCGGGTGCCGACCTAGTCGTTGTTGCGCCCGTAGGTGTATTTGGTCTCGGTACCCAGCTCTTCGGGAAATTCTGAGTAGCCGCTATGTTTCCAAACCAGATCGCTCTTGTACGGCGGTGTATATTTCCCCTTGTATGTTGGGAACGGGAAGGTGACCACATCGTACACCCCATACTTCACGCGGTCCACCGTGCGCAGCACGCCTTTCACCACGCCATAACTCGCTGCGGCATTATTGCCCTCGCGCACGTTCAGGCGACCGATTGTGTTTGGAATCTCAGTCGCACCAAAAGCAATGTTGGCTATGCCGCGGGAAAATTTGCGAGTCGGGCCGTGATCCGCCGCTGGAGGCTCATGGATGTCTGCAAATGCAACGGCTGTGAAAGAAAGTGTCAGGAGGAGACAGGTTGGGATTTTCATGATCAGAAGTGACTGTAGCCTCACGGCACTGATCGCTGCAATGAAGAAATTTTAAAAAAACGTTAGCACTTTTTCAATGCCCGCGCGCCCTAGTGCTACCAGCAGAGCAAGGTAGATGAGCGAAAGAAACGTGGCGATGTAACCTAATAGAATAAGCACTCCATCTTCCTCAAGCACGCCCGCTGTCAGCGCAACCAGGGAGATGGCGGGTATGGCATTGATCATTGGCGGCGGCATGGAAAGCACAATGCCCTCGATAAATATTGCCGCCCCCGTCAAGTTGCGCATGAATGCCCAGCGCGAAATCTGCGTGAGGCGCACCCTCGCAAATCGCTCCAGCACGCGGGCCAGGCGCAGACCGCCATTGAGCATTCGGGCCATGACCGCTGGCGATAACTCCCGCGATAACATTCGCTGCGGCAGCCAGGGGCGTTGTCCCAACATCAGCCGAAAACCCAAAACGCAAATAACCAACCCGAATGGAATGGATAAACCGGGGATCGGAATTGGCAATACGAATGGCAGCGAACACAGCAGAATCATGACCAGGAACCCGCGTCCGTGCAAAGCAGCTTCCAATTGGCCTAGCGTCAATGGCCCCAGCTCCGCCCGTGCACGAAGCACTTCCAAGTCCTGCGACAAAGTGCGCCTGATATTTCCGGACACGGTGGATTGCAACATCGCAGGAATATGAGTGAGGGTCTTGCGCAAATCAAATGCTGTAAAAAAGGACGTGCATATTATCACCACAAGCCTTATAGAGAACGAGTCTCAATTGCACGATGAATACCCTCGCCCGAATGTCCCGCGGCCAAAAGGCCTCGATCTCCTCCTGCTCCAATCATCCCGCTCTGGCACAGCGTCTCATGTCCATGGGCATACTGCCTGGCCAATCCATCGAACGCCACCAGCAAGCCCCACTGGCTGGACCGATCAAAATTCATTCGTCTGCTTCCGTCATCGCTCTGCGCACCTGCGACGCCGCCTCTGTCGAGGTTACTCATGAGTCTTGAGGCTGTCGGCGTCTCTCCCCCCATTTCCGGCGACGCGGCCTCGATCCGAGTGGCATTGGTAGGTCAGCCCAATGTCGGAAAGACCTCGATTTTCAACCGCCTCACTGGCATGCGCCAACGCGTGGGCAATTATCCGGGGGTCACTGTCGAGCGCAAGGAAGGCACCGGCCATCTCGGCAGCCAGGCATTCACGCTGCTGGACCTTCCCGGCACCTACAGCCTCAATGCGCTGTCGATGGACGAACACATCAGCGTCCGAGTTCTGGCTGGGCATCCCGATATCGGCCCCACGCCGGACGTCATCGTCTGTGTGGTGGATGCAGGTAAATTGGAGCGCTCACTGCTGCCAGCATTGCAATGCGCTGCTCTGGGTCGCCCCATGGTATTGGCTTTAAATTTTTTCGACGAAGCGACAGCGGGAGGTTGGACTTTCGACCTAGCTGGTCTCGAGCAGGAGTTGGGAATCCCAGTGGTGCCCACCATCGCGCATCGCTCGCGTGGGATCGATCAACTCAAATCAGCTATTATAAAAAGTCATCAGCAACAACTTGTCATGCGCCCGATCACGTGGCCGGACTCCGTCCGCGAAGCCGTGGCGATGGTGAGTGCTGCACTGCCGCATATCGCCGACGATGGCGTGCGCAAGTTCCATGCTCAACGACTGCTGTTCGACTCGCTGCCACAGACGGACCCTCACGATCTGGCTATCAAAGACGTGCTGGCGCAGGCGCATCGCCGCATCCTTGCTGGTGGCAACGCGCCTTCCAATGCAGAGCCGGTGTTGCTATTCCCGCGCATCCGCAGTCTGCTCGCGGGCCGCGTGGTGAAGTCCGCCCAGCTCTCCACGCGATGGACCGATCGGCTCGACTCGTTATTGATACATCCATTCCTTGGCTTGGTGATTTTTGCCGCGCTCATGTTTGGCATATTCCACTCGGTGTATTCCGGCGCCGCACCGCTGATGGACTTGATCGAGGCAGGCACCTTGCGCATTCAGGAATTCACCGCAGGATTCCTCGAGTCCACACCCATGCTGCAAAGTCTCGTCGCGGACGGCATCGTTGCAGGCATTGGATCAGTGCTCATATTTCTTCCGCAAATACTCATTTTAACACTGCTGATCGCGCTGCTCGAGGATTGCGGCTACCTCGCACGGGCAGCTTTTTTAATAGATCGCGCACTGAGCTGGAGTGGGCTGAGCGGGAAAAGTTTCGTCCCGCTCATGTCCGGATTTGCATGCGCCATTCCGGCGATCATGGCTGCGCGAACAATCGAAGACCCGAAAAGTCGGCTCACCACGATCTTGATCACGCCCTGGATGTCCTGCTCAGCGCGGCTGCCAGTATATGTGCTCATGATTGGTGCTTTCATCGAGCCGGCATATGGTGCAACAGCGGCTGCGGCGGTGCTGTTTGCCATGCACCTGCTCGGCCCGGTTCTCGGGCTTCCCGCCGCGTGGATATTGCAGAACAAAATACTGCGATCCCCTTCCCCGCCATTCGTACTTGAGATTCCGCCATATCGACGCCCGACTTTCCGCGACACCTACTGGCGCATCTGGCATCGGGCACGCCGGTTTATCACGGACGCGGGTACTGTGATTCTCACCATGGCCATCATCATCTGGGCGTTGCTATACTTTCCGCGCCCGGACACTGTGGAACAGGAAACCCGCTCGCGATTGATCGAGGAATATCGTGCGCAGGGTGTCACAGAGGAAGTTCTGCTGGATAACGAAAGTCCGTATGGCGGCATCTATCAGGCACAGCTCGCGAGCGCCTACGTAGAGCAAAGCTACCTCGGCCGCGCAGGGCGTTGGATTCAGCCCGTCTTTGAGCCAGCCGGATTCGATTGGAAGATCACGGTGGGCATCCTCGCCAGCTTCCCTGCACGCGAAGTCATCATTGCTACCTTGGGCATCATTTACAATCTGGGTGCCGACGAAGACGAGGAGTCGCCCGGACTGCGCGGGCGGCTTGCAAATGAAGTGTGGACAACAGGTCCTCGGGCTGGAGAGCCTGTATTTACGGTGCCGACTGCCGTGGCCGTGATGGTGTTTTTCGCCATTTGCATGCAGTGTGGAGCGACCATCGCCATCATGACTGCGGAGACGAACTGGCGTTGGGCGTGGGGCACATTCGCATTCATGACGCTACTGGCGTGGCTGGCGGCGGTGTTCACTTATCAAGGGCTGTCGTGGATACTATGAACTGGGAGATGGTAATAGTGACCCTGCTGATAGCCGCCTCTAGTGTGTGGTTGATGCGGCGTTTTATCGTGCGGAAAAAAAGCTCCGGAAAATGCGCAAGCACAGGCTGCTGTCCTACAGGCAAACCTGATCAAGAAAAGCGCAGGCACGTTGTTCGGACCAGTATTCGTTTTCGGGGTTGAAAAGCACAAAACCGACGTGACCTCCATGCCGGGGTTGCTCCAGGTAGAAAGACCGACTCGCACGGGCTTCCTCCACCGGATAACAACCTGGCCCCAGAAAAGGATCATCGAGCGCGTTCACCAGCAAGGTCGGCACGGTAATGCGCTCCAAAAACTGCCGACAACTGCTCCTCCTCCAGTAATCCTCCGCGTCCGCGAAGCCGTGCAGCGGCGCGGTGTATGCGCCGTCGAACTCGCGAAAGGTGCGCATCTTTTCAATCCCCGCATCGCTCAATTTGTCCGGGAACAAATGCATCTTGCGTCGCACTTTTGCTTTGAGCCGCCGCATAAAGCGACGCATGTAGAACGTATTCCACCAGGACTCGAGTTGTTGCGATGCGCATGCCAGATCGCACGGAGTGGAAAATGCCACACCGCCCACGACCCGCCCATCCAGCACGTCTGCGTGTTCGCCAAGATATTTTAACGTCAGATTACCACCCAGACTGAAGCCGACCAACGCCAGCTTCCGATAGCCGCCCGCCGCATGCCGCACAACCGCATGCAGATCCTCCGTCGCGCCGCTGTGATAAAAGCGTACCAACCGATTCGGCTCCGACCCGCAGCCGCGCAGGTTCCACGCCAACACATCCCAGCCTGCCCTGCCCAGCGCAGCGGCCATCGCCTGCACGTAGTCGTCGCGACTAGCCCCTTCGAGCCCATGCGAGATGATCGCAAGTCGCTCAGTGCTCACGCCACGCCGCCAGTCGAGATCCAGGAAGTCGCCATCTTCCAGCTCGATGCGCTCGGTCTCGTTGGTCCATGCGCGGACTCTGCGCAACAGCGTGGGGAAAATCGTTTGCACGTGGCCGTTACGGAATCCCAGTGGCGCCCGGTACGAGGAGTATGCTGCAAGCGGCATACTGCTCAGCAGGTCTCCTCATCGCTGTGCGAGGAACCTTCCAGGAAATCTTCACGCAGGCGAATTTCATACTCGCACCAAGTTGCGCGCAGACGCTGCACTGCTGCCGGGTCGCCGTCGCGCAGCGCAGCATCGCATCTCATGGCCAGGGCTTTGTGACTGCGCGTCTCGCCCAGCACGGCCAGGCATTCCCCCACCCGATCCCGCAATGCAAGCAGCCCACGGATCGCATCCGCTGCGCTATCGAAATCCACCTCGCCGCGCATCCATAACCGCAATTGCCGACACTCGAACTTTGAACAACGCTGCGGCCGCCAATTATAAACCCGGCATGCACAGTCCGCATGGGCAGCACAGGGTTGAGGAAAGAATGTCTCACCGCCACGTCTTTTCACCCGCAGCGAGCCACGCGGAAGCCGCTCCCCCTCCTGCAATACCACGCGGGCAAACATCGATCCGTCGCAGCACATTCCGCACATCCCGCAGAGGTTCTGTTCGTGCTGCGCAGGCTTCATCACACAGCACCATGCAGACCCGCGCGCATGGCGGACAGTGGCGCGGGCTGATTAAACCATATCTCGAAGGAAAGCGCACCCTGGTGCAACAGCATGGGAAGACCGCCCACGCCGCGAGCACCAACAGCAGCCGCAGTTTGCAGCAGAGCAGTGCGACCGCCAGCATACACCGTGTCCACCACCAGATGGTGCGGCAACAGGGCATTCATCGGCAGCACCGGCGGGTCCGAACGTTTCATCCCCAAGCACGTGGCATTAATGATCAAGTCCACATCGATCAAAGCATGGCGCAGAATCGCATCCTCCCAAGGCACCGCGACCAGACGCTCCGACGGACCCAGCAATCGTTCGCTTTGAAAATAACCCTGCAATTCCTTTGCTAGGTCAACTGCTTTGGCGTGCGTGCGATTCACCAGCAACAGGCGTTCACACCCTTCCATGGCACACTGCACCGCGATCGATCTGCCCGCGCCCCCGCCAGCACCCAGCACCATCACACGCAAATCCCGGAGGTCCATCGAGAATTCTTCGCGCACCGCCCGCACGAGACCGGGCCCGTCAGTGCTGTAGCCAACAAGGTCTCCGTTATCCACCAGCACAGTATTCACCGCGCCCATCTGGCGCGCATGGCCATCTACATGATTCACAATCTCAAGCGCAGCCGCCTTGTGGGGAATCGTGAGATTGCAGCCGATAAAATTTTTCTCCGGCAACAGCTTGAGTGCCACTTCCAATTCCTCAGGACGAATGTGCAACCGCACATACCGCGCCGCTATGCCGACGGATTCCAGCGCAGGGTTATGCATCTGAGGAGAACGCGAATGTTCGACCGGGTCTCCCATTACTGCGAGGCGCAGCGGCACAGGTTCCTCCCTGGTCACATCCTCCCAATGGCGGAGATCATTCAGTTCATACACATCTTTGGGCATGCGGGCGATCATTCCGTGTCCCACCGCGCAACGCAAGCGCTACGATTGGCTGATGAAAATGGTTGAGCATTGTCATTATCAATCGTCTCGTTTCACAGTTCGAAGCCCAAACTTCAGAACCGGTGGTTGTCGCAACAAAACCTGTAAGCTCGACAACCGGATTCGCTTACCTCTCCACCCTCTACCCGCCGGCGATGGCAGGCACGATGCTTATTTCATCACCGTCTTTTACTTCGGTATCAAGCTCGTTCAGAAATCGGATATCTTCGTCGTTGAGATATACGTTAACAAACCGCCGCATCTTCCCATGCTCATCGCAAAGTCGTTCTTTTAACCCTGGATAGTTTGCCTCCAGATCGTCCAGCACCGCAGACACCGTGCCCCCTTGGGCGGCGACCACCTCCTGGTCTTGTGTGAGTTTACGCAACGGTACCGGAATTCTTACATTAGTGGACATAAAAAAATAGAGTTAAACGAGACTACGCTGACACCAGTTCATCGGCTACTAAAGCTTCAAATTCACGCAAGCTCGGGTTGATCAACCTCGGCTCGCCGCATTGGCCCTGGATGGCCTCCTGTGTCTTGAGACCATGCCCGGTGATGCAGATGACGATGCTTTCATCGCGCGGTATCTGACCCGAGTCGATAAGCTTTTTTGCACACGCCACAGTCACCCCACCGGCTGTCTCTGAAAATATACCCTCAGTCTCCGCCAGCAATCGAATGCCTTCGATCACCTCTGCATCCGTGGCATCCTCACACGCACCACCTGTGCTCCTCATGGAGTGAATGGCGTAATAACCATCCGCCGGCGTGCCGATCGCAAGAGATTTCACGATGGTCTCAGGGTTCGGCACTGGCTTCACAATGTCGGTCCCTTTTTTTAAAGCCGCACTGATCGGCGAACACCCCGTAGCCTGCGCACCGTGGACGGAATATTCCTGCTCCTCGATAAGCCCGACAATCGCCAGTTCTTTATACGCTTTATGGATTTTCGTAAGCAACGACCCGCTGGCCATCGGAATCACCGTGTGACGCGGGGTCTTCCACCCAAGTTGCTCCACGATCTCGAACCCCATCGACTTCGAACCCTCCGCATAATAAGGGCGCAGATTCACATTCACGAAACCCCAACCGTATTTGCCCGCAATCTCCGAGCACAGTCGGTTCACCTGGTCGTAAGCACCATGGATTCCGATCACATTGGTTCCATACACCAACGAGCCCAGCACTTTGCCCTGCTCCAGGTTGGACGGAATGAGGACGTAGCTCTTGAGTCCCGCGGAAGCCGCATTGGCTGCCACGGAATTGGCCAGATTGCCGGTGGATGCACACGCGACGATTTTGAAATCCAGCTCGCGCGCCCGGCTCAATGCCACGGACACCACGCGATCTTTAAATGACAGCGTGGGATAATTCACCGTGTCGTTTTTAATATACAACTCTTCCACCCCGAGCCGCTCCGCCAGACGCCGCGCACGCACCAGCGGCGTGAAGCCCACTTGAGTCCCGACAGTCGGCTCGCCATCCACTGGCAACAGCTCCCGGTAGCGCCACATGCTGTGCGGACGCGACTCGACCAGCGAACGCGTCATCACGCGCGCAATTGCCTCGTAGTCATACGCAGCTTCCAGCGGGCCAAAGTCGAACTCACAGATGTGGATCGCTTCTTTCGGGTAAAGCCGCCCGCACTCACGACACTTCAAATTGGAGAAATAAGCTTGCATAGTATGGAACTTAACTCTGCCAGGAATCATCCCGCGCGGATGAGGAAAAATGGAAATCCGGTGCTGATCGGATCTCTCATCTTTTCTCAGGATGTTTGCGAATATGACCTCGCAGACAGTTCCGAGCTGGATTTGGCACCTGGTCCCCTGCTTTCGCAGAGCGGTTGCCGTGGCGTCACAGGGCCAGTCCCTCAGCCACTCTTGATAAGAGTTGGCGATGCAAATACTGCACCGTAAACAAGCTGTCAACCAGTTTGTTATAAGCTGGAGGATCATAGCACAGTCGCTCTGAGCAAAATGCCGCCTGCGGCGTGGTCATGGAAACGGCGGAGCGTTTCCCTCCACCGGTTACCTCCCACACGTTGTGCAGTCGACATCCTTTCAATACAAGATATGGGGCTGACGGATGCCGTTCTCGATGAGAAAAGCGTTGCTACACCACACGCCCAAGTCTAGTCTC
>CBDUBV010000001.1:0-99654 GCA_965365475.1 uncultured Chthoniobacteraceae bacterium | reverse complement strand
GCCTCGGTATCGTCCGGGCGGGACACCACTTCATAGCGGCTGGTGCGATCTTTAGCGCGGTTGCTGCGGAGATATTGCCCGGTCATGAGTGCTGAACCTGGCGGAGTGGTGATCGGTCGATCCAATGCGAAAACCCAATAGCCCCCATGAGGTTCCATGGTGATCCGCTGAAGCATCTGTCGGCCTCCAGAGTCAGGAAGCCCGCGCAGAGGCAGTGCACTGCGGCCCGGCAACCATGTGAGACCGAAGCAGCGCGACAACACTCCGCCACGCCAATAAAGATCGCGCGTCCGCGGAATCTCGCCTGCAGGGAACTCCACGCGGAATGCCAGTTCTTCAGACTCAGCCAGCGAGGCTATTGAGCCGGGGAGCATTTGATTGGACATGCCCGTCTGGGCCATCTGGCTGGAACGCAAACTGAAGCGTACCCCAACCAAATCGCGCGGGAACAATAGAAAAAGTAACACCATGAGCGGCACCGCTTGCAGCAGAAGCCGTGCGGCCAATCGCATGCCCTTGCTTCGCGGCATGGCAGCGCCAGCTCCAGATAGGACCAGCGATGCAGTAAGAATCAGCACCACTACGAAGACGTAAAGCATGACGTAGAGTTGCTGGTAGAAAAACAGCAATGTGAGACAAAGAAAAAATCCGAGCAGCACCAGCACATGGAAGTCGCGCGGACGATGGGCTTCGAGAAGTTTGAGGCTGATAAGAATGGCGAGCACCGACAATCCCGCTTCCACTCCGAGCAGACTCCCATGCGTGAGCAGCACCAATCCCATGCCACCGACAAATACCCCGATTTTCAAAGCCTGCCGCGGCACGCTCGGGCGCCAGCCTTTCCATGTAGCTGCGATGCACACAAGGAGAAGCAGTGCAGGAGGAAGGCTGATGTGAAGCAGCAATGTGAGCGAGGCCAGGCTCAGCCCAAGACACAGCATCCACACTGCGGAACGAGGAGCTATCTGACCAAGATCACGCGTGCCACTCATCGTTTTGTCTCTGCGGGGTAGAGTGCAAGTTTCTTGAGAACAGCATGGAGATGATTCTCCCCCAGGCCAGTTCCCACACGGTCACCTGCGAGCTGCAGGCTGTAGCGCATGCTCTGGGATTCCGCCCGCAACGCCCACAATGTGAGCTGCGATAGCCGTTCTTCCAGCCCGCCTGGTCCTGCATTTTCCAGGCTTAGATGTAGATCGTCGGTGCGTGTGCCGCCAAATTCCTTCACCAGCATGGGTGCTCCGCGAGCCACCGCTTTCCAATCCACTCTTCGTTGCGATTCTCCCGGCTGGTAGGAGCGCATCCCGGCAAAGTCGTCGCCGTATTCCGTGCTCCTGGCAGCTTCGTTTCCGGCAAAGCCAGAAGTGCCGACGGGCAGTGTTGGCTGCCCCGCTGGCTCAGGATAGATTAATGTCTGCTGGTGTGAATCGATGTGTCGATGCGCCTCGAAAAATCCCATTGGGAACGAGCTGCTGAGTGCGACGCGGGGGAGCGTAAGGGGGCCGCGCCGCGTAGCTGGCAGCA
The DNA here is from genome assembly GCA_965365475.1 of uncultured Chthoniobacteraceae bacterium. Taxonomy (GTDB): domain Bacteria; phylum Verrucomicrobiota; class Verrucomicrobiia; order Chthoniobacterales; family CAKUMP01; genus CBDUBV01. Next base: position 98,130 of record CBDUBV010000001.1, on the reverse strand, counting down.
CAAGGTTGCCGCGCCAGTTGCCGCCTGGTTCGAGCTGCGGGATGAGATGATCGCGCGAATCCATTTTGAAAAAACGCAACCGGATTCCGTATGCAGATTTACCGCTGTGATTGGTAAGTTCCACCGGAACGAGAAGATCATCGCCGACAAATCCAGGACGGACGGCATCCACCCGCACGGCGATGTTTTTGAGATTTTGCCAGGCATGCAGAATGGAGATGAGCGTGGCTCCAAAAAGCAGAAAGCCCAGCAGGTAAGCCGCGTTGTTGCCCTGACTCGCGCCAGCATAAAGAAACACCAGGCCGAGCAGAGCCAACGCGCCGGCATTGCCTGTAGGCTTGATCCAAGTCCCACTCACGGCACCGCGACAGTTCGTAGCAGCTTCTCTACCAGAGCGCGACCGGCCGCTCCGTCTGAGGAAAGCTCGTGGCCGAGCCGATGCGCCATCACGGGCATCGCCACGGCCTGCACATCCTCTGGAAGCACCATGTTGCGGTCTTCGAGCCATGCCCACGCGCGGGCGGCACGCAACAGAGCGAGACCAGCACGCGGCGATAATCCTGTCTGATGCAGCCGCCTGCTTTCATCCAGTAGATCCTGCACGTAATCCAGTAGCGCGGAGGAGGCGTGAACGGCTTGTGAAGCATCCCGCACGGAGCGTAAATCTTCTGGCGAAAGGACAGGTTCGATGGCACGCAGTTCCCGCCGCATATCGCCCGCGAGCAGCATGGTGCGTTCGGCAGCGCGATCCGGAACCCCAATTTCAATCCGCATAAGAAACCGGTCCAATTGCGATTCCGGCAGCGGAAACGTGCCGATCTGATGTTGCGGATTCTGGGTGGCGATGACGAAGAAAGGGTCTGGCAACGCGTGCGTCTTTCCGTCGATGGAGATTTGCCCTTCCTCCATGGCTTCCAGCAGGGCGCTTTGTGTCTTGGGCGTTGCGCGATTGACTTCATCGACGAGCACCACCTGGCTGAATAGCGGGCCTGGATGAAAAACAAAAGTCCCGGATTCTCGATCGAAGATCGAGTTGCCTGTGACATCCGCTGGGAGAAGATCGCTGGTGAATTGGATGCGCCGAAACTCCAGCCCCATGCTGCGCGCGATCGCATGCGATAGCGTGGTCTTGCCTACACCGGGAATGTCTTCCACCAGCAGGTGTCCGCCCGCCAGGAGGCAGGAAATGGCGAGCCGGATGGGTTGCTTTTTCCCCAGAATAATTTTCCCAATTTGTTCCTCAAAAGCGGCGACACGTTGTTTCACGCGGGCATAGTCTGCGATCATTTGCAAAAATGAAAGGCCCATCACAAAATCTGAACCTGTTGCGCTTAAAGATTCAGCCGACGTCGTGCTTCGGCCACCAGATCCGGGATTGAGCTTGTAATTTCCAAAGTAACCGCGCGGGCGGGAGGTTCCAGCACTTCAAGCTGACTGTGCAGCATCGTAGCAGCCATGAAGTGTCCCGAACGTTGTCGCATGCGAAAGTCCAGTAGCTCGGGCGAGCCATGCAAATACAGGAACTCCACGTGAGGCACGGCATCGCGCAGTTGATCGCGGTAGATTTTTTTCAACGCGGAACATGCAAGAACCACAAGGCGCTCCTCGGAGTGCGTGGCCAGCAATTGCCCGAGAATCTGCAGCCATGCGCTCCGATCGTGATCAGTAAGCGGAATGCCTGCACGCATGCGGTCGATGTTTTCCTGCGGATGATAATCGTCCGCGTCGAAAAACAGCCCACCCGTGGCCAGAGCCAATGCGCGCCCGACCGAGGTCTTGCCTGAGCCGCTTACGCCCATGACCACGATGCATCGGCCCACGGGGTTAGAAAAATTCCGCGCTGGAATGAATCCCGGAATCTTCCCGGATAGAATTGAGTCGGTTGCGCATGCCCCGTGCAGTGCGGGGGGAATTTATCTGGCGCGAGAACATTCCGACAAGGAACGGCGCGGCGGAAGCGATGCCGAGAGAGATCGCGGTGATGCCGGCGATGTTGCGTGCGGTGCGGTTCATCCTATCTGCAATCAGCAGGCCCACACCGGCTCCCAGAGCTGCCTGGGCCACGGCAAATAGAGTGCAACTTGCGACGGTATCTTTAATAATTGTGTGCGGGGAATCCATAATGTGGCCGCACTATACGCGCGATTCTTCCAAAAAATAAACTCGAATCCGCACGCGCTGCGAAGGATGATGTGATGATGCCACCCACCGCCGCTTCCCCTGCCACTCGTAAACCAGCCAAAATCTATGTTCTCATCCTCGCGGGCGGTAGCGGCGAACGTTTCTGGCCCCTTAGCCGTCGAGATCGCCCCAAGCAGTTGCTGCAACTCTTCAGCAAACAGACGCTGCTGGAGGACACGCTTAGTCGCCTGGATGGTCTCGTGCCCAAAGAGCAAATTCTTATCCTGACAAATAAGGACCAGGAACAATCCGTGCGTGCGCTGTGCCCGGAGCTGCCAGCGGATAACATTGTCGCTGAGCCCGAGAAGCGCGACACGGCTGCAGCCATCGCACTCGGTGCAGCTTGGATCTGTGTGCGCGATCCGTTTGCGACGATGGTCGTGCTGCCGGCGGATCATTTGATTAAAGACCGGAAAGCTTTCCAGCGCGATCTGCGTGCTGCCGCACTCATGGCACAGGAGTCGGGCGATCTGATCACTGTAGGAATCAAGCCTTCGTGGGCGTGTCCGGGGTTTGGCTATATTGAAATGGGGAAACCTCTCCAGGCAAAGACGGCGGATAAATCTGCATTCCACGAGGTGACGCGCTTCCGCGAAAAACCGAATGCCGAGTTGGCGGAGGGGTTTTTAAAGCAGGGCAATTTCCGGTGGAACGCAGGGATTTTCGTCTGGGCGGTGCCAAGCATCATCACCGAGTTCAATCGCCATGCGCCCGCATTGGCTGGGTTCGTGGCGCAGGTGCACGAGTCGAAGGACTTGAAAGCCACGCTGGAAACCTGCTTTCGCAAGCTGCCTAAAATCTCCATCGACTACGCGATCATGGAGAAAGCCCGGCGTGTCTTGGTGTTGGAAGCGACCTTCGATTGGGACGACGTGGGCTCTTGGACTGCGGTGGCCAAATATCTGGAGAAAGACGAGAGCGGCAACGCATCGAACTCTCCGGTGGCAGTGTTGGAGTCGCGGGATAACATCGTCTTCACTGCCAGCGGCAAGCAGGTGGCACTGGTCGGTGTGCGCGATCTGATTGTGGTGGAAACTGAGGACGCCATCCTTGTTTCCTCAGTTCATAGATCGGAAAAAATTAAGAGCATCATCCCGGGTTTGCTCGCCCAGTTACAATGATCACCGCACGTGTTCTCGGGCTGGACCCCGGTGATCGGCGTATCGGCGTTGCCATCTCTGATGAGTTGGGAATGCTGGCGCATCCGCGCGGCACGCTGCAAGTGGCCCAGGATAAATTTCCAATGAAAGAACTGTGCGAGTTGATCGAGCGCGAGAAAGTGAAAACCGTGGTCATCGGGTTGCCTCGCAACATGGACGGCTCGGAAGGGTCGGCTGCGGAGAAAAGCCGCAAATTAGCAGACCAGCTGCGCGCCTGTACTGCCTGCGAAGTATTGCTGCGCGATGAACGCTTGAGCACTGTGGCGGCCCAGCGTGCATTGCATGCGAGTGGACGCACCGCGAAGAACAGCAAAGCGGTGATCGACCAGGCAGCTGCGCAGTTTATTTTGCAGGGCTACCTGGACGCGCAGACTCCGCTATAAATGAGATTGTTGCTGGTCGTGGCTTACGATGGTGCTGCCTTCGATGGATGGCAGAGCCAGCCTAGCGGTCGAACGGTGCAGGACCATCTCGAGGCCGCCATCAGCACGGTGACCGGGCAGCGCATACGCACGCATGCTGCGGGCCGGACGGACACCGGGGTTCACGCGCTGGGTCAAGCTGTGCATGTGGATGTGCCTGAGCTGATGAGCGCGGATAAATGGATTGCCGCGCTCAATGGCAACCTGCCATCGACGATTCGCGTGGTGAGGAGCCGACAGGTGCCGACAGATTTTCACGCGCGTTTTTCCTCCTTGGGAAAGACCTATCGTTACAGAATATGGAATAGTGCATGGATGCACCCGCTCGAGCTGGGACGGGCCTGGCATGTGGCTGGGACTGTGGATATGGCAACCCTCAGCGCGGTCACGCAGAAACTGGAAGGGCATCATGATTTCCATGCCTTCTCGGCTAATCGAGGAGGACCGCCGGAGAACAGTGAACGGACGCTGCACGCCATCCGGTTGCGCAAACGCGGACCACTTATCACGTTGGAAATTGATGGCGATGGGTTTCTTTACAAAATGGTGCGACTGATCGTGGGATCGGCAATCCACGTGGCTGCGGGCCGCTCACCCATCGATTGGCTGGAGCGTCTGCTTACACATCCGAGGGAACGTCGATCAAACCGGTGCGCACCTGCAGAAGGGCTGTATCTACTGAAAGTGAGATACAAATGAGCATGCGCTGGTTGGGAGTTTGTCTCCTTGCATGGTGCTTGCAGTGGGCTGCGGCATCGGATCGCTCGGTGGGGGCGCGGCAGGGGCATGGGTTCGCGTTTGAAGACTGGGTGGCACATACTTTTTTTCCCACCGCCCGGCAGGGAGGCTACACGGATAAATGGGACATCCCCGCGCATGCCAACCTGGAACATGGCGGGATCGCGGTGAATCCCAAGGCCACTCAGTTCCGCCAACCTGTGGGGCTCGGCGATGCTTTGCGGCAATATGACATCGCTGAACCATTCTTGCTGGTCCTGGGCTATTGGGAGAAGCGAGGGGATACGCGCACTTGGGTAAAAGCCTATGTGCGTCGGATAGAGCCTGAGGAGTGGCGTGCATTGTGGCATCCCATCCAAAGAGAAGACCTCGCGCGGCTGGATGCGGTGATCAAGGACCGGAGGCTTAGTCCGGAGGATGCCCGGCAGAAGGCGCAAGAGATAAAAGCTCGCCCGCCGTTTACTGAAGCTGTAATGACGGTGAATCCCAAGATCGATTCCAAAACGCAGCGGCGATTGCAATGCAGTCTGAGCTACGCAAAAGTGGTGAGTCATCTCGGCATGACGCCCGAGCCTGATACGATCCCGCAGGTGTTCGGCATCCCCGTGCCTCAAAGCTGGTAGATATCCTCCTCGGCTTAAACAACCGGGGATGAGAAGCCACTTGGAACTGAACGCTCAGCTTTCGGCGCGGCCGGACCAGGCAAGGTCGGCACAATCTGCCAGTGCCTTTCGGGCTTCGGCCACATCCGTCGCGATCTGTTCCTTCAATTCGTGCACATTCGCAAATCGAATCTCGGGACGCAGATAGTTGCGGAACACCACCTCGACTTCTTCTCCGTATAAGTCGCCATTGAAATCCAGCAGATGCAACTCCAGCAGGCGTTCGCCGGCTCCGCCGGTCACGGTGGGGCGCACTCCGATATTCACGACGCCTTCCAGCACCCGCGCTTCGTGCCACGCGGTCACGGCATAGACTCCGTCGGGCGGGAATTGCTCACTGCCGGTCACCAAATTTGCCGTGGGAAATCCCAGGCTGCGCCCGAGTTGCGCACCTTGCTCCACGCGACCCAGCACGCTGAATGGTCTGCCTAGCAGTTCTGCAGCTCGAGTAAAATCGCCCGCGTTTACGGCCTGGCGTATGCGTGTGCTGCTGATGACTTCGACGCCTTCCTTCACAGGCGGGATGCCAGTAACTTCAAACCCTATTTTTCTCCCCATGCTGGCGAGCAATTTGAGATTGCCTTTGCGATCTTTGCCAAAGGACCATTCGTGGCCGACTGTGATGCTGCTTAGCCCGGCACAATGGCGGCTGAGCGTCTGTATAAAATCCTCTGCTGAAGTGCTGGCCAGGTGTTGATCGAAGCTTAGGAGCAATAACGTGCCGACATTCATCTCCCGGAGCAGTGCGACCTTGTGGTGCGTGCTGGTGAGCATGCGCGGCGCATCCTCCGGTCGCAGCACACGCTGCGGATGCGGATCGAAGGTCACAACTACCGCAGTGCCATGATTTTCCTGAGCTTTCTCGATGGCGTGCTGGATGACCGCACGGTGGCCAGGGTGCAGGCCGTCAAAGACTCCGACTGCGAGATGCACTGGCGCTTTTACCCGGCTGAGTTCGTCGAAGGTGCGGAGCAGATTCATGATCAAGCTCCACGCAAGCGGGAAACCTCCGGTAGTGAAAGCATTTTTTCGTAGAGCACTTCGCGGTCGCCATTTTTCAGATCGGCCACGGTGACGGAACGGGCGAGATCGAATCGACCGGATTTGGTGCGGCGCAATTCTTTTAAATGCGCTCCGCACCCGAGGTCCGCTCCGATGTCGTGCACATACGTGCGGACATAGAATCCCTTGCTGCATACGACGCGGAAATCCACTTCGGGTAATGCCATGCGCGTAATCTCGGAGAGGTACACATGCACAAAGCGGGGTTCGCGCTCCACGGTCTTTCCCTGCCGCGCAAGCTTGTAGAGTGGCACGCCATCTTTCTTGATTGCGGACACCATGGGCGGCATCTGGTAAAAATCGCCGTCGTATTTTGAAAAAGCAGCCGCCACTTGCTCTGCGCTGAGGGCAGGGACATCGCGTGTCTCGAGCACGACTCCATCGCGGTCCTGACTGTCAGTCGTCGTGCCCAGCTGCATGGTGCCCACGTATTCTTTATCTTCGCTCATGAGCAAATCCTGGATTTTGGTTCCGCGTCCCAAGACGAGGATGAGCAGCCCGGTGGCCAAGGGATCGAGCGTTCCACAGTGCCCTATTTTTTTGGTTCCCAAAGCGCGCCGCGCGATCGCCACGACATCGTGCGATGTCATGCCACCGGGCTTATCGACAAGAAGGACTCCGTTGATTTCCTGTTCTGTTTTCATCGTGCGAGCGCTGTCATCATGGGCGCGAGTTGGTCTTTCACTTTCTGCATGACATCCTGGATGGTGCCTGGCACGCGTGCTCCGGCTGCGAGGCTGTGTCCGCCTCCTGCAAATGCAGAACAGACTTGCGCGACATCCACACGGCGGTCCTTGGAGCGCATGCTTACGCGCACTTTGCCCTCGGGAAGTTCTTCGAAAAATGCCGCCACCACGACGCCTTCGATTGCGCGGATGTGATCGATGAGCCCTTCGTTGTCTTCGGGCAGCACGCCCAGTCGAGCGGAAGCCTCTTGCGTGAGGCAGATGGAAGCCATGCGCATCTCGAAATCCAACTCCAACGTGTTGAGCAATTCGCGCATGAGTTCGATTCGGCGCAGCGGATGGCTATCGTATATGCGCTGCGAGATGTCTCCCACGTCCACTCCCGCCCTCACCAGCTGGGCACCGATCTCGAATGTCTCGGCTGTAGTGTTGGGATATTGAAACGAACCTGTGTCCGTGCTTACTGCGGCAAACAAATTATCCGCAATGGTGCGGGAGATTGGCAGGTTCATCGCTTGAAAGAAGTGGAAAAGAATCTGGCCCGTGGCTGGCGAACCCGCATCGATATACACGAAGTCTCCGTGGCGATCGTTGGTCACGTGATGGTCCATGTTGATCCACTGTTTCACCGCTCCGATCGATTCCAGCGGAGTGCCCACGCGATTGTGAACAGCAACGTCCACTGCGATGGCCACATCGAAAATCTGCGGACGTCCGGGAGGCTGGGTGACCTGCTCGTGGCCAGGGAGGAATCGGAATTTCTCCGGCACGCCGTCTTCATTCCATACCGTGACTTTTTTCCCCAACGCTTTCAGGCACTCCGCCATCGCGATCTGGCACCCGATCGCGTCGCCATCGGGACGCACGTGACTGACCACCAGGAAGGTCTCGTGGGATTGCAAAGCCTGCGCTATTTCTTCGAAAGTATTATTCTCTTTCATCATGATTTTCCATTTCGGCAGCCTCATTCTGCGGCACGTCCAGCTCGTCGAGAATCTCTCCGATGCGCGCGCCGCGCTCGCCGGATTCATCGAGGTGGAAATGCAAGCGAGGGGTGTATTTGAGTGTGACGCGTTTGGCTACAGCCGCTTGCAGCGTGGTACGCGCCCCGGCGAGCTTGGATAATGCGGAATGCTTCGCGGCCTGATCTCCGATCACGCTCACAAAGACATGGCACTGGCGCAGATCGGGTGTGATGTCCACCTGGTTGACGGTGACGAGCGAATTTTCGAACGATACTTCGCGCTCGATCAACATGCCGAGTTCTCGTTTTAAAACCTCACGCACACGAGGAAGTCGATGTTTCATAGGGATAAATGGTAGCCGCCCGCCAGCCTCTGAGCGGGTGGCGGGTGGCAGTGGCTGGTGAGAGATGGATTACAGTTTCTGAGCGAACTTCTCGAGGGTGTAACACTCGATCACATCTCCCGGCTCATACTCTGTATAGTCGCCGAGTTTGATGCCGCATTCCACGCCAGCGCGGACTTCCTTCACGTCGTCCTGGAACCGGCGCAGCGTCGCCACGGAACCGTCGTACACGGCCTGCTTGCCCCGCAATACACGGGCTCGGGCCACGCGCGACACGCGTCCATCGGTGACATAGCAGCCGGCCACGATGCCTTTGCTGAGTTCGAAGACTTGTTTGACTTCGGCATGACCGATGATCGCCTGACGCAATTCCGGGTCCAGCAGGCCTGCCATGGCATCTTTTATCTGATCGATCAGCTCATAGATGATGCTGTAGAGGTTGATCTGGATGCCTTCTTTCTTGGCAGCTTTCAACGCACCATTGTCCACTTTCACGCCAAACCCGATGACGACCGCGTTGGATGCTGTCGCCAGCAATACGTCGGACTCCGAGACCGGTCCCACTGCGGCATTCACAATATTCAATGTGACCTTCTGGGATTCGATCTGGTTCAGAGCACCCACAAGTGCTTCCAGCGATCCTTGCACATCGGCCTTTAGCACGATGGAGAGTTCCTTCACCGCGTCGCCGCTGGTGTCCATGACGCTTTCCAGAGTGGCCCGGGCGGGGCGTACCAGTTTCTCATTGCGCCGCTCGAGCATGCGCTCTTCGCTCACTGCTTTCGCGTCGCGCTCGGAGTCCATGACCAGAAATTCATCGCCCGCGTAGGGCAGTCCGCTGAAACCCAGGATGCGCACCGGAGTGGATGGGCCAGCTTCCTTGATCGGCTTGTTCTGGTGATCCAGCAGCGATTTAATTTTGCCAAAATATGGGCCGCAAATAAAAGGCTGCCCTACCTTCATCGTCCCAGCCTGCACCACGACAGTGCCTGTGGCTCCGCGGCCGGCTTCCAGTTGAGCTTCGATCACGCGACCGCGCGGTTTGTCGGAGCGGGAGCTTTTTAAATCGAGCACCTCGGCTTGTAAAAGGATGTTCTCCAAAAGCTGATCGATGCCTGTGCCTTTCGTCGCGGAGACTTCCGTGCAGACAATCTCTCCACCAAATTCTTCCACGGCGAGACCTTTCTCCTGAAGCTGTGTTTTCACGCGCAACACGTTGGCGGATGGCAGGTCCACTTTGTTGATTGCGACCATGATTGCGAAATGGTCGGGGTTGGCATCGCGCGCTGCCTTGGCATGCGCGATTGCCTCAAGGGTGGTTGGCATGATGCCATCGTCCGCCGCGATCACGATCACAACGATGTCGGTGACGGTGGCACCGCGCGCGCGCATCTGGGTGAAAGCCTCATGGCCCGGTGTGTCCAGGAAGGTAATGGACTTGCCTTCGTGTGTGACGCTGTAAGCGCCGATATGTTGGGTGATGCCGCCAGCTTCGCCCGAAGCAACACGGGCTTTGCGGATGGCATCGAGCAGAGACGTCTTGCCATGGTCCACATGGCCCATAAACGTGACGACCGGAGCACGGGAGGTGAGTTTCTCCTCGGGAATTTCTTCGACGGGAGGGGCGACTGGAATCTCGATAGGCTTCGGCTTGTGCACGCCGGCGCCTGTCTGGCGTTTCTCGCGCTCGAAGATAAAGCCATGTTTCTCGCAAATCTTCGCCGCCACGTCGGCCTCGATCGTGTGGTTCTTCGCAGCGAAAATTTCCATCTCCATCAACTCGCCGATCAGGACGAACGGTTTCACCCCAATCTTTTCTGCGAGATCGCTCACTGTGAAACCCGATTTCAAATGGATTACATTCTCCGGCGTCTCAACGACCTCGTCTGCCGGTGCTGGTTCTTCCGGTGCCTGCGGCTCTTCCACAGGAGGCTCGACGGGCTCAGGTTCCTTCTGAACGGGGCCGGATGTTTTAAAACGCGAGATCGGAGGCAGCACAGATTTTCTGCGCGGCTGCGGGGCGGTCTTTACCAACTCGCCATGCTCATCGATCAGCGAGACTGTCTCCGGCTTCACAACCGGCTCTTTGGGTGCGGCGGGGGGTTCCTCTATCTTTTTCTGAGAGGACGTCGTGGTGATGCCGGGCTTGGTGGACCCTCGCGCGGCTTTCGGTTTTGATATTGCTTTGTTTGGCATCGAAAAAATGTGTTTGGGGCTGTCATAGCACCCTTATTCTTTTGCTGCGACAGACTGCAGAGTCGTCTTGGCCTTGTTTAAAATGTCGGTGGCTGCATCGCCGGTGATCTTCAATAGACCGGCGATATCCTCCTCGTCAGCATCCAAAAGGGATTCGATGGAGTTCAGCCCGCCTTTCACCAGGTTCATCGTCTGCTCTTCGTCGATTCCAAGCAGCGCTGCCATCTTCTGGCTCGCCACGACCACCTGATTTTCAAAAATCTGTGTCGCGGTCTCGTCTTTTTGAATATTTATTTCCCAACCGGTAAGTCGGGCTGTCAAGCGGGCGTTCTGGCCGCGTTTGCCAATCGCCAGCGAAAGTTGGTCTTCGTCCACCGTGATCTTGACCGACTTTTTTGCTTCATCCAACTCGATAGCTTTCACCTTGGCCGGCTTGAGTGCTTCCAGCACGAATTCCTTCACGTCTGCATTCCATCGGATAATGTCCACCTTCTCGTTATTGAGTTCGCGCACGATATTTTTCACGCGGCTGCCCCGCATTCCCACGCAAGCACCTACGGGATCCACCTTGTCGTCTTTGCTCCACACAGCAAGCTTCGTCCGATAGCCAGCTTCCCGGGCGATGGCACGTATCTCCACGGTGCGATCATTGATCTCGCTCACTTCGGTCTCAAACAGTCTGCGGACAAAGTTGGGATGGCTGCGCGAAAGAATAATTTCCGGCCCCCGCGGACCGTTCTCTACAGCGACCACGTAGGCCCGGATGCGGTCGCCCACGTTGTAATCCTCGGTTTGCACGCGTTCGCGCGAGGGCATGACTCCTTCGAATTTGCCCAGGTCCAGCACCACGTCGGAGCGGTCGAAGCGGCGCACGGTGCCGCTGACAATCTCGCCCGCGCGGTCTTTAAATTCGTCATAGACCAGCTCCTTCTCCGCCTGGCGGATGCGCTGCATCATGGCCTGCTTGGCGGTCTGTGCAGCAATGCGCCCGAAGTTGGAGGGAGTGACTTCCACCTCAATGATGTCGCCCACCACAGCATCCGGCTTGATTTTTCGCGCGCGGGAAAGTTCGATCTCGTCGTGCACATTGACCACACGTTCCACAGCGATCAGATTCGCCAACGCACGGATGCTGCCAGTCTTGGGATTAATGTCAATGCGCAGATCGCGTGCGGGGCCCACGGCTTTTTTGGATGCGGAGAGCAAGGCATTGCTCACGGCCTCAAGCAGGGTCTCGCGTTTGATCCCTTTCTCTTTCTCCCAATAGTCCAAAGCTGTGTTTAATTCCGTGTTCATATAAAAAATCGTGGTATCCCGAGACAAAAAAGAGTGGGCATTATCCCACTCCCCAGATTCGGAATGTATTTTTGAGAAAGATAGAGCTTTCCAAAAAAGTAGTCAAGTGTGGCGGGGAAACCGAACAATGTCCCGAAAAATCTTAGATAAATGAACGATCCGCTTCCGGAGACCGCACGATCGCAGGCCGGTCGCGAGGCGAGGGGATCGCGCAATCGGCGACGTGTGGAGGAGATTGCAAACAGTCTCACGCACGGCTCCGGCCTGGCCTTGAGCGCGGTAGGTGCGGTATTTCTTGTCGGCAATGCCGTGATGCGCGGCGACGCCAGAATGCTTGCGGCCAATTCCATCTTTGCTCTGTCTCTCCTCGCGCTTTACGGCTTCTCCACGTGGTACCATGGCAGCGGCAGGCCGCGGACCAAACGCATCCTCCGCCGCTTTGACCACGGCGCGATCTATCTGCTGATCGCCGGCAGCAACACGCCGTTCTTGTTGCTCACTGTGGGCGGCACCCGGGGTTATGTGCTATTGGGAATCATCTGGTTCATTGCACTGCTGGGGCTCAGTCTTAAGCTTGTCGCGATTCGCATTCCGGAATGGCTTTCTGTGGCTTCTTACCTGTCGATGGGCTGGATGGCAGTGCTGGTGATTCGGCCCATCTACGAACGTCTGCCCGGTGCGGGATTTACCCTGCTCGTTGTGGGCGGCCTGGCTTACACGCTTGGAGTTTATTTCTATATATTGAGTCGCAAAGCGTTTCACCATGCGATCTGGCATCTCTTTGTGCTGGTTGGTAGCGCGTGTCATTTCTTTGCCGTGCTTCTGCACGTGCGCTGACGTGGTCGCGCCCGCCGGATAAATGCTACTTGCGCAGCGCGAAGATATGCGCGCGCGGATCGATTGCGTCCAGAGCGTGGGAAGACATCTGGAACGGCCGCTTGGCATATTTGGCGAACGGCTCGACATATACTTGAAACCCGGCTTCTTCCAGCAAACTCACCGTCTCGCCCAGCCTCGGTTTGCGCTCGGGCCGTGGGTTCACATGCACATACACGCGTTGCACATTTTCCAGCGCGCTCCGTGCAGCGACAAGCACCTGGCTTTCCATTCCTGGGATATTTATTCGCAACAATTCAACCCGCTTGCTCAGCAATTTACTTAGATCAAATCCGGGAACCGCGAGATACTCTCCATTGGCCCGCTCGAACCTTTGCGAGCAATTCGTCGCCGAGGGCAGGCACTGGTGCAGTGCTACGTCTGCCAACGCCCGTTCGGAAACATTCCGCTGAAGCACAGCAAACATCCATGGGTCCGGCTCCAGTGCAACCACCCGCGCACCGGGAAAGCGTTTCTTATAGAAAATAACCGCGAGCCCTGGCCCCGCGCCGACATCGACAATCAACGGAGTGTCTGCCGCTGAATCGAAGCGTAGCAGGCGGCGGCAATACACGTCGGCGTATTCTGCAAGCAGCGACTGGACATCCGTGAAGCGAAATTCCCCAAGACCAGGAAGTGTGCACCTGCCCGGAGTGCCATTCGGGTAATGCAGCAGCGGAATCAAATGCGGGTGCGTGACAAAGGGCTCCCCCTGCGCTTCCTTCTGGTCCCGCTCCTGCAATTGGTGCTTTGCATGCTCCTCCAATCCGGCCGGGTTCTCGCGAAACGCTGACCAGTTCTCCTTCCAGTCCGCAGCATAGGTGCATTGTTGAAGTATTCGATCCACCGTTTTGTTTCGCTTTGGCACCGATGGTCCTCGGGCAGGCAGGCTTGCCGACTGGAGCGGCAGCGCCGCCCAAGGCGAATCGTCGGTGCAATGCGTGGCGTCCGCGCCGAACCCGATATTGCTTGCGAGATTTCTGGTTGATCGCAGATGCACCATATCATTGATCCATGTGTGAAGCAGCCACTGGTAATCCCACGAGTCCCAATGCCAGGCATGCGCAAGATCGAACACTGTGGTCCAGTGCGCCAGCCCTTCCGGTTCATCGGGAAACCATTTGCTGAGCAATCCACGCCGCTTTATTTCCGGCCATCTCTCCGTCCAGATGTCCATTGTAGCCCAAGCACGCCGCCATGTGGCCCAGCCCCAAACCGGGAAATGTCGCGAGAAAAAGTATCCGTCTTTCTCAACTGATTTTATCCGGAAAAACATGCTGCCACACACGCTGGCGATGGCCGGATCGTGGCGGAATCTCTCCAGCATCTGCGAACAAAACTGAAAAAAATCCGGCGATGCAATTACGTCATCTTCCAGAAAAACTGCTTCATCTTCGTGCGCGAACACCCAGTCGATGCCGCTCTTAAAACGTCGGCCTGGCCCGACATTTTCCAAAGTGAAATTAGTGCGCAACATGCACGGCCAATCGATGCAATCCAGCACCGCTCGCGCCGCTTCACAGCGAGCTATACTTTCGGGTGAAGCATCCGCGCAGGCGTCGGCGATGGCATACACCCGTGTGGGCTGCACCATACGAAGACAGTCGATCACCTTGGCCAACTCCTCCGTTCGCTGATACAAAAATACGGCCACTGCTGTTGTGTAAGCCTGCGGTGAAGCTTTGCCCGGCCCGCCTGCGATGAGCCTCTCGCAGCAGTGGGAAGGATATATCGTCGCCTTGTCATGGATGCCGCCGTTTCCCCATATTTTATTGCATCGCGACCGATCGTAGAGGTTTGCCCCGCGGGCGCGGTCAGGGAAATATTCCGCGATAGTTTCGGGATATACGTTTTTCTCCAGTCCACCTCGAAACCACACCGTCCCGCCATCACCCAAGTCCACCAAATCCCCACCGCTGCGGAGCGTGTCCAGGCAAAGCCAGTTTTTCCAGGCATTGCCATGTAATGGGATGGGAGGCGCATTGGTGCCACTCCAGCGATTTTTATTGAAGAGGAAATAATCACTGCATTTTCTCTCCGCAGGTTCTGCATTTGCTTGCGCGACCAGGCTTCTGCCGATCACCAGAGAGCCGGACTCGATGTGCGGGAGAACTTCTTTTACCGAGCGGAGAAATTCCGCCGAGATGGAGACTCTTGCATCCACGATGCACCACACATCGTGCTGTGCCACGCTTGCTGCTGTATCCAATACGTGATCAAGCAGCATGCAGTGCGGAGTCAACCAGTCGCATCCTGAAATAGCCGCGCCGGGTTCCTTGGCGATGAGCAGAACCTGCCCGCCGGTAACGAGCGTCTGCAGAAGCTCGATTGAATGCGCACATGGCGAGCATGCCAGGTCATCTTTCTCGGGGACGAGGACTAAAAACGTGATCAATTGCGTGAGTAAAAATGGTGTAAACCGAAAAAACCATCGCAGCGATGGGATTGCAAGTCTCTGCCATGGGACATCGGTCCGAAGTTCGATCCAGGCCAATCTTTTTCTTGTGGCGGACCTGAGCCGTTTAAGTAAAATCTCCCGCATGATGATGGATGCTCACACTTTCGACGCTGCTGCATCGGGCCAGGAACGCACGGCATTGTGCATCGGGCATCCGGGCCACGAAATGCGTGTGTTGGAATGGATGTATCGTGTGAAACCGCTGGTGGATGTGTTTACGGATGGCTCAGGGCCAGGGCGCCCTTCGCGTTTTTACCTTACTGCGGACGTCATTCACAACGCAGGCGCACGTCTGGGCTGCTATCAGGGGAGTTTCTCCGATAGACAATTCTATGAATTCATACTGCAACGCTCTCCCGCGCCGTTTATCGAAATTGCAGAACGGCTGGCTGCATCCTGGTCCGATGCCGGGATTGAGACTGTCGCTGGCGACATGCTCGAGGGCTTTAGTCCTACCCACGATTTATGCAGGGCCATAATCAATGCCGCTGTTCAGAAGGTTAGAAAGAGTACAGGACGAGCAATGAAAAATTTGCAATTCCCCTTGGAACAGATGCTCAAGCCTGGCAGCGTGAAAGATGCCATCCACATTGAAATGAGCGATGAGCAATTCGCACGCAAACGGCAGGTCGCGCTCACCGCATACCCCGCACTTGCTTCCGAGGTAGAGCGACTCATCTCACAATATGGGGAAGCGGCTTTCAGAGTCGAAATGCTCATCCCCGCGCAAGGCTCCGAGGGGCTCACATGGGATGAACCCGCACCCCCATTCTACGAAACCTACGGACGCAAACAGATCGAGCAAGGGCACTATCGCGATCTGATCACGCACGCGGAACACATAAGACCACTGGCGGAAGCGCTTTATTCCTGGGCCGGGGAATAGCGCATGCGCATCCTGCTTACAAACAATCAGATCAGTACGCGCACAGGCAGCGAGCTGTATCTATGCGAAATAGCGGAAGCGCTCCACGCGGCGGGACACGATGTGGCATGCTTCAGCCTCACGTGTGGTCCGCTATCGGAGCGGCTTAAATCTTTGGGCATACCCGTGAGCGATGATTTGCGGGCTCTGCCCAGACAGCCAGATGTCATTCATGGTCAACACATCATCGAGACCACACTGGCTGCCATGACCTACCGGACCGTGCCCGTGGTCTCCTTCTGTCACGGGCCCGAAGCCTGGCAGGAAAACGCCTGCAAATTGCCCAACGTCGTGCATTGGGTGGCAGTGGATTATGCATGCCATCGGCGCCTTGTGGAAGACGAGCAGATCGACCCCGACAGGGTGACGGTCCTCTTGAATCATTACGACGAGAGGAAATATCAGCCCCGCACTCCACTTCCCGCAAAGCCCAGAAAAGCACTGCTGCTCAGCAATAATCTCAATCCGCAGCATCCTGCTTTTGCGGCCATCTCCAGCGCGTGTGCATTGCATGGCATCGAGCTGAGCACGGCTGGTGCGAATCTGGGTGGCAGGGTGGAAAACGTGGAGCAACTCCTGCCGCAGTTCGATCTCGTGTTTGCCAAAGCCCGCA
The DNA here is from genome assembly GCA_965365475.1 of uncultured Chthoniobacteraceae bacterium. Taxonomy (GTDB): domain Bacteria; phylum Verrucomicrobiota; class Verrucomicrobiia; order Chthoniobacterales; family CAKUMP01; genus CBDUBV01. Next base: position 81,547 of record CBDUBV010000001.1, on the reverse strand, counting down.
CCGCGATCGAGGCTCTCGCCGTCGGGTGCGCAGTGGTGCAGGCCGAACATTTTGGAGCGGGACAACTGGTCCGCACGGAAAATTTTAATGAATTGCGTCCGTTAAATTTTGGTTATCGCTCCATGACCTATCCGCTGACTGTCGAACATTTCAGCGAGCAAATCGCCAAATACGATGCGCAGGATGCCGGAGAAGTGAGCCGACGCATCCGCGAAGAAGCGACTCTCTCGGCCACGATGACAAACCTGCTCGCTCTCTACGAGCATGCCATTGCGATGAAAGCTTCGCTTCAAGATTACGATCCGTCCATTGCTGCCGCAGATTTTCTCAGGATGCATCTTTATCTTTCCAAACTGCCCATGGACAGCCTCCACCAGGCACCAGGAGAGTGCTTGCGGCTGCCAACGGGGGTGATTCCCGCAGGTGCGGTAGCAGAATGTTGGGCGCGCATTTCGACTCCGCACATCGCATGGGCACAGAAAAACTCAGACGCGCTGCGGTCTTTGGCGGAACAAAAGCAGGCGGAGGAAAAAAACCAAGCAGCGATAAAACGAGAAGAGCGGAAGCAGAACTCGGCGCGAAAAACTCAGGAGCTAATCAGCGAGCTGGCTGCTGTCAAAGCCGAGCTGGCCAAGTTCAGAACGGATGCGAGAGAAAAGGTAAAGCATAAGAGCAAACTATCCGCGCAGAAGAGCCGCACCTTGCTCCAGCGAGTGCGAGGATACTTTGCTCAACATGGCTTATGAGCGAAATCTCAGTCCTGCTTTCAAATGGTGGAAAACGTGCGTAAGATGCGGGCTCGGAAGCTATTTGCATACCATCCCACCTGCCCGAACCAAGCAGGCTATTCCAGCGCGTCCAGAATGGCGGTGCCCATCTCGCGCGTGGTCACGCGTTGGGTGCCGTCTGTATAGATGTCGCCCGTGCGAAGTCCTTGATCGATGACTTTACGCACAGCAGTCTCTATTTTTTCAGCAGCAAACAATTCGCCGAACGAATAACGCAACATCATCGCTGCGGACAAAATCTGCGCGATGGGGTTGGCTATGCCTTTGCCTGCAATATCCGGCGCGGTGCCACCACTGGGTTCGAAGAGTCCAAAATACAATCCATCTCCGCGGGGGCTGCCAAGGCTTGCGCTTGGAAGCATGCCCAGCGAGCCAGCGATCATCGCCATCTCGTCGCTCAAGATGTCGCCGAAAAGATTCTCCGCAAGCACCACGTCAAACGCTTTGGGATTTTTAATCAACTGCATGGCGGCGTTATCTACGTAAAGATGATCGAGCTTTACGTCGGTGTATTGCGAGGAGACTTCATTTACCACGCGTCGCCAGAGCAGGCCGTTCTCAAGAACGTTGGCTTTGTCGATGGATGTGAGATGTTTGTTGCGTCGCTGCGCGGCCTGGAACGCCACATGGGCGATGCGTTCGATCTCGCTCTGCTTGTAGATCATGGTGTCCACGACCACGGTTTCGGCGCCTTCCTGTCGCGTATATTTTGGCTGTCCAAAATACAATCCGCCGGTGAGTTCGCGCACGCAGAGCACATCGAACCCGCCAGCGATAATCGCGTCTTTGATGGGTGAGGCGTGGGTGAGCTGTGGAAAACAGATTGCGGGACGAAGATTCGCGAACAGGCCAAAATGTTTGCGTAGCGGCAGCAGGGCGCCGCGCTCGGGTTGTTCTTGCGGTGGCAGCGATTCCCATTTGGGTCCACCCACGGAGCCGAAAAGGATGGCTTCCGCCGCTTCGCATGCCGCAATGGTGTCGGGCGGCAGAGCTTTTCCATCGTGATCGATGGCGATCCCACCCACGCGTTTCTCGACCAGGTCGAGCCGTAAGTGGCACTTGGCCGAGACAGCTTCCAGCACACGGAGTGCTTCGTTCATGACTTCGGGTCCGATGCCATCACCGGAGAGGACTGCAATGCGACAGGTTTTGCTCATAAAATTAGCCGGGTTTTTTAATGGACCATTCGACGGATTGCAAGCGGCGGGGAGTTATTCGTTCAAGATCGGACTGGATGTGTCAGGCTTGTTGCCGGTATAGCGATAGACCACTCGTGTGTTCTGCACATCCATGCCGTAAAGCCGCTGCACCAATGTGAATGCGCCGCTTTGTTCGATGATTTGCACGGTTTCGGGAGCGACATGGCGGGAAAAGTTTTCGCTGCCGAAATTAATGAACAAAGGTTTCCCGGTGCGATCTGCCTCAGCCATCAGTTCCCGCAGTTGATCCGCCGATTCCAACTCGATTTGCAGGGCGTCATACATCTTGGTGCCGAACGCCACGGTTGCTGTGATGATGTTTTTATTTTCAAGCGCATAGGGATTGAGCGTAGGCCTGGTGAGCTGAACAGAATCGCGCTGGGGCTCGATGGGGTGGGTGCGCAAGGTTTGCATTTGCGCTGCGGTGGCAGGTATATAGAAGGCAGCGAAAAGGACAAATGCTGTAGCTGAACCCCAGCGCGGATGCTTTTTTAATAGATGCCCGCCCCAGTCCAGCGCCAGTGCCACAAACGCAATCAGCGCGGGCAATGCATAGATGAGATACCAGATATACAGCACGTTGCCAGACATCGCGGCCTGGTAAAAGCCGAGCACAGGTGCCAGAACGAAGGCGCCTGCGATGGCTGCATGGTTGCGATGTGAGAGGCACAGTCGCAGCAGCCCGAGCAAAGCAAGCGCAGGTAGGACGAGGAGCACAAATAGGTACAGTGTGGGCTCGGAGGCTTGCAAATCCTGCACTGTGTGGGCGAGGGGATTATCGGTGGCCCACTCTTTCCAGGCCATCCCAGTGGTTAATTGCGCCCAGAAATCGCGGACCCAGACAAAATCTTGCACTCCCCGGGCGCGGTCGCGCTGCAACCAGAGAAGCATCTGCGGCACGGCAGGCGCGACGAGTTGCAGATAGAGCATGGCGGAAAGCACGCTGCTCAAACCCAAGCGCACACATTGCCCCCATGCGGAGGCTGACCATCCGCAGTTCGTCAAGATCATGACCGCTGCGGCGAGACCCAGCGTGCAAGCCAGATACAGGGCTGCCGGGTAGGCATACATGATGCAGAAATTGCAAAATGCAAATGCCAGCCACCACCGCAGCCGCGTGGTGCGAATGGCTTCCAGCAGGCTGTAACACGCCAACGCGGCAAACAGGAGGACCATGGAGTAGCCGCGCGCTTCACTGGCGTATTTGATAAACCACGGGTGGATCGAGCAGAAATACGCTGCCAATACGCCCGCCATGCCGAACCCCATGCGAGCAAGCAATAAAGCAAGAGCAGGTATGGCAAAAAGCCCGGCCAACAGCGGAGGAACGCGAAGGGCGAACTCGTTGAACTCCAATTCGTCTGCGTAAAAAAACTTGCGCCAGATATCATGTGCCAGCCGCGCTGGGATGGTGAAAAGAAAATGGTTGTTGGGCCCTTTGTATGTCCAAAGATTTTCCGCCAGACTTAGTCGGCGCAGCTCCACTGTCCCGTCATCGAGTTGCTTGTAATTGCCCACAATGACCTGCCGCATGCTGTAGCCTTCATCGCCCCATAGGCTAAGGAACATGCGTGGCCAGGAGACGATGAGGCAGAGCACCATCGCGCCGAGGATGGCCGCACACCACGCCATGCGGGCTTTTTTTCCCGCAGTGAGCCAGGGCACGACCTGCTGGTGGGAGACGATTGTGCGCGACCACCAGCGGAAGCTGACCAGCAGAAATGCTGTAATCAACGCATTGATCATCGCAGCCCACCATAGACCGATGATGATGAATTCCTTGACCCGCAATGCTTCGCCCGCAGACACGCGTTCCGTAATCTGCCGGTGCCACGGATTTTTGGCATCGATCAGGAAGATTACCAGTGCCAGCAAAAGCACAGACAGAAATATCCACAGCCTCCGCGCGACCCGCTCCGAAGGCAGGTAGCGGAATGCCTTTTGCAATAAACTTTTCACAACGTCGGCTCCTTGCCTGTGTAGAGAAAAACCTCGTACCGAAACTGCGATTCGATTCCGTGAAACTCCGAGATGCGTTCAAACAGCGATTCGTCGTCCAGCAGTGGGAAGGCTTTTTTCTGATTGACGCGGTTAAAGCTGGAGTAAGCGTAGAAAAGATAAAGCGGTTTGTCTTCCACGCGGCTGCGCTGCATCATCGCGATCAGGTCCTTGCGGTCGTTCGCATAGAGAATGGACGGATAATAGATGCGGGGCGTATCTCCACCCAGCCCGAAGCCGCATGCCAGGATGCTGTGCGGATCGTCACCTGCGATTTCTTCGAGGAATTCCGCCACCTCGCGCACGGGAGAATAGGAGCGATTGCGCAGTAGATCGCGCTGCTCGGTGGTGGCACCAAGAAATGCCAGGGGCACTCCGACCACCAGCAAAACCGTCACGACGGACCTCAGCCGATAGGACTGGAAAAAGCGAGGTAGGATTTCCAAGGCAACGGCAACGGCTACAAGAAACGCAGGCAGACCATAAATGACATAGCGCGGATAGAAGTAATGGGTCTTTCCCCATGCAAAACAGATGGCCACGGGCATGGCCATAAGCCATGCGAGTAAAACCCACCGCTCATAGCCGCTGGTGCGCAAGAGCAGCACCACGCCCAGAATTGCAAAGATCGGTAAGGCCCAGAGCACTGCGGCATCGGGCCATGGACCCAGCGATAGCGGCACGGCGGCCAGCCAGGCCAGCAAAATCCAGTTCTCGTGGTTGCGCCGGATGAGTAGCAGTATGAATCCAGCCAGAGCGAATAGCGGCATGAGCCAAAACATAATCATGCCTGGCCAGCGAGCTTGCATGGTGAGTCCACGTAGGTTGGGGATGCCATCCGTGCCGGAGCTTTGCGCTACATCCCACCAAGGCATCCCCGACACGAGCGAGGCTGCCATCTCCGGGATCATCGTCATGCCGACGCGCCCGTGACCTTCGATTCCGTCCCAGCCCGGTATATGCAAGATGTTTGGCCCCATCATTTGCAGAAACAACATGCCGCCGAGGCAGAGACTTACCAGACAGCGACCCAGCATGAGCATGGGTGGGTATTGTCTGTCTGTGAGCGTGATCAGTACGGCGCACGCGACCAATGTGAGAGCCAGATAAATCGCATACGGGAACGCCCATAGAAGCAGGAAAAGGCTTAGTCCGAAGCCGATCCAGTATTTCCATTTGCCTGAGCGCAGAGCGCGCGTGAGGAGAAAGCAAGCGATGATGGAGATGAGCGCGACCTTGCTGAAAGCCCGAGCATCCACTCCATAGCGAATGTGCCAGGGATGAATCGCCAGCAACCATGCGGCTGCAAGGCCGGCACCGGGGTAACCCCAATCCCGCAGGAGAAATCCGAGAGCTGCCACAGCGGCGAGGGCAGCCAGGAAATTCGGCAGGCGAAAGATAAATTCATCAAATTCATGTTCAGCCGCACCGGTGATTGTGCGCCAGATGGTGAGTGAAATCTTCGAGGTGAAACTAAACACCACATGATTGGTGGGTTTGGAGTAGTAGAAAAATGCGCGGTCCCATCCGCGCGGCTGGAATGCCACTTTTCGGTCGTCATTCGGGTCGGGCACCCATTCGCCATGGACAGCTCGTGTGAGATTCCACGCTTCGTCCCACCACAGACTTCCATGTGCAAGGTTCCAGCGCAGAAATCCAGCAGCGAGCACTGCCAGCAGCAGCACAGTCCACCACAGCCGGGCGATGGTGCGGGTGCGGGGAACCCAGGCGTTGCCGCGGACTTTGCCAGTGGCAAATGGCAACGCCCACCACCGCGCGGTGGCATAGAGCACTGTGAGCGCAAAGCCATTGATCACGGCGGCTGCATAGAGGCCCACTGTCATGAGGTGCTTGAGACTCAAGTTGCGGCCTTCTTCGAACCGCTCAAGGATTCTTGGCGACCAAGGTTTATCTGCGCGGAACAGAAAAATGACAACCACTGCCAAAAGCAGAAGAAGGACGCCTTGCGCGAGGCGGACCGGGCGCGTGGCGGGATCGTTGCCGCCGAAGAAAAACCACCGCAAGGGTCTTTGCTTGAAGTCGAGATGCATCATGCCTGAGAGCGATGCGACTCGATCAACCGGCGATAGTGCCCGCGCAGATGGCGGCCGATCATTTTAAGAACATTAATGCCATAGGGGATAGGGCGAAGGCTGGAGACTTCATCATCGTAGCGGGTGGGAATGGCGATCTCGCGACAGGGCATGCCATTGAGGTGAGCGAGAAGGATCATCTCCGCGTCGAAGTTGTAGTTCTCCTGGAGCGAGCGGAAGGGCACTTCGCGCAGTAGTTTCGCGGAGTACAACATATAACCGCTGTGAAATTCCGCCATGCGTGTCCCAAATGCGAGATTCTCTAGCGTGGTGAGTCCGCGATTGGCCAGATAGCGGTGGATCGGCATGCCGCCTTCGCGCGCACCGCCTTCGAGCATTCGGGAGCCTTGCACGATGTGAGCTTCCCCGGAGAGAATGGGCGCGAGGAGTTGCAAGACGACTTCCGGGGCGTATTGACCGTCGGAATGGACGATTGCAAACGCCTCTGCGCCATGTTGCAGCCCGGTCTCCAGCCCAGTCTTTTGCGCACCGCCATAGCCCCGATTCTGCGGGTGATGCACTGCGATGACATGTTCGTGAGTGGCGGCAAGTTCGTCGGCCACGCGAGCGGTATCGGCGTCGGGACTGCAATCATTGACGATGATCGCGATGCCATCGCCCCAGAACTCCTGCGGTATGCGCGCGATGACTGAGGGCAGAGTCGCGGCTGCTTTGTAGGAGGGGATGATGATCGCTTTTTTCATAGCCCGCACATCCTTATCGTCGGAGTCGGGGCAGGTCAAGGGGATGGGCGGGGAGGGGGGAGAAGTCGGCATGGCAAGGTGCACGGGCAGATGAACACCACTGGTGGAGCGGGCGTCATATCACGTATTGACTCTGGCGTGGAAATCGCGTGTAACTCCACCTCAAGCGTGCAAGCTCTGGAACAACAGCGGCCTCGGAATCTGGATTGGAAGCGGGCTGCTGCGCTTCTTTACGGCGATTGGGGCACGAGCAAAGCCTATGTCATCGGTCTGGCTTTTGCGGCTTCTGGTTTTGCATCCCTGCCGGTCATCCTCGCCGTGAGTGCGATCACGCTGCTTGTAGGCGTGAACTACATGATTATCTGCCGCTGTTTTCCCGATGGTGGGGGGGTGTATTCGGCGGCGCGCATGCATGGACGGACGCTCTCTGTGGTGGGAGCTTTATTGCTGATAGCCGATCTGACTGTCACCGCAGCTCTGAGTGGTTGGGCAGCTCTGAGTTATCTGGGGGTGCCCGGTGGGTGGATGATGTGGGGTGCCATGGGGGTCATGGTGCTTATCGGGCTTATAAATAACTACGGCCCGCGCCATAGCGGGACGTTTGCCGCGATGTTGGCAGTGCCCGCTGTGGTGATGGTAGTGGGTATATTACTATTTGCGTTGCCGCATCTTACCACAGCCCGGCTGGAACCGTTGCATGAAGATTTCTCCTCGATCTGGATTGCGTTTGTGGGGGTCATTTTGGCACTTAGCGGTGTGGAGGCGATGGCCAATCTCACGGGAACGCTGAAGCCTGATAAGAATTCTCCACCTGGCCAGCCGCGCGTGGGAAGAAGTTCGTTTAAAGCGATACTTCCGGTGGCATTGGAGGTCAGTATTGGCACCGCTTTGTTGGGTTGGGCAATGCTTTCGCTACCTCGCAACCTGGCTCCTGAGATGCTGGAACGTAAGGAAGACATGTTAAGATTTCTGGCAGAAAGATTTTCCGCGATGAGTCTGGGTTTGGAGTTTGGGGTGGTGTTTGGCTGGATGGTGGGCATCGTGTTTGCTTTGCTTTTACTAAGTGCTGTGAACACTGCGGTGTCGGCACTTGTCGGTGTGGTGTATATGATGTCGCGGGAGGGCGACATGCCGCATTTGTTTGCGCGGTTGAATCGGCACGGCGTGCCAGTGTGGGCTTTGGTGGCGGCTGTGTTGTTGCCGGTGATCGTGCTGGCTGGCACGGAAAATTTCGATGCGTTGGCAGCACTTTACGCGATCGGCGTGGTGGGTGCCATATGCGTGAACCTGGGTTCGTGTACCTTAAGCCGGGCATTGCCCTTGCACTGGGCGGAACGAGGGCTCATGGGCGCAACGTTTCTCATCCTCTGCGCAGTTGAACTCACCATCGCCCGCACCAAACCGGACGCGTTGTTCTTCGTGGTCTGTGTGCTTGTGGTGGGTCTCGGGCTATTCGCAGTATCCAAGCATCTCGCGAGAACTCCGAGCTTGCAGACGGTGCCGACAGCCGCATCCGGCATGCGTGCCTATGCGGCGGCAGGACCCGTGGCGGAACGCCAACCGAAGGCTGTGCGCATACTTGTATGCGTTAGAGGATTCACTCCTGTATTAGCGTTTGCGATGGAAGAAGCCTGTCTGCGCGGAGCGGCGTTGTATGTGATGCATGTTCGCGAAGTGGCAGTGCTCTATCGTGGACCTGTTGTCTCCAGGCTTAAATGGCAGGATGACCCCGAGGCGCGCGCTTTGTTTCACGCAGCCATGGAGAGGGGTGGGGAACTGGGCATCGAGACGGTGCCAGTGTTCGCTTCTTCCTCCGAGCCGGGCCAGATCATTGCCGACACCGCGGCAACGCTGGGGGTTGACATGGTGATCCTGGGCGCGACCCATCGCAGCGGTATGGCTAAACTGCTGAAAGGCGACGTAGCCATGGATGTGGCCAACTCGCTGCCGGATAATATCGCGTTGGTCATTGTGGGTTAGAACCTCTGAACTACGCAACCATCAGCAGCCTGCTCTGCGGCGATGGCGTGTGGCCATCCATGCGAAGCCTGCCAGCACCAATACCAGCGCGGTGGGTTCAGGCACGGGTTCACCCCATGAGTCTGGATCGGGAATATCCGGCGTGGCATCGGGGAAGAAATCCAGATCGCCCAGTTTGAATTCAACCATCACGCCGCTGCCACTGATGTTGTTAGCGTTTCCGTTCCAGGCGAAGGAGAACTGCCCAGTCAAGTCGAGCCGATCCGTGTGGCTATTGAGCAGGTTATTTATGACAAGAAATTCCACCTGGCGTGGATTGGTCTCGGCGGTTCCGCCCGCCACATGATTCCATTCCGTGGTGAGCGAGCTTTGGATAACCCCATTTTCATCTTTATATTCGATAAGCTTGGAAGGGTCGCCATTGAGCCCCGCGCGAAGGTTGGTGACTGTGACGGCGGATTTTGTGAATTTCGGGGTGGCGTCGTAATTGCCGATGGTGGCAAAGCGCATCATGACATCATTCAGTGCGTGCTGCTCAAGATAGGGTCCGGTGCCATCCACAAAGTCTTTCACTTGGCTGCCAAGGTTCGCGTAAGTGGTATGCGTAGTCGTGCCGTTGGTAAAGGTCATTGATGCAAATGGGTTCGCGTTATTCCAGTCATAGACCAGTGCAAAATCCCAGACTGTTCCATTGCCCCAAGTAACGTTGTCGGCACTATTACTTCCGTTGCCTGTGATGGCTCCGCCGGGCGAACCATAAGGATTGCTGTTATTGTAATTTCCGTGGGTGTAAGCCGGTGTGTTAATAATAGCCGCTTCGTAGCCGGCAACATTATTTTTATTCAGCCGCGCTGCATATACCACCGCGATGTCGTAGGCGTCGGAGGCACCGGGCGTGAGATTATTATCTGCCCAGTAGGAATTGTCGTCGTGGAACCACCAGGGGATGTCTCGATATGCCGGCTTGGTCCAGACGGAGCCTAGCGGGTCTGCAGGCCCATGAGGTAGAAACGTAGCGGAAATGGTTTGTGAATATGCGGCAGTGCCGTAGGTGAGAAGTGCAAGTGCGATGGACAAGGGTCTGATTTTCATAGGTGGTAAGGATCTGCGGCAGAATGCTAAAGCACCTGCCGTGCCAGCCTAAGAGGGTGAACAAATTTGTTTACCGCTTTGCGCTGCATGTTGGTAAGGGTTGTCCCCAGTCTGTGTATAATCTACATACTGGTCGCTTCATGTCGTCTGAGACCCTGTCACCAACTGCTACTGAGAAACCCGAAATCCCAAGGAGGAAGTCCGGTTTGCTGGCAATTGCCGGAGCGGTTCTAAGCGGCGTGCTATTGACCCTGTGTTTTCCGCCTTGGAATATGCAGTCCGTTGTGTGGGTGGCACTGGTTCCGCTATTCTGTGCTGTGTGGCTGCAGGAGGGCGCCATCCCGGCGCGGAAAGCTCTGCTACTAGGGTATGCCTGCGGCCTCGTGCATTTTTGGTCTGTCTTTTATTGGCTGTGGCACGTGACGCCCTTGGGCTGGTTTCTGCTCGCTTTCTATCTGGCACTGTTCCCTGCCGTGTGGACGTGGTTCGCGGCATGTATTTGCAAACCCGGGAAAGCATTTCCCCTGCCGCAAAACACACTCGAACAGCGGCTGCACATCCAGCCGCCGGAATCCATCTGGATGCGCTCGGGACCCAACCTGCGTGCGGGTCTGCTGGCCGCCGCAGGGTGGGTCGCGCTGGAGTGGCTCCGAGGATGGCTGTTTACGGGTTTCGGTTGGAATGGCCTGGGCGTGGCCATGCACGATAACGTCGCATTCTTGCAACTCGCGTCTCTCACTGGCGTGGGCGGCCTGTCATTTCTGGCGGTGCTTGCTTCTGCGACTGCTGTCTTCACCGTGCGCCGGTTGTGGATGGAGCTGGGACGCGCAGTGCTGCGGCCTCATTACGACTTTAACCTGGCTGTGGCGTTGATTGTGATCGCCTTTAGTTACGGTGTGCATCGCGTGCAGCGCACATTGCCATCGATCCCGCTGCGTGTCGCGTTGGTGCAGGCGGATATTCCTCAAAACGAAAAATGGAACGATGCATATGAGACAGATATCTTACAGACCTACAAAGATTTGACGCTTACCGTGGCAGCCAGCGGCCCGCAATTGATCGTCTGGCCTGAGGCGGCAACACCTCGCGGCATATTCAACGATCAGATTAATCATGATTTCGTAAAATCCATCGCGCAGGAGCTGGACGGGCAGTTGTTGTTGGGCTCGATCGATCTTTCACCGCAGGCAGACTACAACGCGGCCATCCTCATCGGGCCGCAGGCTCAAGGGGCACAGGTATATCGGAAGATGCATCTGGTTCCCTTCGGAGAATACGTGCCGTTCCGGACAACATTTCCTCTGTTTGCCATGGTGGTGGGCGATCTGGTTCCGGCAGATTATTCGCGCGGGACTGAGCCTGTGGTGTTTGAAATGTCTGCCCTTCCGGTGCGGATCGCGCCGCTGGTATGTTTCGAAGATACCGTGGGGCGTCTGGTCCGGAGGTTCTCAGAGGGTCGTCCCAATCTTTTGGTGAACATTACCAATGATGGCTGGTTCAAGCGCAGTGCGGGTGCGGAGCAACACTTGCATAATGCCGTGTTCCGCACAGTCGAGATGGGGCTTCCCATGGTTCGCGCGGCCAATACCGGTGTCACTTGCGTGATCGATGCGCATGGCAGGGTGCTTCAACGTTTGGAGGACGAGACAGGAAGCCATTTTATGCGCGGCACCATGGTGACCACCGTCGAAGTTCCGACAAGTCTGGAAACGACGATTTATTCCCGCGTGGGCGAAGCGTTTTCCGTCGCGGCGTTGATCATCAGCCTCGCAGTGACCGGTCACCGCCTGTTGCTGCGTGAGCGCGCGGTGAATAAGGGCACTTGAAACGCAGAGCCATTCCACTGCACACTGCCAGCACATGTCGGACCTTTCAACCTATCCACCGCCGGCGCAGCGTCGCTGGCCCATATGGCTGCTCGTCGCGCTGGCTGCGGTGTTCGGCGGGTATGCGTTTTTCGGGGTAAAACCCTGGGAGCTGGCACTGGGAGACAAGATCGTAGCCGGAGCCAAAATATCTTTGTCCGAATTCATCCAGGAGGGAATCTGGTGGGGAAGCCTGGTAAATTTCCTGGGGTGCCTGGTATTGCTTGGAACAGCGCGTTGGTGGTTGACACCGTCTCTGGCGGTGGAGACCTGGCCAAGGGGACGAGCTTGTCCCGCCTGGTTTTGGATTGTCCTACTTCTTATCGTGACCGGAGCTTCGCTCATACGCTATCCGCGGCTTTCCCATAGCCTTTGGAACGACGAGGAATACACTCTGCGTCGATATGTCCATGGGTTCTACGAAGAGAAACCCGACGATCAAATCAAGTTCCGGAAAGTGGATTGGGAGACGAGTCTTTTTTCCAATCGCGGAGCCAACAATCATGTGTTGTTCAGCATCGCGGGAAAAATCAGCCTGAAAGTGTGGCAGAAGTTTTTCAGTAATGGCGAACGCCCTTTCAGCGAAGCGGCTCTGCGGTTTCCGGCATACATCGCCGGATTGTTCGGCATCGCAGCGGTTGCTGTCGTGATGGCTTTCCTTAAGCGACCCATGCTGGGGTTGATGTGTGCGTTTCTGCTCACCATCCACCCGTGGCACTTACGATATTCCGTGGAAGCTCGGGGCTACGCGTTTCTGCTGCTGCTGGCCACGCTGAGTTCCTATTTCCTCATGCGGGCTGTGGAGCGTGGACGTTGGAGGAACTGGATGGCTTTCGCCGGTGCGCAATTTGCGTATATGATTTGTTTTCCTGGAGCCGTGTACCTGGCCATCACGATGAATCTGACTGCTCTGGGGGTGCTGCTTTATTTGCACCGGGAGGCGCGTGATCGATGGATTTTAAGCGGGCGCCTTTTCATTTCCAACATGGTATCCGCCATGGCTTTCTTGTTAATCATGGGGCCTTCGTTGCGCCAGATTCGGCTATATCTGGATAGGGATATCGCGCAGGGCACGATGGGGGTTGCGTGGATGTATGACATCTGGAGTCATATCGCGGCAGGCATCCGCTACAATGTGAAAGAGCCCGATGTCCCGCTGGCTTTGGGGTTGAACATGCTTGTGGACAACCAGCCAGTCGTGGGGTGGTTGATGTTTTACCTGTTGCCTGCGCTGTTGTTGCTTGGAGTGGTCCGCGTATTCTGGGTGGGGCCGCTTGCGGTGCTCGCAGTGCTACCGCCGCTGCTGGCAGGGCTGCTGGCGTATGTGCATACTTCGCTTACGGGCAATTTTCTTTTCTCCTGGTATCTGCTTTTTCTTCTACCGGCTTTTGTCATGGCGGTGTTTTTCGGCGTGGAGATGCCATGGGCTGGCATACGCCGTCCAGCGGTGCGTAATTCCTTGCAAGGCGCATTGGGGGTGGGATTGATCGTTTATTATTTGCTGGCCACTGCGCAGCCGCGGTTCTTGATTCGAACACACGACCGCCAGCCGCTGCGCCAGACGGTGGTGGCAATGCGCGGTGCGGATAGTTTTTTTGCTAGTCCTCCGATCAAAACCGTATCCATCGGCACGAGTGCGCGGCAACTGCAAAGCTACGATCCGCGGATCGAACCGCTCGATGGCTCGGCGGAGGAGAACACTGCTGCGTTTGAGCGAATTATCCGAGAGGCAAATGAAGAGCGGGTTCCACTTTTTGTGACTTATGCAAATGCCAAACGGGTGCGCAAAGAGAACCCCGCCATCCTCGCGATTCTGGAAAACAGCGACCGGTTTGAGCATGTAACGACCTTGTATGGATTGGAAGAAATGTTCTCCTTCCGGGTGCTTCGGTATCGGTTGCCAATACTCGAGTCTGGAGAGATGAACGACTCCGTCGAATAATGTCGCCATTCTCAACCTTTGGCCGCAATGCAGGTGTCAATCCCCTCAACTTGACGCGCATGCTAAGAGATCTCGCGGAGATCATTTTTCCTGAAACACTTGCTCGCCACACCAAGTGGCATTGGGCGGGTTTTGCGAGAATGTCTCGCAGCGTTCGATATATTTTTCACTCAAAGAATCCTCCGGCATGTGCTCGTGCACTTTTCCAAATAGTGACCGCGCACGAGCAAAATCCCGGCTCCGAAAACATCGCATTGCTTGTTCATTTACCTCGAGCCATGCCGGTGCGGGCTCGGTAATTGGCCCGATGACGCTGAACACATCGAGACCGGACTGTTTGCCTGCCACGCGCACACAATCCACGGTGCGCAAATGGTAATGCCCGTGCACCAGTTGTGCGACGCTGTCTGTAATGAGCAGCGCGATGCCATATTTCTTCGTCAGCCCCTCGACGCGGGATGCCAGATTCACCGCATCGCCGATCACCGTGGGCTCCATCTTTTGTTGGGAACCGATGTTGCCAAATACTGCCTCCCCATGGTTCAGCCCGATTCCAGTTGGAAAGATGGGGCGTCCCTCGCCAGCCCAGTTGCTGTTGAGTCGCGCGAGCATGGTCTGAATATCCAGCGCTGCGCGGACCGCGCGCACCGCATCGGCTTCGGCTCCTTCGCTGTGCACATTGCCCCACACTGCCATCACAGCGTCGCCGATGAATTTGTCCACGGTTCCTTGATTTGTAAAAACGACTTCCACGATGGCTCCGAGGTACTCATTGAGCTGGGCGACAAGCTCCACGGGATCCGCATTCTCCGAGAGCGATGTAAACCCTCGCACGTCGGTGAATAGGATAGTCACAGGCATGCGGGTGCCTCCGAGCATAATGAAAAAATCTTCGCGATGATCCAGTATCTCCCGCACGACATTGCGCGACACATAGCGATCCAGCGTGCTTCGGACTTTATTTTTCTCCAGCTGCTCCAGCGCGAACAGATGCCCGATGCCAAGCGTTCCTCCGACCAAAACAATGAAAGCTGGATCAAACACCGGAATGAGAATCGCAGCGTGATTAAACATCAGGATTGCTGCGATGAACCATCCCGCCGCTGCTACAATCAGCCAAAGCAATCCGCGCACGGGCCGACGCTCCAGCACCAGGATGCACCACGTGAGAAATGCGGCTGCAAGAAGCAAACACAAATTCACGCGCGATGATGTCGCGGAAAGAAACTCGCCCTGCAACAGAGCGGACAGAGCGGCAAGATGCAGCCTGGGTCCTGCCATCCGACCCAAGGGCGTGGCATGGAAATCCTGGAATCGCTCGGCAGTCGGTCCCAGCACTACGACTTTATTCTTAAAAATGTCGCCGCTTTGCAGATTCTGTTGCCAGAGTGCTTCCTGAAAAAGCGAGCTTATCGGCACCGGGCGAAAAATTTCCCCATCCCGCCCAGGGAGTCGGACGATTCGTTCGCCGTCCGCTGCTGCATTGTGGCGGACGCCTTGGATCGCGAGTGCCAGTGCGAACGATAGACATCTCTCTTCCTGTGCAGGGCGTGCGTAGCCCATGAGTTCCTGCTGCGAAGTCTGTAGTCGCAGCTTGCGCACGACGCCGTCGCCATCCGGCCAGAAGTTCACATAGCCCATGCGGGGAGAATTTATTTTAATGCCTGGCAGTATTGTTTCTGAGGGAAG
Source organism: uncultured Chthoniobacteraceae bacterium (assembly GCA_965365475.1). Classification (GTDB taxonomy): domain Bacteria; phylum Verrucomicrobiota; class Verrucomicrobiia; order Chthoniobacterales; family CAKUMP01; genus CBDUBV01. The sequence goes on along the minus strand of CBDUBV010000001.1, from coordinate 66,197 downwards.
TGTCAGGTGGGGAACCTCAAGCGCATCCTGTTGCAGACTCGATGCCGTCATGTTCGCGCCCAGCACGACTCGGTTGGGGTATCGGGCGAGAATCTCTGCAAGATCTTCGTCGCCGGGGCGCTCGCCTGTGAGCAGCAGGTCCACACCCACGACCGCAGCGCCAGCTTCCAACAGGCGCTCGATGGCAAGCGCATATACCTTGCGGTGCCAGGGAAATTCACGACTCATCCATTGCAACGCCTCAGACGCGGCGATGTCTTCTTGCGGCACGCCGCTCAAGGTCAGAGAAGCTTCATCGATGCCGACAAGCATGAGATTGGGATGAGCGGTGGCTTTTCTGCCCCACTGGTGCACCTCATCCTGCGCCGCTGCACGAAGACGCAGTATGGCGTCCGTGGTGCGGGGGAGACGTCCAAATATGGTGGCAAACTCCAGCAGCAATACAAGACCTACCGCGCCGAGAGCAATCAGCGCGGGCACGACTTTGCGCTGGAACCATTTTGTTCGTAAAAAATGCATCCACTTTCAATGCCTGGGCGCAGCTACCGTGCCCTCCTCGGTATCGCGTCGTCGGCGGGCGATGATCGAATCAGCGATCTCGGTGGTCATTTCTTCCAGCAGCAGACGTAGATGACTGCCTGCGCGGAAGTCCGATGGCGCGATATGCTGCACGCGATTGGCATGAGCACAGAGTTGATAACATTTTTTAAAGCTCAACCGCGAATTGTCCTCCGGATTATACACTGCGATTGCTTTGCCACCGGCTTTGCGCATCACGGTGAAACAAGGTACGTCTGTGGGTCCATCGCCGATATAAATCATATTGGCGAACGGCACCGGACGCAGCTCAGGCGGCATATGGTCGTTTACGTCCTGAGTTAGGTCGAGCATGCCTTTATTTATGCGAAACAGGAATTGAGTCTTCTGCGTGTGGCTGATCACGCGTTTGGGAAAAGAGATGCGCCCTTGTTCGTCCTCAGCAAATTCACAGCCGAACACTGCTTTTACATAAGGTCGCAGTCGGCTGCCCTCGATGAGAGCCTGAAGCCCCGAGGAAATGATGTAATGCTCTATGGTGATATTATGCGCCTGATGCTCAGGAGTGAGGAGGCGCTGGGTCAGCTCATCGAACATCTCCGGAAGGCCGGGGTAAAAATTGAGATTGGCACCGAGTTTGCGCAGGTCGGCATTTGTCGGACGATCCATGCCCAGATAGTCGAGCATCACCTTCATGTAGGCCAGTTCGTTCTCATAGTTCTCCCCACGAACCAGCTCGTGACAACGCCGCCAGAACCGCGTGGAATCGATGCCAAACGCGGGGAACAACACTTCCTCCTGCATGTAGTTGGGGCTTAGCGTCTGGTCGTAGTCGTAAATAATCGCGATTAAATTCTGCGGCGTAGCCATGGTGCGGGAGGCTATCGGGCTCTGGGGCGTGGAGCGAGGGTAAATTGCCGCCAGGGGTCGCGCCGAGTCACGCTGTATCTATTTTGTGGGTGCTGGCTCAATGCCTTGAGTCGAAAGTTTCATTTTCATAGCGTTGCCAGCATGTTTTACAGATTGTTTGTGCTTGGCGCAGTCCTATCGTCCATCGCTGCTGCATCTGATTGGCCGCAGAATCTGGGGCCGCGTCGCGACGGATTGCTTCCCGCGAGGGAGCTTCGAACTGGATGGGAAGGCAAGGATGCGCCACTGGCCTGGCGGGCCAACGCGGGCCTTGGTTCAGCTCCGCCTATAGTGGTCGATGGTAAGGTTTATGTGTTTGGGGCGTTCAAGTCTGAGGCTCTTGCTGAACAACTGGACGATGCCGGGTCGGTGCCTACGATGGCGGAGTTAAAGACTTTGGGCATAGGGTCAGCACAGGATGTGGTAGATCGCGTGGGGGAGGGAGCGTTGAACTACGCCATTCTATGGAGTCAGCCCGACAAGCCCAATCCTAATCGCCAGAGGAATCTTGAGGAGAAACACTGGTATTTTTCGACTCTTTACGCGCAATGTTTCGAAGCCGCCACCGGTAAACGACTCTGGGTGACCAAACTCAGCGATGCAACGCCGGTGTCGGACGCGCAGCCGATGTGGCCTCAGGCATCACCATTGTATGTCGATGGCAAGGTCTTTTTCCACGGGCCGACGGGCGATCTGTTTCTGGTGGATGCGGCGACGGGCAGTTTGATCTGGGAGCGCAGCCTCATGAAAGAGGGACTCATCGGCTGGCATGGCAAGCAATCCAATGCTTCGGGCGGATTCCATTGGAAAGACACCATCATTGTCACGTTTTCGCACCCGCCCGTGTATAAAGGCGCCATGATGGCGGTCAATATCGCCGACGGTTCCACAGCATGGAAACGTGTATTCGATCTCGCACCGTTCCGCAGTCATTTCACGCGATTCAGCTTCGCGGAAATAGAAGGCGTGCCTACGCTCATGCAATCGCTTGGCGAAGGGACCGTGGGGGTTAATCCGGATGACGGAAGCGTGAGGTGGTTGTCGAAAGTGCCTCTGGAAAGCCAGGAATTGTATAAAAAGCGTTTCGATGAACTGTCCAGCCGGTGGGAAGGCGACGAGGTGCAGACCAAGCGCATGCACAATCTGCTGAGGCATCTACCCAAGTCGCTTATCGCGCCCTACCCGGCCTATGCACCGGTCGCGTGGGAGAACTATGTGGTGGATGCGCACATGACCGGGCACGATGATTTCACCTCCCAGATGTGGTGTATCAAAATTGAAGCCGGGCAACCCAAACTCGTATGGCAGACATTGGATACGGTGCCGGAGTGTCATTCTGATAAATCCAATATGCTTGCCAGGGAGGGAAGGCTGTATGTGTTTGATCAGAATGCTTATGTGGGACGCGCCGAGATGCGCGGAAACAGATTGTGGGTTCCGGAAGCCCGTCCCTTTCGTGGCGAGGATGTTGGCCAATTCCAGTGTTTTGATATCGCCACCGGACAGCGCCTTTGGCACACAAATGCGTTTCGCACCACAGCATCCAAAGGCAGGGACGATACGGACCACTACAAGATGATTTTTGTGGGCGACATCCTGATTGTCACTGGGAATGATGGTCTATGGCTTGCGCGAGTGGATGACAAGGGCGTCGAGCTGCTCGCTTCTGCAAGTCTTGGCGTGGACGCATATACCGGGTGGAATGCGAATGTAAACAGCGAGCCAGTGCTTGCCGGACAACAACTTTTTGTTCGGTATTCCTCGCCACAAGCTGATTATGGAATGAACAAACTCTTCGGCGGATCGGGCAATTTGTACTGTTTCGATTTGCAACCCAGATAAAAATTTTATTGTCTGCCTGGGCATCACTTTTTGGTTGCACCTTTACTACCATGATCACGCCTCGTCCTGAATATCCACGGCCACAAATGGTCCGTTCGCAGTGGCTGAATCTAAACGGACCATGGAACTACCAGGAGGACCCTGGGGACAGTGGGGAGGAGCGCGGATTGGTGGAGAAGCAATATGCGGAGTCCATCGTGGTGCCATTCTGTCGGGAATCAAAGCTCTCGGGACTAGAACGCGAGGATCGCTGCCTGGCGGTATGGTATCGGAAAGTAGTTGCGATCCCGCCTGAATGGGAAGGCCAGCGCGTGTTATTGCATTTCGGAGCAGCTGATTATGAGACCACGCTTTGGGTGGATGGGAGAAAAGTGGCGTATCATCGAGGAGGACACACCAGTTTCTTTTTTGACATCACCGATTGGCTGCAAGGTCAGGAGGCTACTCTCTGTGTGCGATGTCGAGATGATTGGCGGACCAGGCAGCCTCGCGGCAAGCAGTCTGTGCAGGTCAACAACACCGGTTGTTTCTATCAGCGCACCACGGGAATCTGGCAAACGGTATGGATGGAGCCTGTGCCACAGACATGGCTGAGGCGTCCGCGCATGACTCCTCTGGTTGAGCAACGAGCTTTCCATATCGAACAATCGGTGACTGGGGGGAAAAGAGGTCAATCCATTCGCGCCCGGCTTCATATGGAAGGATGTGAGATAGCGTCCACGACTTCACGCGTGGGAGTGGATTTTGTGGGTCATCTATTTTTGTCAATCCCTGAAAAGTTCTGTCGGCTATGGGAGCCGGGCGCGCCTCATCTTTACGACATCACGATCGAACTTTTAAATGCAGATGCAACCGTCTGTGACACGGTTCATACTTATGCCGGGTTGCGGTCGCTTGTGCTCGAGGGCAACCGGTTTTTGATCAACGATAAATCTGTCTATCAAAAACTGGTTTTGGATCAGGGGTATTATCCGGATGGACTTCTGACTGCGCCCAGCGATGAAGAACTGCAGCGCGATATCCGCATCTCGATGGCTGCGGGATTCAATGGAGCGCGGTTGCACCAGAAGATTTTTGAGGAACGTTTCCTCACTCATGCAGATCGCATGGGATATTTGGTTTGGGGAGAGTTTCCAGATTGGTGTCAATGGCCATATCCAGAGCAGAAACCTGGCAACATCTGGGATACGAACTTTGTAGTGGAATGGCTCGAAGCATTGGAACGAGATTACAACCATCCAAGCATCATCGGATGGTGTCCGATGAACGAAGCCACCCGGCGCGAGGGCGCCGAGGTGGAGCGGGAGGCCAACATGCGGGCTATGTTTCATGCTGCGAAACTGGCCGACCGCACGCGGCCCGTGGTCGCCGTGTCCGGGTGGGGGCACATCCTGCCCGAGACAGATATATACGATCACCACACTTACAATCAGGATGCCGCAGAACTGAAGAAGATCATCGACTACACCACTGAGCCCGCTGGAACTCGGCTCTGGGAAAGAATGAATCATTGGCCGCACAACATCGGTTATGCAGGGCAGCCGTTTTTTGTAAGCGAGTTTGGGGGAATGCAGTGGCCGGCGAAAGAAGGCTCCTGGGGGTATGGCGAGGCGCCGAAAACTTTGGAAGAATACTATGCCCGATTCGAAGCCATGTGCGCCGTGCAGCTCGATCACCCAGCGTGTTTCGGCTATTGCTTTACCCAGCTCACCGATGTGTCGCAGGAGTGCAATGGATTGTATTACGCAGATCGCACGGAGAAATTTTCCCTGGACCCGATTCGGGCTGCGCAACGCGCAAAGGATACCACGCAATAGGAGGATTTTCTTTAATGAATAGTTATTTTCGAACGTTGCTTGTCGGCATAGTGTTTGCAACCGGAGCGTGCGCCATGCAGGACTTTTCGGTAAGCGCGTTGGAAGAGCGTATCGAGACCACGCGCAAGGGAGATTGCAGCGTCATCCTTCCGGGGTGGAAAGCTGCGGATGGGCCGGTAAGCTATCGACTTTTTCGGCATCACTTCGAATTCGGAGTGGCCATCGCTCCAGGATTTCTAGGCATTGATGGTGCCAGGCTGATCCGCACACCGAGATCTGACGAGGACGTCCAAAACTATACGCGGATTGTAACCACGTTGTTCAGTGCCGCTGTGGCTGAGAACCATATGAAATGGCAATTTATGGAGCGCGAGGATGGGGTTTCCACCCCGGAGAGTGCTCTTGCCCTGTATGAGTGGTGTCAGCAACAGAATTTATTCATACGCGGACATTGCGTAATGTGGGGTGTGAAACGCTGGCAACCGCAGTGGCTGATCGACCTGCCGCCCGAGGAAACGAAAGACCGCATACTGGGGCGTATGCGGCAAATCCAGGAAGTATTTTCTGGAAAAATCGATGAATGGGATTTGAACAATGAAATGATGCACCAGGATATCTTTGCCGAGAAACTTGGGCTCGAGAATGGTGCTGCTTATTTCAAATGGGCCAAGGAAATTGCTCCGGGCATGACATTTTATGTAAATGAATTTGGCGTGTTGCAGGGCAACGAGGTCGATCGGTATGTGGCGCACATCCGCGAATTGCTGGCCAACGGAGCGGAGATCGGCGGCATCGGAGACCAGGCACATTTTCATGGACCGCTGCCGGAGTCAGAAAAATTGTGGGAAATACTTGATAAACTGGGATCCTTCGGGCTTCCCGTGAAGATCACCGAGTTCGATCTCGCCTACAAAGGCATGACCGAAGAGGCTCAGGCGGACGATCTTGAGCGTTTCTATAGACTCTGCTTCGCGCACCCGGCGGTCGAAGGGCTATACATGTGGGGATTCTATGAAAATGCTCATTGGCGTCGCAATGCGGCATTGTGGAATACCGACTGGACGCCCCGGCAGGCCGCGCAGAGATTGCAACGGCTGCTGACGGAGGATTGGACCACAGCTGGTGAGTCTGAGCTGGATAAAAATGAGTTGCGATTCCGGGGGTTTTACGGGCAATACAAAATCCGGCAGGGCGAGCGCGAATGGACTGTCACGCTTACTCCGCAGCGGCGCAGTGCAGAAGCCGTGCCACTGTGGGATGCCCAGTAGGGGAGGTCCATGCCGAGCTGTTGGAGAAAAATGCCAAGGCTATAGGATGCTCGCGTGGGACAGAACCCACTGCGCGTCGCTTGCACACCCGGCCTATCCAGCGCAGCATGCCCTCCGCTCTAATCAAATGCGGTGCGGCCCGCTCGACTGCGCAACGACATAGTTATCGAATATTACCATGACTTTATCCCCGTCCCCCCACTGGCTGGTGTCTCTTCTTTTTGCCGTGGCAGCCCTGACTGCCCGGGCCGATATACCTTACCATGAGGTGGTGGATGTCTCGGCCACGGTCTCCGACACGGTGCCGCGAGTTACACTCAACTGGACCATACCCAACAATGCGCTTTCTCGTATTTCTGCAGCGGACGATCCCACCCGGGTCGATGCCACAACAGCGCGCACATATTTGCCCGTGGCCTCGACCATCTACAGCGTCATTTGGGACGGGGCGAGATACATCGCTGTTGGGACGCAAGGTAACATTGGAACAAGTGTCGATGGAGTGGTTTGGACGAAACAAAATTCTGGAACGACAGAACATTTGCAGAGCATCGCACGCGACGCGACCAGTGGTCTGTTGGTGGTCGTAGGCGAGAACGGAAGCATACTTACAAGCCTGGATGGCATCAGTTGGACCTTGCGTGTCTCAGGCACTGCACAAAGGTTGGAACGCGTCGCTCACAATGGTGCCAATATCTGGGTGGCCGTGGGTGCTCAGGGCAGTGCGGTTCGCAGCACGGATGGAGGTGTGACGTGGACGCCTGTTTCCACCGGAACGGACACGCATTGGCACGGTCTTGCATTCGGATCAAATATGTTCGTCGCTGTGGGGGATAACGGAATCGTGCGCACCAGCCCGGATGGCGTGAGCTGGACCGCAAGGAGCACGGGCGTCGTGGCGGCTTTGCGCGATGTGGTGTGGAACGGAACGCAGTTCGTGTCAGTCGGGGCAGCAGAAAAAAACGGAACTCAGACGCTTGCTTCCGTAGCGACGAGTTCCAATGGAATTACATGGACAAAACGCACGGGTGCATCGTTTCGTTCAAACCATTTCGTGGCCTGGAACGGCTCGTTGTTTGTCGCTGGAGGAGATTATTCCAGCTATGTGGAGACCAGCCCTGATGGAGTGACATGGACTCTGCGCCCAATTAATTTCTTTGCCAGCATGCGCACTGCCGCGTGGTCTGGAAGCAATTGGTTGGTGATGGGCGACGGTGGTGGGGTGGCCGCTTCGCCCTCGGGCACAGCAGGCTGGACTTCGCTGGCAAGCCTCGTGCCATCGCAACTTGCAGCCATGGCCAGCAACGGCTCGCGCACCGTGGCTGTTGGAGCCGGGGGCATGATTCTTTCCTCCGAGGATATGCTATTCTGGACGCCGCGCGTCAGCAATACCATGGCAGGTCTTCTCAGTGTGGTCTGGACAGGAAGCCAGTTTGTGGCTGTGGGCGAAGGGGGCAGCGTCGTAAGGAGTTCGGACGGCATTGACTGGATTGCAAATACGCCGGTGCCGGGGTTTGCCCCGCGAGCTGTGCTGTATGACTCAAGTATGCTTGTGGCGGTAGGAGATGCAGGAGCAATCCAAACCAGCGTGGACGGCGTCACCTGGATACCGCGCACCAGCGGTGTGGCCGAGCACCTGTATGCGATTACCAAAAGTGCCAATTTGTATATTGCATGCGGAGCAGGAGGAAAAATATTAACCAGTCCCGATGCCGTGAGCTGGACCGCACAGACCTCAGGCACCACAAACGATTTGCATGGCGTGGCGTGGAACGGAAACGTGTATGTTGTAGTCGGGAAGAATGCCACAATCCGAACGAGCACCGATGCAATCACATGGACGGCTGCGACGCCAGCTTCTTTGACCAGCTCTTTGGTCGGACTTACGATGGATGACGGGATATTCTACGCGGTGGAAGCTACTTACAACCTGCAGCGCAGCATCGACGACGGGCAGACGTGGACGAGCCACTACACGGGGCTCGCACAGAATCGGGGAGTTCTTGTGTTGGATGGGGTGGCTTACGCTAGCGGGGTGCATGGCAACGCGCCGTCGGTCTCCACTTTCTCAACACGCCGTGGGCACCAGGTGCGTCGGCGCATAAAAGGTGAGAAAAATTGGGGCGAGATTGTGCAGCTACCTTCCAACGCCACGACCTACAGCGATTCCACCGCTCAAGCGGGGGTCACTTATGAATATCAGGTCGGGCGCTACTATATTTACGACTCCAATTCGTGGAAATATTCTGAGGCTATGGGATACGTGATGGTCCCGGTAAAGCCTCCGTTGCAGGAAGATCGCGGCCGAGTCATTCTGATAGTTGATCAGACTTTGGTACCCGCGTTGGCTGCCGAGTTGGCGCAATATCAACGCGACCTGGCAGCAGATGGGTGGGAGGTAGTTCGTCACGATGTGCCCCGACGCGTGGTCCCTGCGGCGGATACCGCTGCCGCTAGCTGGTCCTCGCGGCGTGCAGAGATCGATGGCGTGCGCAGCATCCTACGAGCTGCCTGGCTTGCCGATCCTGCCCGCACGAAAGCTGCCATGCTCATAGGCAGCATCCCGGTGCCGTATGCAGGCAACGCAAATTTTGACGGGCACTCGAATCACACCGGTGCCATGCCCGCAGATATGTTCTATGCAGACGTGCTCGGCGAATGGACAGATGATTTGACCGATACCCGCATAAACACCAGCGATCTCACGGTGGATACGCGACATCTAAATCTTCCAGGCGATGGGAAATTGGACACTGCCAGTCGTGTCAATGGTGTTCTGCTCTTGGCAACGGTGGGTCAGCAGTCGGCGCCCCCGTTCCCTATGCAACTCCAGGTGGGACGCATTGATTTTTCCAACATGACTGTGTTCCCGAGTCCGCAAATGACGGAGACGGAGCTGATCCGTCGCTACCTTCGCAAGGCACACGAATATCGCTACAAAAGCGGGCGATATGCGCAGCTTCGAGATCGTGCATTGCTGAACAATACATGGGGGTTTAATGGGATCGGGACCAATATATTGCGGGGCGCAGTCGCTTCCTTCGGCAACGGTGCCATTGAAGAATGGCCTTCCGGTTCATGGGCGGCGCAGAATGCCAGTGGCAGCTTTACCTTTGGAGACTTCGGTGGAGCAGGCGGACCCACTGTGATTGGCAACGTCGGAAACGCGAACGACTTCGGGCGCATACCCAACAACAGCGTGTTTGCGAGTGCGTATGGAAGTTACTTTTTTGACTTTGAATACCCAAACAATGCCATGCGCGCGCTGCTGGCATCCACAGAGGATAGCCTGTCGCTGACCAGTGTCTGGATGAGTGATGAAGGGCTGCAGATAGCAACTATGGGAGCGGGTGAGACAGTTGGCTACGGCTGGTTGGCGCAGATGAACGCTGGCTATCGTGGTCAGGCAATGGGAGCTTTCGAGCAACCGGGCGGTAGCACGAGTCCGGTCGGGTTATACGCAAATTTCCATGGCGATCCCACGTTGCGTTTATTTTACTACGAGCCTGCAAGCAACCTGCGAGCTACGCCTACACCATCGGGTATGCAACTGGACTGGGATGCATCCGCAGCCAACGGGGTTATTGGCTACCATGTGTATCGAGCAACAAATAGTGCCGGACCATTCGTGCGAATCAGTGGAACCCAGCCCACAGTGGTCAACCCAAGCGGTTCACCTCTCACCAGCACAACCTTTGTGGATGGAACTTCGGCGCCTGGGAATTCTTTCACTTACATGGTGCGCCCCATCCGGCTGCAAACCACCGGCAGTGGGCAATACTATAACCCGGGCAGTGGTACCATGGTCACTACCACGCACACAGCCGGAGCACTTGCCAATCCAGGGCAAGTCTCAGCCACCGCTCTTTCAAGTAATAAAATCCTGATCAGTTGGAGCGATAACTCCACCACTGAGACCGGGTTTGAGATCCAAAGGCGCTTGCCCGGCAACTCATGGAACACCGTCGGCATGGCTCCTGCAAATGCCACAAGCTATGAAGATGCGGGCCCGATAGCCATCGGCTCCTCACTGGAGTATCGTGTCAGAGCCGTTGGCACTGTGGCATCCACATGGTCCGAGACAGCGTTCGCATTTGCACTTCCCAGCACACTCACCCTGCTAGGTCATCTCACCTATGCCGACATCAATGATGGATCTGTATCTGTGCCCGTCGCGCGTCCTTTCGGAAGCCTGGGCACGGTGAGCATTGATTACGCAACTCAAAATTTCAGTGCGTTGGAAGGAAGCGATTATTCTTCCCAAGTTGGCACTCTCACATGGATGGAAAACGACAACGCGGTTAAAAACATCACCATCCCATTATTGCATAGAAATGGGGAGCCGTTCCTGCCTCGCAGTTTCCATCTGTCCATTTCCAACCCTACCGGAAGCGCAATCGTCGGTGCCTTCCCAGCCATGAACATTGTCATGAAAAATGCTGCCAAGCCTGTTCTTGGTTATTTCGAAGACTTCGGCGAGATCGGCACGGTGCAATATGAAGGCTCTGCCAACGAAGATGCTGGCACTTTCGGCTCATCGATAAACACCCTATCGTTGGGCACCGGCAGTGATCACGGTCGCGTCTTTTACCGTGAAGTGGTGGGCGACGCCGTGATGACCACTCGGGTGGTGGAGAACTCACCGCTTGTTCCACCCGTCAGCGGCTCGGCGGCGTGGGCAGGCATCGATGTGCGCAGCGGATTGCAGAATAATGCGGTGCACTTCGGCATATTCCTCCGGACCGCAACCGGCAGTAATGGCAACGGCGCAAGAGCGGAAGCTATCGTTCGCACCAATAGCTCAGGCACCAACAACTCCAACACAATCACTCCACAAGCCACCGGCAATCCGGTCGCGCCCTATTGGTTGCGTGTGAGCAGGGTTGGAAATACATTTACCGCACAAACCTCGCCCGATGGGAATGCATGGACGACCGTGCTCACACAAACCCTGTCGAACCTTCCGGCGAGTGCAGCATGGTCGCTCTTACACGCAAGCGATGTCACATTTGGACGGCCCATCTCCACAGCAGCAGTCACGATCCCTTCACTGAGAACGGCAGGATTTTCCAACACCTCGTTGCTTCAGCCGGATCGTCCCACCCAGTTCACGGCGGCCGTCTCCGGCAGCGATATCCAGCTCGGCTGGAATGATAATACCATCGGCGAAAATTCCTACCGTGTGGAAGGCCGACGCAGCACGGAGGCACATTGGATGACACTCGCACTGCTTCCCGCCAACAGCACCACCTTCACCCACTCCAATGCTGCGGTTGGAGATACATGGCATTACCGCGTCTCGCCAGTCTATGCTGCCAACGCCTTGAACACCGCCCGCATCCTGTTTCGCGATGCGATCCTCACCTCGCAGAGTAACCCCATTGTTTGGCAGTGCTATCGAAGAAATATCGCTGAACTCCGCACAAATCTTCAGCGTTCCTCAGGCCAGACTTCTGGGCCCATGTGGAGTTGGAATGATGGCTCTCCGAGAGTCAATGTTGTCGCTGAAACGCAAAATCAGACGCTGAACGCCAATGCCATGGGCAATTTTCGGTTTTTAATATTTCGCGATGATTTTCCTCTGCCTGCTGCCAGTTTTCCACGTGAAAGCCTTATGTTCGGAATAGATTATCGAGACGTGGACTCGTCCACCGCACCCATACGGTTTGCGATCCGCGTGGGTAGCCAATGGTTTGCTACCGACACCACTTACACCCCGCCCGCAGGCACAGCTTCGAGCGGCTTCACCCGCTTCGTGCTTGATCTTGCAAGCAGCCCGCTCTGGCGCAGCGTCAGCTTCACGCCGGGCAGTTCGCTGGCTTTGGGAAGTGTCGCCACCCCGCCCGCTGGCGACATCACCGCGTTTGGATGGATGGGAGATGATAACTTCTTGAGTGCCGGTGTGACTTGGGACAATTTCACCGTGGCTATGCCCGAACCGCTTTTCTCCATGGCCAGCGCGAATGCCACGCTGCTTGGCGGCTACCAATCCTGGGCTCACTCCCATGGTCTGCCCACGAATGGCACAGGGCTTGGAGCCCCCACCGCCATGCCTGCGAGCGATGGTATCCCGAACCTGATTAAATATGCCTTGGGCCTCAATCCAAATGTCAGCGGCTATAACGGACGCCTTTCTCAAACTCTTGTTCACCAGAATGGAGAAGACTATCTCGCAATCACTTACTCCCGGCCCGATCCTGCTCCGGAAGGCATTGGCTACGCAGGGCAGCTCTCGTCCAGTGCGGATGCCGAGTCGTGGAGCAGCAACGATGTCGTCGTGCAATCGAGTGTTGCAGCCAACGGCCTGCGCACGATAACTCTTCGGGATACTATTCCCATTAACTCACAGCCCAGACGGTTTATCCGTCTCAGAATAACCACCACGCCTTGAATTCGCACCAGCGCATCCTCGCCACCCTCTCACGCCAACCTGCTGACCGTGTGCCGGTCGATGTGTGGCTCACGCCGGAAGTGCTCCAGGCGCTTCGCAGCCATGTGGGCGTAGTGGATGAATATGAGCTGTATCGCAAGCTTGGGGTCGATAAAATCGCCTGGATTTTTCCGGGCTACGGCACGGATCAATTCGATCCCAACGATAGTCAAGGACGCGATCCCTGGGGCGTGCCCACGACCAAAGTCCGTTCCGGTCTGGCCACCTACCAGGAGTATGGCGAAGGCCCCTTTGCATCCTATGAATCTCCCGAGGAGCTGGAAGCTTACCCGCTGTGGCCCGATCCTGATCGATTCAGCTTCGACGCATCCAAAGCTCTGGCCCGGAGGGCTCGCGAATTTGAGTTCGCCACCATCGGGCCTTGGATCAGCCACTACGAGACCTACTGTCATCTTCGGGGTATGGAAAATGCCCTTGTCGATGTGCTGGCTGAACCGGAATTTCTCCATGCAGCCCTGGATCGCATCGACGCGATTCAGACCCGGATGCTGGAGCGTTGTCTATCCGAGTTGGGCGACCTTATAGACATGGTTTTTATCTCAGATGATCTCGGAACCCAGGAGAGCCAGCTACTTTCGACCAGTTCATGGATCGAGCACTTCAAACCCCGCCTGGCCGCGTGGTGTGATCGCATTCACGCTTACGGAAAAAAGGTGCTCTACCATACCGATGGCGCAGTGCGGGATTTTCTGCCACATCTTGCCGAGTGTGGCGTGGATATTCTCAATCCCATCCAGCACATCTGCCCCGGGATGGAGCGCGCAGCATTGAACCGCGATTTTGGCGATCAGTTTATTTTTCACGGAGGCGTGGAGAATCAACATGTGCTTCCACATGGCTCTGTGGACGACGTAAGAGAGGAAGTCGTGCGTTGTCTGGAAACATTGGGCATGGGTGGCGGCTACATTCCGTCTTCCTGCCATAATATCCAGGCCGGGACACCTGTGGAAAACGTCATCGCCTTGATCGAGACCGTGCAATCGTGGAAACACTAATATGAATACTTCCTCCACCATCGCCGGGGGGCCAACTCCATTGCGGCGCCCGCCTTTTCAACCCGGTAGCGTGACCGTCGCCAATGCCGCCCATGTGATCGCGATACAGCAGTTACTACACCGTTACTGCCACGCGCTTGATCACGATTCAGCGCCCGCGAGTGTCATCGCGAATATGTTTTCCGAAAACGGAATACTCTGCGCTGCATACGAAAGTGAAAAATTCCATGAGGGACGTCCGGCCATCGAAGCCTGGTATGCGTCCTATCTGGCCAGTACACGCAGCAGCAGCAGGATCCGCCGGCACGTTATCACCACATCACGCATCGAGGTTCAGAACGAGTGCGCGTGGGCGTTTTCCTACCTGGACGCATCAGGCATTCAACTCAAGGACAACAATCTAGCATTTTACATAGGTGCTTACGAAGACGAATTAGTCTTGCTGGATGGGCAGTGGTTTTTTGCATCGCGACGCATCACCCTTGATTACACCTACGCGCCGTCCGGGTACGCGCTGTCTCGCAACGGCAAACAAGCTTGGGAGGGCCAGCCAGAGGCCTGACGTTTATGGCTCAGACTTCGATACGATCTTTGCCGTGGGGACCCGTGGCTGCCGGCTACGAGATACCGATCCCGCCTGTGCCTGGGCCAAGGTGGGAGGCCGGCGAACCCGTGCCCACCGCAGCCCAAGTCACCGATTTGGTGGCCATACAACAAGTCCAGATGACCTATGGCCAGCTTCATGAACACGGGACTGCCGACGAGATTGCCGAACTGTTTCACCCCGATTCACAGCTTTTTTGCCTGTACCTGGGCAGTCGCGGATTTACAGGGAGAGTTCAGATCCGCGACTGGTATGCGTGGTGGTTGCATACTTATGCAACTGGAGGGGAGTATTATCGTCATCGCCCAGTGAACCAGGTCATCGATCTCCAGGGGGACCGTGCCATGAGCCATTCCATCCTCCTGGCAGAAGGCGCACCGCGGGAACACACACACTTCGATTGCTGCATGGGACGCTACACTCATGAACTTATCCGCGACGGTGAGGGATGGCTGTTCTTCCGGTCATGGATCATCCTGCATCACAACTGGCACTGGCCGCAGAGGCATTCTCTCAACAAACCCGTGATCAACAACCCACCGCAATACAACCCTCCTACCGCATCACCATTATGAAACACCAACAGCTTTTCCTGCTATTCCTGCTGCCCTTCACATTTGCCTCCGCATCTGAATTCTATCTGCATGAGTCGGGCCGAATCGTGGCATCGTATGTGAGTGCCGACGGTGTGGCGCATGTCACTACTGACCCATGGGATGGCTCGGGGGAGGGGACTGGGGAGATCACCGAGTCGTCCGAGCGCCGCGAGCCAGCTCACCCAGTCTATCGGGTGTTTCTCGGTCGGCCAGGACGTCACGAGATGCGTTTTCAACCCGGCGGTCCTGACAGCAGTATCGACTTGACCACATTTACCGCCATTAAGTTTTGGGCATACGTCAGCGCACCCACGGAATCCACATTGATGGTTTTGCTTGGAGGTCCGCGTGTGGATAGTCCGGAGCAGGGTGGCCATTTATCGGTCTCGGTTCCGCTTGATTTTACGGGATGGCAGGAGTTCACATTCCCGCTGAAGGAATTTACTGCACCCTGGACTGGCCCGGCAGACCTCACACAGATTCGCGTGATCGATTTCACCGTGCGCAATCCGAAAGATTCTCCTGAGAGCAAAGAGTATCTCAAGATCAGCGAGATGCGACTGGTCTCCGAGTAGCATACACGCTGCGTTCGGACATTATTTCCGGTATTTGGCGAGCCGACCGGTGGCAAGGCGTGATTCACGCTGGCATGTCGGAAGTGATTGAGCCATAGTCTTGCATGCGACTCATTTGGTTGTGGTTTTTTCTTTTGGGCATGCAGATCAGCTCGGCAGCACTTCCTTTTTCGACCGTGTTCAAAGGACAAGATACCTTTGCCCGGCTTGTGCGACAGGCGGAACAACGTGGCTGGCAGAAGTTGCCAATCGGCCAGCGGACCATGACTGTCGGCTTGTCACTTGTGGGAACACCTTACAAATCTTACACCCTCGAGGTTGATGACCGTATCGAAGCTCCTTCGGTTAATTTGCAGGGCCTGGACTGCTGGACTTTCTTTGAAATCTCGCTTGCATTTGCACGTATGCTGGACGAACCGCGCCAGGCTTGGACACCGCAGACCATGCTGCGCTATATCGAACTGGATCGGTATCGCGGAGGTCGCTGCGACGGGGGGTACCTCTCGCGGCTGCATTATCTTGAGGACTGGGCAGCGGATAATGATCGACGCGGTTTGGTGAAAGACCTCACACGCGAATTGGGTGGCGTTCCTGCACGACATGAAGCCCGGGAAATGACTGTTGGCTGGAAAGGCTACCGCTATCTGCGTGCCAATCGCGCCCTTCTTGAGCCTCTGCGTAAGCACGAAGAGCGGATCACGCGGATGAAAGTTTATCATATTCCAAAAACGAAAGTTGCTGCCATGGAACACAACTTGCGCGATGGCGATATCGTCGGTATCTGGTCGCACATGGGCGGGGGTAGGGTGGCTACTTCGCATGTGGGGCTTGCGCACCGGGATCGCAAAGGAACGCTGCGTTTTGTGCATGCATCGTCTCCTCGAAATTCGGGCAAAGTCATCATCGACTCGCGGCTGAGTGAATACCTGGATCGGTTCAGTGGGCATGCAGGAATACTGGTGGCACGGCCTGTGCGCTAAGCGCCCATGAGTGCTCCAGTCGATCTGAAGCCGCGGCAACTTCGGGCACTTGTTCTGCTGCTTGTGTTGCTACCATTTGTGCCGGCCATGGTGAGCTTCCATTTCATGGCCGAAGCGGTGCGGCAGGAAAAAGCATCGGTGCGTGAACGTTTTACCACGCTTTATGCAAGCCATCTCGACGCAGCGGCGAGACTGTATGATCAGCAGGTTGCCAATGAAATGCTATCCGTGGCATGGGAAGCCAGCCATGAAGAGCTTGTGCAGGAACTTGCCAGGCGACGCATGGACGCCATGGGGGTGCTTCTTGCGGACGATACTTTGCGCACGGTGGGCGATCCAGCCATGCTCTCGGCAGCTCTGGCGCAGGATATACGGCACTGGCCACAGAAGCTCTGGCTGCCGGTGCCAGAGCGACCGGGCGAATTGCTTTATCACATCCGCGATGGAGAAGCGTCGCTTTTTTTTCTCCGCCGAAGGCTCACGCTCGGACGCGAAGCGGCGATGTTTTTTCAGACCACGTTCGGTGCCGAGCCCGAGGTCATGGTGTTCTCTCCCGAAGGCCGACAATTCCCTTCTCCTGTCGGACGCCCGCTGAATGAGGATGTAATATTGACAAAAAATCTGAGCAATTCTCTTCCCGGCTGGCAGGTCTCGCTCATCGCCGGCACTTCCACACTGCTCACTGGCACGCTGGCAGAGCAGGTTCGGGCGTACCAACGCATCGGCATCATCCTGGTGATCGGTATTCTGGGCATATCGATCGTTGCAGGCTTTGCGGTGACTCGCCAGATGCGTTATAGCGAGTTGCAGCTCACGGGCATTGCCGTCATCGCGCATGAACTTAAGACGCCGCTGGCTTCCATGAGGTTGTTATTGGATACGCTGGCCGATGGGCGACTGGAATCCTCCGAGGCACGCTCGGAATATCTGGGAATGGTCTGTCGGGAAAATGATCGACTTTCCCGCGTCGTGGACGGCCTGCTGACACTCGGGCGTGTGCAGAGCCGCAACTACCGACCGCAGCTGCGACCAGTGCGCACAGGCGATATCATCCAGTCTGCGCTCGCATCCATCCGTCTGCGATGCCGCGAGGCGGATGTGGTCATTCACACCGAGGAATCAGATCCTGATGCGACGATCCTTGCAGATGCCGATGCCATTGTCACAGCACTGGTAAATTTGTTGGAAAACGCTATTAAATACTCCGGTGACTCCCGCGACGTCCAACTCACAACACGCGTCGATGGAGGGTGGTGGTCAGTAAGCATCCGGGACCATGGCATTGGGATGCCAGGCAACGAGATGCGACGCATTTTTCGGCCATTTTACCAACTCGATGCCAAGCTTTCCCGTCGCTCGGAAGGCTCTGGGCTGGGATTGAGCATCGTCCGCCGGATTGTTCAAAGTCATTCCGGAAAAATTACGGTTGAGAGTGAACTTGGTCGTGGAAGCCGGTTTACCATTCGCCTTCCTGCACATAGACAAACAATATGAAAATCGCACGCATCCTCACGGACCAACAAAAAGTTCACACCGTAGTAATCAAGGAAGATGGGCGTCTGGAGCGGTGCACAGGGTCGCCCTGCACGGGGCTCTACCCAACAGGCGAGCAGGTGCAAGCGCACTCGTGGTTGCCACCGGTGGAGCCAGCGGCGATCCTTTGCATCGGGCTCAACTACCGGCACCATGCGGAAGAGTGTGGCAATCCAATCCCGGATTTTCCCGTTTTGTTTATGAAAAATGTGAGTGCTGCGACAGGCCACATGCAGCCTATCGTGATTCCCGCAGTCTGCGCGGATGAAGTGGATTTCGAGTGTGAACTTGCTGTTGTGATCGGGCGGGCATGCCGCGATGTGACGCGGGACGAGGCCTTCGGATACGTGCTTGGATACACTGCTGCAAACGACGTCACCGCCCGTCTATGGCAAGGTCGGCATGGGGGAAGTCAATGGTGTCGAGGCAAAGGTTTCGACACATTTGCTCCGTTGGGGCCGGTGCTGGTGACCCCGGACCAAATTCCCAATCCGAATGCACTCGCGATCACTACGCGCCTCAATGGAGTGGTGATGCAGCAATCGCATACGTCCGACATGATTTTTAATGTAGCGGCTCTTATTGAGTTCTTATCCCAAGGCACAACGCTTGTGCCCGGCACTGTGATCTTGACTGGCACACCGGAGGGAATTGGGTGGGCACGGCGTCCGAGATGCACGCTGAAAGCTGGCGACATCGTGGAGGTTACCATCGAAGGGATTGGCACACTACAAAACCCGGTAACCCGCGAATAAAAAAATGCGTTCGGCGTTCGGCTTTACTCCACGGTCACGCTTTTGGCCAGGTTCCTCGGTTTGTCCACGTCGCAGCCGAGTGTCACAGCGGTATGGTAAGCCAGGAGTTGCAGTGGGATCACCGACAGGATCGGCGTGAGAAGATCGTTGGTTCGAGGAATATAAATCACGTCGTCGGCGACGTGTTCCAGTTCTCCACGACCTTCCGTGCCAATGGCAATCACCGGACCTTTGCGCGCTTTGACTTCTTCGATGTTGCTTAGATTTTTTTCAAACACCGCATCGTCCGGCGCGATGAACACGGAGGGCAAATCCGGCCCGATGAGAGCAATGACGCCATGTTTCAGCTCCGCACTGGGATGGCCTTCCGCATGCATGTAGCTGATCTCTTTCATCTTTAGCGCACCCTCAAGCGCAATGGGATAGTTGTGCTGGCGTCCGAGAAACATCATACCGCGGCTCTCCGCGTATTTTTGTGCGATGGTCTTGACGTGCGCGTCGAGTTGCAAGGTCTGGCGGATCAGGTCGGGAAGTGCTTCAAGGTCTTCGATGAAGTTTATCCCGTCGCTGGTGGAGAGATGGCGCATGCGACCCAGAAGCAGGCCGAGTAAGGAAAGGATGGCGACTTGCGAGGTGAAAGATTTGGTCGCCGCGACACCAATCTCCGGTCCGGCATGCATATACACTCCGCCATCGCTCTCGCGGGCGATTGTGCTCGCGACATTGTTGCAGATTCCCAGGGCGCGCATGCCTTTGCGTCTGCCTTCGCGCAAGGCTGCAAGTGTATCGGCTGTCTCCCCGCTTTGGCTTAGGACAAAAAGCAGTGTGTTTTTATCCATTGGCACATTGCGATAGCGCAGTTCGCTGGCAAACTCGACCTCGACTGGCAGGTGGGCCATGGCTTCAATAATGTATTCACCTGCAAGTGCCGCATGTAGCGCGGTCCCGCATCCCGCAAGGATAAGTCGGTCGATGCCGCGCATGTCTGCCGGGAGCATATTGAGCCCACCAAGTTTCGCCGTGGCTTCGTCGCGGCTAAGTCGGCCGCGAATCGCATCCTGGATGGCGTCGGGCTGCTCGTAGATTTCCTTGAGCATGTAATGCGGAAACTCGCCTTTGCTCACATCGTCGGCTGTGAATTCCACGCGGCTGATCTCGTGCTGGACGCCTTTTCCAGTGAGAGCACTCACTTCAAAGTCATCGCGCTGCACAGCCACGATGTCGTAGTCGTTGAGATAGACTGCGTCCTGAGTGTGCGCGACGATAGCGCTCACATCGCTGGCAAGAAAGTTCTCGCCTTTACCCACTCCAAGAATGAGCGGGCTCCCCCGACGGGCACCAACCATGAGGTCTGGCGCGTCCTGGTGCATCAGTGCGATGCCATAGGTGCCGCTCACCAGGCGCAACGCGGAGCGCACCGCAGCGAGTAGCCTGGCTTTAGTATCGGTCTCGGCACTCTTGTCATAGTGTGCTCCTATGAGATGGGCGAGCACTTCAGTATCTGTCTCCGAAACGAATTCGTGCCCTTGAGCCCGCAGTTCAGAGCGCAGCGATTGGTAATTCTCGATCACCCCGTTGTGCACCAACGCCAGGCGCCCGCTCTGGTCCAGGTGCGGATGCGCATTGGCGTCGCTCACACCTCCATGCGTGGCCCAACGAGTGTGGCTGATGCCCGCGTTGCCCGAGGGATTTTCTTTTTGCAAAAGTTCCGCGAGGTTTGCGATGCGGCCCGTGCACTTATGCACCTCTGGGCCGGAGCCATTAAAGATGGCTACGCCAGCCGAGTCATAACCACGGTATTCCAGTCGTCGCAGCCCATCGATGAGGACGGGGACTGCTTCGCCATGGCCGATATATCCTACGATTCCACACATATTTTTTTTCTAATCGTGACAAAGTATCTCATCCCCGGCAGGATGCGAATACCAATTCTTCCGCTCGCTGGTGGCCGGTGTAACCAGGTAGAAAGACATTACTATGAGTTCAGAAGCTGTTTACAATGCAATTCACAAGACCCTTGCAGTAATCATGGGTGGAGGGGCTGGAACACGCCTTTTTCCGCTCACTAAAGACCGCAGCAAGCCTGCCGTCCCACTCGGTGGGAAATATCGCCTGGCCGATATCCCGATTAGCAATTGCATGAATTCTTCGCTGCGACACATCTATGTGCTCACGCAGTTTAACAGCACGTCGCTGCATCGGCACATCAA
The DNA here is from genome assembly GCA_965365475.1 of uncultured Chthoniobacteraceae bacterium. Taxonomy (GTDB): domain Bacteria; phylum Verrucomicrobiota; class Verrucomicrobiia; order Chthoniobacterales; family CAKUMP01; genus CBDUBV01. Next base: position 45,125 of record CBDUBV010000001.1, on the reverse strand, counting down.
CAGCAGTTACAAGTTCGATCATTTCACCAGCAGCTTCGTCGAGATACTCGCAGCGCAGCAGACCACGGAAGGAAATGACTGGTACCAGGGCACGGCGGACGCTGTCCGGCAGAACATGCGCTATTTTCTGCAAGCACCCTACGAGTACTACCTCATCCTGAGCGGCGATCAGCTTTACCGCATGGACTATCGCGAGCTGCTCAAACAACACATCGAGACAGGCGCCGAGATCACGCTTGCCACCATCCCGGTGAACCGGCGCGATGCGCAAAGCTTCGGCATCATGCACACCGACGATGATCGCAACATCGTGCGCTTCGAAGAGAAACCCAAACAGGACGCAGTGCTCGACACATTGACCATCCCCAAGCCATTGCTCGCCGCGCTGGGTAAAGACCAGAGCGAAGAGTTGTTTCAGGCATCCATGGGCATCTATGTCTTCAACCGTAGCATTTTGGAACAATGTCTCGATAATGATCTGCCGGACTTCGGTAAACACATCCTGCCCGGCGCCATCGGTCAGTATAAAATCATGTCGTATATCTTCCAGGGATATTGGGAGGATATCGGCACCATCCGTGCATTCTACGATGCGAACCTGGCCATGACCGGTGCCAACCCGCCATTTAGCTTTTTCGATCGCAAAGCGCCGATCTATACGCATCCGCGATTTCTACCTGCTTCCAAAGTGCATATGGCCAATATACGCAGCGCGATCATCTCCGATGGCTGCGTGATCAGCGACGCTCACATAGAGCGCAGCATCGTAGGGGTGCGCAGCATGATCCAACAGGGCGCGACCATCCGCAATAGCATCGTGATGGGAGCAGACTTTTTCGAGGACGAGACGCACCGCATGGAGGGCGTGCCGCCGATCGGTATCGGGCGCAACTCCGTGGTGGAACGCGCGATCATCGATAAGAACGCCCGCATCGGCGAGGGCGTGGTGATTACCCCAGAAGGCAAGCCCGAGAACTTCGATGGCCCGAACTATTTCGTGCGCGATGGCATCATCGTGATCCCGAAGAACGCAGTCATTCCGGACGGGTCCTGGGCGTGATGCGCACGTGAGCGGCAGGCGGGTGGTCGTAGTGGGCGGTGGCGCAGCGGGCTTCTTCGCCGCAGTGAACGCAGCAGAACAGGGCGCCCGTGTGGTGCTGTTGGAAAAAGGCGGACAATTCCTGACCAAAGTAAAAATTTCCGGCGGCGGCCGTTGCAATGTGACGCATGCCTGTTTCGACGCGCGGACCTTGTCGGCATCCTATCCGCGAGGCGGGCGCGCATTGATCGGCGCATTCGCCCGATTTGGTCCGAAGGAAGTGATCGATTGGTTTGCGCGACGCGGAGTGACACTTAAAACCGAAACCGACGGGCGCATGTTCCCGGCGACAAATTCTTCAGCGACCATCGTGGACTGTCTGGTCCACGCTGCTGAACGTGCCGGTGTGGACCTGCGACTGCGGAGCGCAGTGTGCTCGGTGCGCCATGGGTTTTCAGTGATTCTGGAGACGGGGGAACATATGGAGTGTGAACGTGTGGTGTTTGCCACGGGGGGGCAGCGAGGTGGCTCCGGGCATTGCCTCACCGAGCTTGGACATACGCTCAATCCATCGGTGCCATCGCTTTTTTCTTTTCAAGTCCAGGACCCGCTAGTGCGAGCATTGCCAGGGCTCTCCGTGCGCAACGCCGAGGTGCGTGTGAGGGCAGCGGGTCTGCGAGAGCGAGGCCCGGTGCTGCTGACACACGGAGGTTTGAGCGGTCCGGCCATCCTGCGGTTATCAGCTTGGGGTGCTCGCGCACTGGCAGCGTGCGGTTATCAATTTGAGTTGGAAGTAGATTGGTTGCCTGGTGTGGATGTAGGAGCTTGGCTTGCGCAACGCCGAGCCGATTCGCCCGGCAAACAGCTCATCAACACCCCTGCGTTGCCAGCACGATTATGGGAACAATTGCTGCTTCGAGCTGGAGTGAACGGCACCACGCGCTGGGCGCAACTAGGCCGGGAACATGCGCACACGCTGGCAGAAGTAATGCAATGCTCACGATTGCGGGTCAATGGCAAAAGCCTGAACAAGGACGAGTTTGTAACGTGCGGCGGCGTGCCTTTGTCTGAACTCCACATGAAGACTATGCAAAGCCGGATTGAACCGGGGCTATATGTGGTCGGCGAGCTTTGTGACATGGACGCAATTACGGGTGGGTTCAATTTTCAATTCGCATGGACCAGTGCATGGCTCGCTGCACACTCTCTGAATGAGTAAATCTGTGCCAGCCTGGCCGCGGGAACGCGTATAAAGTTGCGCCGAGTTGATCGTAACATTTACTGTTTCGATCATGAGAATCACCATAGCCGATGTCGCACGACAGGCCGGAGTGAACAAATCCACCGTGTCGCGAGCACTCAAGGATGACCCTGGGTTGAACATCGAAACACGCAGCCGCCTGAAAGCACTTGCAGAACAATTGGGCTACGTGCCTGACCCCGCACTTTCGCGCATTGCTTCCTATCGGTGGAAATCAGGATCGCGCACATCTGGCGAGACGATTGCATTTATAGATTTCAGTGCCAAGGGCAAGTCGCGCGTGCTGGAGTATCGCTCTTTGAGCGAGCAGGCATCTCAAGCGGGATATCTGACTGAACTCTTCGCCCTGGCGGATTACCCTTCGCTGCGGGCACTCGGGAAGATGCTGTATGCACGCGGCATCACCAGCGTGGTATTCGGTCCTCAGAGCGAGCCGATCGCCTGGGAAGAATTTCCGTGGCAGCATTTTAGTGCGCTCAACTGCATGCCCGGCATCTTCTCCGCACCGCTGCATGGCGTGACGGAAGATTACTTTCAAGCAATTCTGTTGTGTGATCGGACCATTCGCCAGAAAGGTTATAAAAAAATAGGCTATGCACTGCTGCGACATGACTACGACAGCGCAGACGATACTTTGCGATACGCCGCAGCATGCCACGTCTTATCCCTCGCGCAACGAGCTTGCCGGGTGCCACCCTACGTGGGGTCTTTCCAGGATATTCAGGGTTGTTTGATTTGGTTTGAGAAATATCGACCGGAAGTTGTGGTCGGGTTTAATCACCTCATTCCGATCTGGCTGCGCGAAGCCAAATACGAATGTCCGGCAGACTACGCCTTCGCCACATTATCCGCCGGCTCGAAGCATAAGTATGCAGGGATCGAGTGCGGTGCAAAAGCAGTAGGACGAGCAGCGTTTTTTTTGGCTGATTCGTTACTTCGACACCATCAACTGGGGATGCCGGAAGGCTGGCTCAGAAAAATACTAATTGAACCGAACTGGCGCGATGGAGAAAGTTGTCCGTAGTGCGGAGGTTTATTTTAAACCGCAGATTTCCGCAGATTTCCGCAGATTTCAAGGAGCATAGATTGGGATATTATGTTTGTGGAGGAAGGAATATGCATATGCTAAAACACTCACGTCGCAGGGCAGTGTTGCGCAACTATGATGTCCGCCAATTCTTCAAAAAAATCTGCGAAAATCTGCGAAAATCTGCGGAGAGAATCCAAAAAAAAAGAGGGACTCGATCAATTCAGATCGAGTCCCCCTTGGTTTAAGCACTTAGTATGGCCTGACCTATGCTTGGCGGCGGCGGCGCATCGCTACGAAAGCCGCTGCGCCCAGGCTTAGCAGCACGAGCGATGATGGCTCGGGCACCGCAGCTACGTTTAATATAATATCGTTGGTGCCGTCAGCATAAGCGAGCTGGCCATAGAAGTTGGCATCGATGTTGAACTGCGCAGTATCCAGCGTGCCAGTGATGGACGACGTGGTATCAAACAACGTGTAAGAGCCGACTCCAAAGCCTGTGCCTTGAGTAAAAGCAAACTCGCTGGAGTTGAGCGTGCCGATGTTTAACGAGCCGGTCGCCAGGGTTATGCGGTCGCTGGTTGTGCCAAGAGTGAACGCCAGGCGCCCCGCTGTGTCCATGGCAGCAAGGTTTAGAACACCTGTGCCGAGTGTCATCGTGAAGTTGCTGGCGCTGCTATCGCCTGCACTGAGCGTGGCTCCGTTGGCGAGAGTGACGCTGGCGTTGTTGGTTCTCAGATTTCCCGTGCCGCCCAGCGTGCCGTTCGCTGCGACGCTGTAGGCGCCGTTGCCAGTCGTGGTCATGTTCACGAGCAGAGTGCCGGAGGTGACTGTGGTCGTGCCCGAGGAGTCGTGCGGTGTGCTGAACTCGCCGGTCAACCGGGATACTGTGCCCACTGCACGGTTTACTTCGATTGCTACATTCTCATTGGCTGCAACGATGCCGCCTATGTTTAATGCACCCGCGCCATTGCCGGTAAGAGTGACCTTGTTCATCCGAACATCCCCTGCTGCTGCTGCTACAATTTTTCCACTCAGATTCACGGCACCAGAGCCGCTTTGCACTATCGAGAACTCTGGAAGCACGATGCCGCTGGCTGTCGCGATGATATTTCGCGTCGAAGCGGCACCCAGAACATTTAGCGTTTGAGACCCGTCAAAGGCGACGCGATCCACATTTGTCGTGTTTATGAGGATGGCACCCAGGGTTCGGTTCGCGGAGAAGGTCTGCTCGGCATTGAGGGCTCGCAGAGTCGTCACCCCATCAGCTACGCTGGACCGGTTAAGCTGGACACTTTCGAGCGTGGTATTCCCCGCAAACTCCACCGCACGCCCTTCACCAGCACTGGCGTTGGTAGCTACAACCAAACGAATTCCTTCGCCGGATGTCGAGTACCCGAAGCTCGGGCCGAAACGCACTGCTCCGTCGAAGGCGTTTGCGAGAGTGATCTGGCGCGTTGCCGTAGGAGTGTTACCCGTGCGGAATGTGGAATTAAACACCACGGTTCCGGCGGTGTCCTCTGTGTCGATCTGAGAGATGCTCAAAGTCCCGCCCAGGTTCACAGGAGCATTGAAGATGAGGTTGCCAGAGGTTTGTGCGCCACCTCCACTTGCCCCAAAGACAATTCCTGCTGTGGAACTGATATTGAACTCCGGGGTGCCCGTGATGGTGACATTGTTGGCATTGCGGATGTTGACTCCGGAACCCTGCGCTGCAAGAAGGGTTACTGCCACGTCCGCAGAGTTATTGAATGTAGCCAGGACGTTTCCGCTAGGAACGGTGGTTGGGCTCCAATTGGAAGACGTGCCCCAAGTGCCCGAATTGCCGCCGACCCAGAAGGTTTGGGCAGTAGCATTGGTGTTGCCACCAGCAGCGTGGCAGTAAGTAATAAGTGATATTTTTTCATATTTGTATGTCTGTTTAATAGATGAGACTGAATGTGCAGTTATTGGTTTATCTGAGATGTAAGTGAAATGTTGCAGAGAAAATCAAACGGTTGATACGTGGGTGGGTCGCGTAATATTTTGATGGCGTCAAGAAAAATCATATTTCAACAAGAGGTAATTATTTAGGCTGTGGCTGCGTGCGAATGTCTCAAAGCAAGCTCGGTTTTTATGGCAGCCACGCGCTGGCGGGTCAGCGGATAGCGCCACAGGATCAAAAGAACAAAAAGCATCAACGTTGCTGGCAGGAAAGAATACATAATGCGCATCCATAAAATGGTGTGCTCGGATTGCCGATATTCGAGCCCTGGGTCGAACCCGGCCAGGACCAGCACTGCACCCGCGACGATCGGAGTGAGCGCGCCGGCCATTTTCATGAGAAAAGCATTCACCGCACCAAACATCCCTTCGCGGCGTGCTCCATGCCGCAACTCGTCCACATCGGTTACGTCGGCAAGCATCGCTGGCAGTACCGTATAGACGCTGGCGATGCCGACTGAAAAAAACAGCGGAAGTATGAACTGATAGCCGGGGTGTTCCGGGTCCACAGCCCACCATTTAAGTGCGGAGCCAAAGGACATCCAGAGGATCGATACTGCGAGCACTCGATGTTTCTGAAAACGTCGGCAGGCCCAGTTGATCAACGGGAGACTAAGCAGTCCCAGCCCCCAGGCCACCATCGCAATCCATGCGCCAAGCGTTGCGCCCGATAACGCCGAACCCATAACCCAATAGACATTCAGGTAAAAGCCCATCTGCGCGAATACGCCGTTGATCACGGAGATAAACGTGAAGAGCGCGAAGACCCGTAGAAAATGCGGGTTCCGTGCAATCTCAAAGATTGACCGAAACATGTTTGGCGGATTCCTCTTCTGCGCGAGGGTGCCATGCGTGCGTTCGCGGGTGTATAAGCACATAATGATCGTGCTGGGTATGCCGATGGCTGCCGCGAAAAATGCCACCCAAAACAGCCCCTGCACGGCGGTGACAAATAAGAGAGAAAAACACAGGACCGGCACCCACGGCTGGGCAAGCCCCGCGACTTTGTTCATGATCGCGCGGTAGGTCACTACTTGTGTGCGGCCGTCGTAGGAAGGACTTAGCTCGATACCAAGTGCGAAGTAAGGCACCGAGTTCACCGTGGTCAGGGTGGTAAAGATCAAATGGCCCAGGAGAAGATAAATAACAAGTGCGCGTTGGTCTGCGTTTTTTGCATCGAAAAAAGCCGCGTATCCCGCATCGATCTTGTGCCAGAGCGACTGGCGTTCGCGGGGCGAGGGCAGAGGAGCCTCTGGCACGCGGAAGATATCCATCGACTCAAACCCGCCATCGCGGAATGCTTCGTCCGCCATGCCCTGAAGCATGTGCGCGGAGCCGACGGGTTCTACAAGGTGCTGCGAGAGAAAGCTGGCTGCGATGAGTTCGCGTCTTGCTTGTCGAACCTTGGCGAGCAGCCGATCCGCGGTCGCCACCTCGTCAGCAGCAGCGCGGAGGGCACCTTCTTCGCGTGTCCGGGTAGCGGGTGTCGCATCCCCGCCCAGTGCCGCGTATGCGTCTTGTTTTTCGCGGTGCGCCTGTCTGCGTTTATCTGCGTCTGCAAGCAGAGTCGGCAGGTGTGTGGCAAGGAGCAGCGAGGCTTCGGCGGCATCCTGCCTTAAGGCGATTATCTTTTCGCGCAACTGTTCGCGCTCGGGTCCTTCGGCCCGCGCCCATCGTGCAGATAGCTCGACCAGGCCACGATGGCTTGCCGATGCGGTGGCGATGGCTTCATTCGCGAACTTCTGAGCTTCCATCACGGCATTGGGAGCGATGCGTCCACTGGTAGGTATGAAGGCGATAAATGCCACTAGGAAAAGCATCCGCCCGACTCCTCCGATGAGGATAAATGGGCGACGCCGACCCCACCTTGTCCGCGCATTATCAGTAAAATGCGCCATGATCGGGTCAGTCACGCTATCCCACAGAGTCTTGATGCCAAGCACCAGACCCAGCAGCAGCGGGTTCACATGCATGGCCACGATCAGGATGTTTTGTAGAACGTGCGGGACATTGTCCGCGATCGCGCCCTCCACATTGCCAAAGGCATATATCACCACTTCCTTACGGCTCGCATCTTCAGGTGTCTGAACAGATTGTGCGTTCGCAGGCCCGCGTTCCCCCGCACTCCGAGAAGAGGCCGTGCCGATGGCAATATCCTCGCCGGTTGGCTCTGGTGGGGCTGGAGTGGAAGCGGCGTGCATGGCAGCGACCGCAAGCTAGAATATACTTGTCGCCGACAGCTACGCTATTTCAACGCATCCCGTTGCATTAGCCGAACCGCATGCCCGTTCAATCAGTGGCTCACACCCCATTTCCAAAATCAAAAGTCTCCACCACACCCGCCGCTCCAGCAGTCGCGAGTATAAAAAATACGCACAAGCTTTTCATCCGCGATAGCGTTTCAGATACTGAGCAAATTTAAAGAAAAAACCTCGCGCTCAAGAGATGGATGGTCGGCAATCGAATAGACGGCATGCGCTGCGGCCCATGTCTTACGATCAATATATCAAAGCATTGATTTTTTACCGTTGACGAGATCGTTCGGTTGCGATGTATTTGCGCTCTGAGTTCGAGCTGCAGTCTTTGAAGCCTGTATCTCTGTGCGTGTTTCAATCCATATTTTACCCTCTTGCCATCTATGCCCATCGATGATTCCTCCAACCCTATCCGCGCCCGAGTCGGGCTGGTGGCCGTCGGCCACCATACTTATTGGCCTCAATTCGAAGGTTTGCTGGAGGAGATGCATCGCAAGGTCGCCGTGGTTCGAGCCCGACTGGAATCGCACGACATCGCTGTGCACGATTTCGGCATGGTGGATAGTGCCAAAGCGGCCTGGGAAGTCGTGCCCACGATCCAGGCGGCGGATGTAGATATGCTTTTTGTAGATATGGCCACGTATGCCACTTCGTCAACTTTCGGCGTGATCTGTCGGGAAGTGCGTGTGCCCATCGTGCTGGTCGCATTGCAACCGTTGGATGCCATGGACTACCCCAACGGCACGACTCACATGCAGTTATGCAACGATGATTTCTGCTCGGTGCCGGAGTTTACCGGTGTGGCTGTGCGTTTCGGTCGGCCCGTGCCGCCGGTGATTCTGGGTCACGAAGACAACGATCCGGTCGCCGAGGCGGATATCGCTTCCTGGTGTGGCGTGGCAAAGGTGTTGCACAGCCTGCGCAAAGGCCGCATCGGTCTCATGGGCCACGTGCTGGAAGCGATGTATGACATGCATGCGGACCCATGCGCGGTGACCTCAACATTTGGGTGTCACGTGCCCCTGCTTGAGCCGCACGATCTGTTGCGGCACTACACCGCTGCGGACAGCGAAGCCATCGCAGCAAAGCGCCAGCGCATTCTGGATTTCTTCGACACACCCGACCCCGTGAGCGATCCGATCACTACGAAGTTGACTGACGCGGACCTGGAGACCGCCGCGCGCTGTGCGGTCGCTCTCGATGGATTGATCGCGGAGAAAGACCTCACCGGGCTTGCCTATTACTATGAAGGCGATCCCGGCAGCGAGATGCGCACGCTGATGACCAACCTGATCGTGGGTAATTCGTTGCTCACAGGCGATGGATTCCCCATGTGTGGAGAATTCGATATTAAAAATTGCATCGCGATGCTCATCTTTGACCGCTTGGGAATTGGTGGAAGTTTTGCCGAATTCCATCCCGTTGATTTCCGGCAGGATACTGTGCTTGTAGGACACGATGGCCCGCACCATATCAAGATTGCGCAGGGCAGGCCTGTCCTGCGCAGCTTGAAGAAATACCATGGCAAGCCAGGGAGCGGAGCGGGCGTGGAGTTTCAAATTAAAGAAGGCCCCATAACCATGATGAGCATTGGTCAGACAGGAGAGGGGAAATTTAAATTTATCATCGCAGAAGGAGAATCCGAACGCCGCCCGATCCCGCCCACTGGCAACACCAACACACACGGTCGATTTGGGAAAGACATTCGCAAATTTCTGTGCAAATGGGTGGCCGAAGGGCCCACACACCACTTCGCATTGGGCACTGGGCACCACGCTCAGGCCTTGGAGCGCGTGGCACACTGCCTGGGGGTGGAATGCGTGGTTGTGCGTCGCGCTGAGTAGAGCCAGGAGCCACGCCTCATGAATTCCGAGATGCAGGTTCCCGACGGGTATCGACTCAACGATGTCCAACTTGAGATGTCGTTGAAACCGTTTTTCGATGTGACTCCGGGAACTCGCGAAGCGGTATGTCGCGAGATATTTGAGCAATGGCGTGCGCTGGTTCGTCACGCCCAAACCGTGTCCATACTGCTTTGGGTCGGCGATGGTTCGGAGCTGCTTGAGTATGATGGGAAGCTGGATCGGACTTTTGAATGGGGACGCTACCAAGGCAGCGCAAACGCGCACGAATGGAAACTCTCGCGCAAGGCCAAACAGGCAAATTCTGATGAAAACTGCACGGGCGTCCATGCATGGGACGATGCGCACGACCCCGATGGCATCGGGTTGCACCGGCGCTCCTACTTGTATAGAGACTCCCCGGCAGAGTTCACTTTTCTTTGGCTGCGCGATCTGGTCATGGACCTGAAACGGATCGGCAACGAGATGCTTGGTAAGAAAATACTCGTGGGTGAGACTTTTGATATTGGTCCAGAATTCGCGGTTTCCCGTTTCAAATACACCTGGCATCCTGAGATTTTGGCTGGCGGCAACAGTTTATTCAAAGGTCAGTTTGTCTCATGCGAAGCCGTACTTCACGGCGATAAGCGGGAGTATGCAGGCTTTCCCGAGGGTATCCCCGACCAGACACCGTTCGGCATTTTTCTTGGCCGCCAGGCGCGACTGTTCTTCGAAGACATCGGGTTCGATTTCTTGTGGCTTTCAAACGGTTTCGGCTTTGCGCTCGAGCCCTGGGCTCTGGTGGGCAATCTGTTCGATGGCATGCATTTTTATCCGGAAGCCGCACAAGGCACTCGGATGCGGATATTAAAATTCTGGCAGGACTTGCGTAGCGAGTTCCCTCCGCGCTACCGCATCCGCACCCGCGGCACCAACCTGTGCACCGGGATCGATCTCGGCTCGGATGCATCCCCATTGCGCGATATTTACTCGCCGGAGTTTCATGTGGATGCGCCCGTTAACTCCCCGTGGGCCGCCCTGGACGGCGACTTCGGATTGGAACTCTCCGGCTGGATGTCGCACATCGCGCGGCACCCGGGTGATACCTTTCGGTTTCGGTTTTACATCCACGATCCCTGGTGGAAAAACAGCCCTTACCTCGACCGATACGAGCGCAATCCGCACGATATTTTCCTCCCATCGGCGGTGAGTCGTGTGAAGCCTGATGGCTCGGTGGAAATCGCTCGGGACATCGCGTTTCTTAGCATTGACGATTCCGACGGTCGCATGCCGCTTAGTGTGCCGAACGAAGTCACTGCCCATCTGCTGCGAGCGCGTGAATTCGCACCTGACGCTGCGGGGCCAATGATCTGGGCTTATCCGTTCGACGCGTTTCACGATCTGGTCGAGAAAAAGGGATTACCGCACATTCCATTTCACGCAGATACATTTATCGGCACAGTGATCAACGACGCCGTGCCGCTGAATACCGTGATCGATCTGGCGGATCTCCGCACTGCCATAGAGCAGGGCATTGCTCCCGGTCGAGTTTTCTTCAGCCCGGTTCCATCACCAAGTTCGCAGGAAGAGCGCACTCTATCGGCGGTGCTGCATGCTGGCGGCTCGGTATTATTGTACGGTCCGATCCCCGCCGAATCTGCGTTTCTTTCCCGCCTGGGCCTGGAGCTTGGCGAGGAGCTTGAGGGAGACTTTACATTGCAGATCGGTCATGTGCCCAAGGGAGAAAACATGACAGGACTCGGCCGGACATTGCGGCACACCGGATTCCTCTCAGCAGGTGGCTTCGCGGAAACAGCAGCTCCCGCTCCCCCCCACGACGTGCGTCATCTCACCCTGGCTCGCCAGGGCGATCATGTGCGAATAGCCAGCGCTTTGGCGGGAAGCGCGTTGGCATGGGTGCGCGGCTCACTCTCGACCGCAGAGTTCGACCCCGCGCAGCCAGAGCCCATTCGCGGACCAATCCTGCGACCGATGAATTCGGCTGATTTTTTTCCTTATGGACGCTTGGTTCGTTTTGCCTTGGATGCCATGGGGTGGCGTTGCGCAGTGGCCGACTGCGCCTCGGTCCCGCGTAGCCCCTATGTCACAATCCACCGGCACCGAAACGCATTTCACTATTCCGGCTACCATTTGGACGAGAATGCCCGGCTTATGCTGCGGCATCCCCTCGGGGCACCACTGTTTACATTTCGACGTCAACGCGTGGTGGATGGAGCAAGCGAGGTCACGGGTGTCCGGGCCTGGTCGCACGAAGCGCGAGTGTTCGTCGAGTCCGGCGGGGATGGCATGTACAGAGCGCGCTTCCAGTGCCCGGTGGGCCATCGAGTGTACCGACGCATGTTAGTAAGCGGATGCCGTGATGCGACGCTACATTTTCTGACTGACCCAGGCTCCACGCGTCCCATTCGCATTTTACGCAATCCTGTTTTTCCATATCTCGTGGGAGATTTTGTGGACCCTGTCATCCAAACCACTTCGTATGGCCCGCTCGTCCGCATTGAGCATGTCGAGGGAGATATCTTGATCGAATGGTAAACCTCATCCTATTTATGAAACTCTTGTCTCTTGCTTGTCTGGCAGCACTCCTCCCCCTCCCCAGTCTCCATGCGGAGCGTCCGCCAAATATTGTGCTTATCTTCGCCGATGACATGGGTTGGAACGATGCGGGCTTTCGCGGCAGTAAATATTATGAGACACCGAGCCTGGACCGTCTGGCAGGGGAGGGGACAGAGTTCACCCGCGCTTACACCTCTCCGAGCTGCGCCCCTTCGCGCGCCGCGCTTCTTTCCGGACAATACAGTCCACGACATGGTGTGTTTATGGTGTCTCTCTCAGATCGAGGCGACAGGACCAAGCAGCGTCTCATACCCATACCCAATGTCGAATCGCTCCCTTCCTCTTCAGTCACTCTTGCCGAGACGCTGCAAGAAGCTGGTTACGCAACCGCGCTCATTGGCAAGTGGCATCTGGGCGGCGAGGAATCGAGCCCGGAGAAACACGGCTTCCAACTCAACGTGGCTGGGTACAAAGAAGGAACTCCCCCCTCGTATTTTAGCCCTTACAACATTCCCACACTGCCAGATGGGCCCGAGGGTGAATACCTTACAGACCGCCTGACAAAAGAAGCAATCGCCTTTATGGAAAAGGAAAAGGATCGCCCTTTCTTCCTTTATCTGCCCCACTACGCCGTCCATGTGCCGCTTCAGGCCAAGCCGGCATGGATCGAGCATTTCAAAAAGAAACCATCCGATGGCCCGCACAACGACCCAGTCTATGCCGCCATGCTGCGCAATATGGACGACAACATCGGGCACTTGCTGGCTGCGCTCAAACGTCTGGAGCTTGAGGACAATACTTTCGTTATTTTTGTTTCTGATAATGGCGGCCAACTCGGCATCACAGCGCAACCTCCATTGCGCGAAGGCAAAGGCTGGTTGTACGAAGGCGGAGTGCGAGTGCCCATGATCATCCGTGCACCCCGACAGGCAAATTCCGGAGGCAAATCTGATTCTCCTGTTCATCTTGTGGACTTGTATCCCACCATCCTCGAGTGGGCAGGCATCCACCCACCGCAGGACTATCCGCTGGACGGCGTCTCCATTGCAAAGCAAGTCAGCGATCCATCAGCAGCACTCGCCGAGCGCGGCATATACTGGCATTTTCCCGGCTATCAACCTTTGAAGGACAGCTTTCGCATCACGCCCTCCAGCATGGTGATCAATGGGAAATGGAAACTCATCGAGCATTTTGAAGACAATACGCTGGAATTGTATGATCTCGAAAATGACATCGGCGAAACCATAAATCTTGCCGATACTCAGCCAGAGAAAGCCGCTCAGCTAAAGGCCCAGCTGAAGTCCTGGCGCGCCGAGATAAACGCGCCGGTGCCCACAGAACACAACCCCCTTTTCCGTCCTACACCGTGAGAGACTCCAGAATTTTTGTCCTCACTGATATCTCGTCCGAAGAACCCGATGATCTGCAATCGCTCATCCGCTTGCTTCTTTACACCAATGAAATCGAGATCGAAGGCCTCGTCGCCACGCTTTCCGAATGGAAAAGTATCACCGGGTCCGCATTCCGTCCCGACCTGATTTACAAAGCGATCGACGCCTACGAGCAGGTGCTGAGCAACCTGCGTTTGCACGACCCGAATTATCCGGCTGCCGAATCGCTGCGGTCCACAGTGGCCGTTGGCAATGGCAATGACCTTGAGTCAACGGGTCAAGCCACGCCCGGCGCAGCGCTGCTGGCCGATGCCATGCTGCGTAGAGATACTCGTCCGCTCTGGGTCACGATCTGGGGTGGTGCCGCAACCCTCGCCCAGGCTGTGCAGATGCTGGCAGAAAAGCTTTCGGCTGGCGAACTGCACGCCGCGCTCGCGCGAACATGGGTCTATGAAATCCAGGGGCAGGACGATTGCGGGGCATGGCTCGCCGTGCATTATCCCCAACTCAATTTTATCCGAAGCCAATACCAGTGGCGCGGCATCTCCAATCGGGTGGATGGTGTCTGGCCGGAAACTAAACGCTATCTCGACGAGTATGTCGAGCCGCGATGGTTTGATCGCAACATCCGCGAGGGTCACGGGCCGCTGGGCGATCTCTACCCTCATGCCCGGTTTTTATTTGAAGGCGACACCCCGTCTTTGCTTCACCTCATCCCCAACGGACTGCATGATCCTGTAAAAATATCGCAAGGTGGCTGGGGCGGACGATTCATCAACCAACGCACACTCAACGTGTGGTCCGGTGGCTGCCCGGTGAACAACGAAGCAAGGTTTGGCGAGTTCTCCATGTTTACCGATGCCGCAGACGCTCTTTATGTAGCGGGCAACGGCAAGCATGCCCAGTCCATCTACAATCCGATCCGCCGTTGGCGCGATGCTTACCAGCTCGACTTCGCAGCACGCATGGATTGGTGCGTCCGCAAACCCCAGGAAAGCAATCATGCGCCCATCGTCCGCATCGATGCAGACGCTGGCCGCAATATTCTCACCAGATCGCTACATCGAGGCGATACGCTGGTGCTGGACGCCTCCGACTCACGCGATCCCGATGCCCGTGCATTGAGCTTTCACTGGTGGGTTTACACAGAGGCAGGGGAACGTAATGCCAGCATGACACTTGAGAACCCCAACTCAGCCACGCTCCATGCTCGAGCATCTGGAGAGCCCGGCGAATGCCATCTCATTCTCGAGGTGACCAATGCGGGTGATCCTCCGCTACGATCTTATCGTCGGGTGATTGTTCAAATAGTATAACAAGGGTGCGGACAGTCGGGGCGCACTGCGCGATGTAGCCCAATGTCGAACTTCCGGTCGCACGTTTATTTTAGATCAAATAACAGCGCTTCAACCGGGCTTCTCGCCACGATAGCTAGCTCGCCCATCTCTTCGGTGCATGCGCCATCTCCCGTGGTAAGTGCATTGCCATTTATCTCAAGTGTCCCCTCAGCCATCTGCAACCATGCACCCCGCCCCGCCCGCACCTCATGCTGGATGGATTGACCAGCACGCAGCCGGATCCTGTAAATATCCGCGTCCTGATGAATCGTGGCAGACCCCTCGCGGCCATCGTGCGAGATCACAAGCACCTTGGGCGAGCCGTCGCTTTCGGCAACAGGGCGCCATTCCGTATAGCCCGGCATAAGACCGCTCTTCTCAGGCCGAATCCAGATTTGTAAAAAATGCAGCCACTCCTCCGTGGAAGGATTGTTCTCACTATGTGTCACGCCCGTTCCTGCGCTCATAAGTTGTATCTCGCCCGGTCGAAGCACGCGACCGTTGCCAAGACTGTCTTTATGCTCGAGTGACCCGGAAATCACGTAGCTGAAAATCTCCATATCCCGGTGAGGATGACTGCCAAATCCCATGCCAGGTGCCACATGGTCATCATTGATCACACGCAAGGAGCGAAACCCCATGTGCGCGGCATCGTGGTAATCTGCAAAGCTAAATGTGTGACACGACCTAAGCCAACCATGATCGGCCCGGCCGCGCTCGTTGGCTCGTCGGATGGTGATGGATTGCATGGCGCGTAGCCTAGTGTGTTGCAGTGGCGCTTGCAAAATCCGAAACCATTTTTTTTCTAAGATGGATGAAGAAAAGATCTACGAACCGATACTTGCTGAGCGGAACAGGCAGCAATCTTTAATAACTCATTTACACTTGCCAGTTGTTCAGCCACTTATTTTAAAAATGTCCGTCAAGCACCGCCAACGCGTCCTCCTCGCCATCGATTGGTATGAGCCCAAAATACATGAGGGGATGGCCCGGTACGCACGCAAACACGATTGGCTGCTGAACTCCCACATGACCCGGAGCCATCAGTTTCCCGAAGGGTGGGAGGGCGACGGAGTCATCGCTTTGCTGAGCGAGCCGGAGACTGCCAAGGCCGTGCGAAGCCTAGGACTGCCCGTGGTTAACACAGGTTCTGATTTTTGGAATTTCCCGAGAGTTTGGTGCGATAACCACCGCGTCGGTGAAATTGCAGCCCAGCATTTTCTGGAGCGGAACCATCGCAATTTTGCATTTCTACATATCCAAAGCACGGTGCTTGAACGCGAGACTTCCGAAGGTTTTTCTCTGGCCCTGGAGAAAGCAGGTTTTACATGTGAAATGCGGCGCTGGCGACCTTCGTTGCACCCTCACGCCATCAACTACCGCGCGGTGCAGGAGTGGGCCGTGGCCGAGTTAATGTCGCTTCCTCGCCCTCTGGCTGTCTTCTGCCAGAACGATGACGCCGCTGCCATTATCCTCACAGCCGCAGTGGAGGCAGGTATCCGCATCCCGGAGGAGGTCGCGATTATCGGGGTGGGCGACAGCGAGCTGGTCGCGAATTTTCTGCCGGTAAAACTCTCCAGCGTGAATGCCAATTCCGAAGGCCTCGGGTATCGGGCTTGCGAGGAACTCGACCGCCTCATGCGGGGTCATAAACCACGGGCAGAGGTGGTCCGAGTGTCGCCTCTTGGAGTGACCACGCGGGAAAGCACTGACTTTTTGGCTGTGGCAGACCCTCATGTCTTGCGCGTGCTGCGCCGCATCTGGGATGAATACGCGACTCCTCTCGACGTGGAGGAATTGACACGCATGGTGCCCTTGTCGCGTTCAGCATTGTATAAATTGTTTGCCGCTGAGGTGGGACAACCCATTGCAAAAGAACTGATGCGCGTCCGCATTCGCCATGCCAAAGAAGCGCTTCGCACGACAAATAGACCGGTGAGCACTATCGCATCGGAGTGTGGGTTTTCGGGCCTCATCACGTTCAGCCGAGCATTTTCCAACACTGTCGGCATAAGCCCCATGCAATACCGCATGAAACACGTTCGCGGAGATTCATCAGCCAGCACACCCGACAACAAATGATTGGTTTGAGAGATTGCGCCGACCCATGGCCTACACGACCTCGCAGCTTCTCTCTGTAGCGACTCCTCCAACTTCCTGAGTGCTGTCATGATGCACCGCCCCATGTATAGACACGTTCAGCTCTTGCGTTTCTGCGCTTTACACCGAGAACGAACACGTTACAATCCAACCCATCGTCACTCACATTACATCCCCCTCAACCCCACTTTCCCATGTTGGAACTTGAAGTTTACGCAGCCGGTGTCCGGAATTTGCAGACAATCCTTGAGCTGGACCACGAACTCGAAGCGATCCCCTCGCTTCGCTACAAGATCGATAGCAACCACGACATCGTCTATATGGAGTTCGACGAGCCAACCGTCACCCTGGGGCAAATCCAAATCATTTTCGAGAAGCTTGGGCTGACCCCGCGTTTTGTCGGCGCCATCCCCGCAGAGTTCAGACCGAAAAGCAAAACCCAGCCCCTGAGAATCTGAGGGCACACTTGGTATCCAACGCGCATCTTCGCCTCACAGGCACAACCGAAGGGTAAGCACCCTTTTCCAACCGATGCCACGCTGCGTCGGTTTTACCATCCTCAAGCAGCGTAATTCGCCAGCCTGAGATTATTTTTTTTTATGACCACCGACTCCACCTTTCAACAACTCGCGCTCATGGAACCTCTCCAGGAAGCTCTGCGAGAGAAAAATTACACCACCCCATCGCCGATCCAGCTTCAAGCCATCCCGCATCTGCTCGAAGGCCGTGATCTCGTGGGCTGTGCGCAGACCGGCACCGGCAAGACGGCTGCATTCGCTCTGCCGATTCTTCAGCGACTCGCATTGCAACCCGCACCCCGACGCGGACGCCGCATGCGCGCACTCATCCTCACACCCACGCGCGAGCTGGCCGCGCAGATCGGAGAGAGCTTTGCCACCTACGGCTCCAAGCTTTCGCTGCGCCATGCCGTCGTCTTCGGCGGCGTGGGTCAGAATCCGCAGGTGAAGGCGCTCGATAACGGTCTGGATATCCTCGTTGCCACGCCGGGTCGTCTGCTCGATCTCATCCAGCAGAAACACGCCGTGCTGGACTCAGTCGAAGTATTTGTGCTCGATGAAGCCGACCGCATGCTGGACATGGGTTTTGTTCATGATGTGAAAAAAATCATGTCGTATCTGCCGCCCCGGCGTCAGTCCCTGCTGTTCTCAGCCACCATGCCCGCTCCGATTCAGGAAATTGCCGACCGTTTATTGCACGATCCCGTACGCGTCGAGGTGGCACCGGTGGCCACCACAGCGGAACGCATTCGGCAGGAAGTGTGTTTTGTTGAAAAAAGTAAAAAACGCAGTCTTCTCATTCATCTGCTGAATGAGCATCCCACAGGTCTGGTGTTGGTATTTGTCCGCATGAAACACGGCGCAAACAAACTCGTCGAACAACTCGCTCGCAATGGCATCGCAGCCGCCGCCATTCATGGCAATAAATCCCAGACGGCGCGCGAGCGTGCTCTTGAAGAATTCCGCGCCGGCAAAGTCCGCGTGCTGATCGCCACCGACATCGCAGCACGCGGCATCGATGTAAAAGGCATCTCGCTGGTGATCAATTTCGACATTCCGAATGAACCAGAGTCTTATGTGCATCGCATCGGGCGCACCGCCCGTGCAGGCGCGGACGGCATCGCCATCTCGCTGTGCGATGGCGAGGAGCGCGCTTACATCCGGCAGATCGAAAAGCTTATTCGCCAGCCCATCCCCGTCCGCAGCGCACAACCTTTCCACTGCGAACAGGCTTCGGCTGGAGTCGATAAACGCGCAGCGCAACTTGCTCGTCCCAAGCCGCTCCAGCCCCGCATGCCCCCCGCACGGCCAGGTCGCGGGAACCGCAGCGGGCGCACCATGCGCAGCGGCCATCGCTGAGGCCAAAGCATCCGCAGTCTATAACCGCCGTAGGGCGATTGCAAATCGCCCCTCCTATTTCGCATACACCTACCGCGAAGCGCCTTCACTCTGAGGCTACCGCCGCTTGCGGCGCACGCCCATGCTGTAGCCACCGAGCGTCCGCGCACCGCGCGCTCCGAGTGCCACAGCCGCTTCTTTCTCATTAAACAACGCGGTGTAGGTATATTTAAAATTCTCCAGCTTCAACCGCGCAATGCTCTGCCCGATAAAACGCTCGATCTTTTTCACGTCGTCCAACTCTTCCGCAGTAAATAGCGTGAACGCATCGCCCACATTCTGCGCCCGCCCCGTGCGCCCGATCCGGTGCACGTAGTCTTCGGGATGTTGCGGCACATCGTAGTTCACCACATGGCTCACCCCGGCGATGTCCAACCCGCGCGAAGCGATGTCCGTGGCCACCATCACCTCGTATTTTTGCGACTTAAACCCTTCGAGCGCTTCCACCCGTTCGCGCTGCGTGCGGTTGGAATGCAACACCGCCACCGCATGCCGTGCATTTTTTAACATGGATGCTATCCGGTCCGCTTCGTGTTTGGTCCGGGTAAAAATGAGCACGCTATCGAAATTGGTCCGCTCAAGCAGCGCGGTGAGTAGATCGAACTTCTGATCCTTGGCCACGGGATAAAGCGCGTGCCGGATCGTCTCCGCTGGCGATTGGCGCATGCCGATCTCGATCACCTCCGGGTCTTTTAATACCCAGCTTGTCATGCCCTCGATCTCGGGCGGCATCGTGGCGGAGAAAAGCATCGTCTGCCGTTGTTTCCTGCACTTCTCCACGATCCGCCGCACGTCGGGCAGGAAACCCATGTCCAGCATGCGGTCCATCTCGTCGAGCACGAGATACTCGATCGTCTTCAACTCCACGATGCCCTGGCCCATCAAGTCCAACAACCGTCCGGGCGTCGCCACCAACACATCGATACCATCGCGGATCGAGTCCTTCTGCGGCCCGTAACCGACTCCGCCATAAATCACGCCAATCTTTAAATTCGTAAACCGCGCGTAATCCCGCATCGCAGTTTCCACCTGCATCGCAAGCTCTCGAGTGGGTTCCAGAATGAGGCAGCGCATCGTGCCAGTGGATTCCAGCTTGGACAAAATGGGCAACCCAAATGCAGCGGTCTTGCCAGTGCCCGTCTGCGCACTTCCAATTATGTCGCGTCCGCCCAGGCCCGCAGGAATCGCACGCAACTGGATGGGCGTTGGATCGACATACCCCATCGCTGTCACCCCTTGCAACACCTGCTCCGATAGTCCCAAATCTTTAAAAATCATGGCGGGAAGTATCGGGCGGGAGCGGGGAATGGCAAGGCTACAGCTTTAGAACTTGCGACTGATCGCAATGACCGGACCGTAAGCATCGAGCCCCACATTCTTGCGCTCAGGCTCGGATAGACCGGCATTGGAGAGATGATGGTACATCACGCCCGCGAAAGCATTCCAGTCGCGCCCTATCTCCCAGCGCACACCGACATTCACCATCACGACAAAAGTAAAATCCTGCCCCTGCGCATCAGGCGCGTCCGTGGAGTCGATCCAGCCGGGGCCGAATCGACCGGTAATCTCGTAAGCATAAGCTGCATCCTTCGGCCCAAACCGCAGCCGATGCCCCAGCGCGATGCCGGTGTAAAGCGATTCCGGTCCTTGCAGAATCGGTTCGACGACTGCCGCGATCTGCCAGTGTCGCCGGGCCTGCCAACGCCCCTTGCCTGGCTGCTCCGGGGGCAGCCAGCTCAAGGTGACTACTTGTGGCATGAGCACATAATCATGGATGTTGTTGATCCCGAACACCACAGCCGTTTCATAGCCAAGTTCGAAACGCCGCGTTTCCTCAAAGTCCTCGTTGGCAAATACCGCCCCCTCATGTGGCCCTGCGAACACTGCAGAGTTCAAAGCCAACACAGCCACCCATGCCAGTATGATTGGTTTCATAAAAATTCTTCAGCCCAGCGATTGCACCGCTTCCACCACATGCGATGCCGTGATGCCCAACTCGCTCATCACCACGTTGCCAGGTGCGCTCATGCCGAAACGATCTATCCCGATCACCTTGCCATCCAGCCCGACATACTGGCTCCAGAGAGCGGATACGCCCGCTTCGATTGCCACGCGCTTGCGACAGCTCGCAGGCAATATCGCTTTCTTATACTCATCGGGCTGGCGTTCGAACCGTTCGAAACATGGCACCGATACCACTCGGCAGCCGTCGCCCAGCTTCTCAGCGGCCTCCAGTGCCAATTGCAGTTCGCTTCCGCAACTGAGCAGGATCACGGTCAATTCCGCGCGTTCTTTCCTGGCGATGTATGCTCCTTTGCGCACGCCCTCGCGACGTTCCGCCACTGGAATCTCGCTCAGGTTGCGAACCGCCTGCCGTGTCAGGGAGAGCATCGTGGGCCCGTCTGTCCGCTCCATCGCAGCAGCGAATGCGCCCGCTGTCTCCTCCGGGTCCGCAGGCCGGATCACATCCAGATTCGGGATGAGCCGCAAAGCCGACACAGTCTCAACCGGCTGATGCGTCGGTCCATCCTCGCCCACGCCCACGGAATCGTGTGTGAAAATATAGACCACCGGCAGCGAGGAGAGCGCAGCCAGCCGGATCGATGGCCGGGCGTAATCCGCAAACACCATGAAGGTCGCGCCGGAGGGGCGGAAGATTCCATCGTAAGCAAACCCATTGAGCATGCCCGCCATGGCATGTTCGCGGATGCCGAAACGAATGTTGCGCCCCGCTGGATTCTTCGCAGTGAAATCGCCCGCGTCCGCGATGTAGTTGAGGGTCGAGCCGTGCAGGTCGGCGCTGCCGCTGATGAGCAAGGGCATGGCAGCCGCGATGGGTTGGAGAACGACGGAGCCCGCTTTGCGCGTGGCTATTTTCTCTTCCGCAGAGAACTCCGGAATGCGGCTGAGCAGATCGGGTGGGACCTGTCTATTGAGAGCGGAGTCGAGTTGGGCGGAGAGTTCGGGGTTGGCTGTCTGCCAGGCTTTGTAAATGCCAGCCCAGGCGGAGTGTCGCCTCTGCAACTCCTCCTTGTGCGCGGCAAATGCTGCGATGGTCTCGGGCGAGACATGGAAATGCTTGCCGCCAAGCCCCAGACTTTCCTTCGCGGACTCGGCAAACTTTGCACCGCCCTCGCCGTGGGCTTTGCTGGTGCCAGCGACTTCCTCGATGCCTTTGCCGATGAGAGTCCGGGCGATGATGAGATGCGGCTTGCCATGGTCTGATGCTTTAGCTTTTTCCACCGCTGAGACGACGGCGTCGAGATCATTGCCATCGATCGTGTGCACATCGAATCCGTATGCTTTGTAACGCGCCGCAGTGTCTTCGCTCTGCGTGGCATCGGCCATGGCGTCGAGGGTCACATCGTTCGCGTCGTAAATAAGGATCAAATTATCCAGGCCGAAATGCGCCGCAAACGCAGAGGCTTCCGCCGCGATGCCTTCCTGCATGCAGCCGTCGCCGGCGAGGCAGATCACATGATGATCGAAGATCGTGTGCTGCTTTGTATTAAAATGCGCGGCTGCCATCTTCGCAGAGGTGGCCATACCGACGGCATTGGCGATGCCCTGCCCGAGCGGGCCGGTGGTCGCCTCCACGCCGGGCGTCTCGAATTGTTCGGGATGTCCTGGAGTGCCGCTATGCAGTTGGCGGAAGTTTTTTAGCTGATCAAGCGAGACGTTGTAACCGGAGATATGCAGCCATGCGTAGAGGAACATGCTTCCGTGTCCGGCAGACAACACGAACCGGTCGCGGTTTATCCATTTCGGGTCGGAAGGCACGTGCGAGAGGACTTTTCCATAAAGCGCGGCGCCGATCTCCGCGCAACCCAACGGCAAACCCAGGTGCCCTGAACTGCAGGCGTGAACGGCATCGATAGCGAGTCCGCGGGCTTCATTGGCGGCTTGAGAGAGGGTGTCAGCATTCATAATTTGCATAAATAGAAGCGGAAAAACTAAAGACCCGCAGTGGAACATGCAAAGCCATAATTCGCAAATCACCCTCCGCGCCGGGCCTGCATCACGAGTCCGGGTGCTCGATTGTGGCACGCAAGTCTTCTGGAAGTTTCTCCCACAACTCCGGATGCGACTCCACCAAGCGGGCGATATCCGCAAAGTCTTTCAAGTGCTTGCTCTGCCTTCGACGCTCATCGCTCCATGCAAGAATCTTTCCATGGAGCGTGTCCTCCAGACTGGCGACGCGAAGCAGAATACCGTGGACATCTGCAGGCACACTTCTCATGGGAAAGCTTAGATAAACCTCCTCCGTGCTCAATTGGATACTGACCTTGGAAAGCCCTTTGAAATTAATGGACCATGGATGGCGCTCTGCTGAAAAACCAGCATCGATCAGAAGATTGTGGACGCGAGTCACATCCTCCGTGGTTACTGCAAAATCCAGATACTGGGTGACCATGGCCTCCTCTGCCCAGTGGTTCACAGCTATCCCACCGATGGCGCACCACCGGACATCATTCCGCTCCAGGCAATCCACGAGCCGCATGACATCATCGGTGCCACCTGCGGTCTGCCAATCGAAAAATTGTTTGCTGTCATGGGGATAATTTATTCACCACATCGCAACTATACTGCGCGCCAGCAAGTTTTCGGATTCGAAAACTCGCGAATACTTGGGCAAGCTCAAGGAGGGGCGATTTGTAATCGCCCATGGCGGTTGCAACCCGCTGCTCCCAGCGAGCCCCTCTTCAACCAGTTTTTCCCGAAATTTGATCGAGCGCAGTATAGTCACCGCACATGCCGCCGCGCCTCACTCCTGCGGCAGGCCGATCACTTCCAGAATTCGTTGCAAATCTTCCGAGCCGTAATACTCGATCTCCAACCGCCCTTTGTGCTCCCCGTGGTGCAAGGACACCTGCGTGGCGAGATGCTCGCGCAGACGGTTCTGCACGTGTTGAAGTGCAGGCGCGAGGGTGGCTGTCTGGCGTCTGCCCGCAGGTCGTGTGCCCGACGTCGTCTGGCTCTGCAAATGCGCGGACACCAACGCTTCCGCTCCCCGCACCGTGGTCCCATCGCGCAGGATGCGCTCGGCCAGATGCCGCTGTTCGGCCAGGTCCTTGATCCCGAGCAATGCCTTGGCGTGACCCACGCTGAGTCGGCCTTGCACCACCCAAGTCTGGATGAGTTCGTCCAAATCCAGCAGACGCATCGCATTGGCCACTGCTGCGCGGCTCTTGCCCACTTTCTGCGCGATCTCCTCCTGTTTAAGCTGAAATTCCCGCGCCATCCGCGCATAAGCCCGCGCTTCTTCGATTGGGTTCAAATCCTCCCGCTGCAAATTCTCGATCAAGGCCAGTTCCAGCACCTCCATGTCGGAAGCTTCCCTAATGAGCACAGGGACTTGCTTTAACCCCACCATCCCGGCCGCTCTCCACCTGCGCTCGCCAGCGATCAGCTCATGCTGACCATTCACCATGCGCACAATCAACGGCTGGATAATGCCGCGTTGACTAATGGATTCCACTAACTCCTGCAGATTCTCCGGAGCGAATTCTGTGCGAGGCTGCCACGGGCTCGGTACCACGGTGTCGAGTGCCACATCCACTACTTTTTCCCCTGGCTCAGGGGGGGCAGCGATCCGCGCAGGTGCTCCGATCAGTGCGCCAAGTCCTTTGCCCAAAGCTGCTTTTGCCATAAGTGGGTGGAGAGTATCCGGCAGCACATCCCAACGCAACATGTCATTGGAAAAAATGCTTGATCCCGGCACTCCGATCGATAGCATGTCAGCGGTTTCCGGATTTTATTCACAATATATAATATGATTATGCACAAACTATTCTGCGTCTTATTCACCGTCTTATTCACACAGGTAGCCATGGCTGATTTGAAATACAGCTTTGTGGATTTGGACTACACGTACACCGATTTTGATAACGATAAAGTGGAGAACGGGCACGGTGCTCGCGGTGAGGTGAGCATTTCGCCGTATGATAATTTTTTCATCATCGGCGGTCTGGCCATGGCCCAGGCGGATTCGGATCGCGACAACTTGGACCTGGAAACCACACGCATCCATCTGGGCATGGGCGGGTACGTGGAAGTGATCGAGTATTTCCATCTCACGGGTCATGCCGGGGTGGTCTATAGCGAAGTGGACAGCGATCTCCGCTCGCTACAAAACGACGAGTTCGGTGTGTATGCCAAGCCGGGGGTGCGGATGCTGCCGCTCGATCTGCTGGAACTCAATGCGGACATGACATTTTCCACCGTGGACAATGAGGAGTTCAAGGTCGGCTTGGGAGCAGGCTTGAACATCATAGAAAACTTTCAGGTAAACACCGGCGTGGAGCTAGCCGATCAAGCCAATATCTGGAGCGCGGGTTTTCGGGTGCAATGGTAAGTGGGTGCAGGCGGGCGCAAATTGGAAGTTTTTTATAATTTCGCTTGCCCGCGCACATAGCACCCACCTTTAGTGAAGCATGACCGCTGCGCCATTGGCATATGACTCGAAAATCGAAGGCAATGTGATTTTCACCCGCCTGGATTCCGCCATTAATTGGATGCGCAAAAACTCTCTGTGGCCCATGCCTATGGGCCTCGCCTGTTGCGCCATCGAGCTGATGGCTTCGGCATCTTCACGTTTCGATATCAGCCGATTCGGCGCGGAAGTCATGCGGTTCTCCCCCCGGCAATCCGACGTCATGATTGTGGCTGGCACGGTGACTTACAAAATGGCTTACGCGGTAAAACGCATTTACGATCAAATGCCGGAGCCGAAATGGGTCATCGCGATGGGCGCTTGTGCTTCCAGCGGCGGCATGTATCGGAGTTACGCGGTGCTCCAGGGCATAGACCGGTTGATCCCTGTGGACGTTTATGTCTCGGGCTGTCCGCCTCGTCCGGAAGCGCTCTTGGAAGGGCTCATGACGCTTCAGCGCAAGATCGAAACGGAATCTTCTTTCACAGATCAGAAACGCGAATTGCTAAACTCTTTAAAATAACATGCTGCTTACCGAATGCGTTGCCCGGCTGGAAAAAGATTTTCCGCAGCTTACGAAGATCATTTTCCGAGGTGAAACCACGATTGTCATTCCGCTCGAGCATTTGCACGCGCTCTTGAGCGTCTGCCGACAGGTTCTCAATTTCGACTATTTGCTGGACATCTCCAGCCTGGATCATTTCGGTGTCGAACCCCGGTTTGAAGTGGTCTATGAATTATCTTCCCTCAGCGACTTGCACCACATGCGAGTGCGCTCGGCTGTGAGTGAAGACCATCTCGAAGTGCCCAGCGTTACAGACCTATGGGGAACGGCTGAGTGGCATGAACGCGAAGTGTACGACATGATGGGCATTCGTTTTACGGATCATCCGGATTTGCGCCGCATCCTCATGTGGGAGGGCTATCCTTACTATCCGCTACGCAAGGATTTTCCGCTGGAAGGCAAACATAGTTCGGTGACGGATGTCGCATTCACCGCCCCTGCGCCTTTGGAGGGCGGTCCTTTTGTCACCGTGCCCAGCGATGAAGAGACGCATCGGCGCGAGCCACGGGCCCGTCGTCCCGACATCTCTCCGGCGCAAACCATGTCCTCGCACGACGAGGTCGCACCGATATAGGCATGCCACGTTGGAAAAAAATGCCTGTAGTGCCGACAGAGAAATCCGGAGTCGTATAAAGCGGGGTCCCGGGGTTGAGCGCAGCCATCACCTCCGGCTACACGCTTTCATTCTCCAGGGTAGATTAAGTTCAGCAACTCTGGAGGAAACAAACTTTCGCGATGAACTTTTTATCTCGAGCGATATAGGTCCTTAGGCTGTGCGACAAACGAACTTGGACAAGCAAATGAGTTCATTTATCACCAATCTAAAGAACGCCGCCTCGCAGTGGGTGGAGGATACTGCTCCGCGCATGAGTGCGGCCCTGGCTTACTATGCCATTTTTTCCGTGGCACCACTGCTAGTCATCACCGTGGCACTCATCGGACTGGTTTTTGGCCAGGAAGCTGCCAGCGGCCAACTGTCGGATCAACTCGCTAGCCTTGTGGGACGCGATAGCGCGGAAACAATACAAGAAGCTGTGGAAGCCGCCGGACGCTCTACTTCGGGCGGCATTTGGGCCACAGTCGTTGGAAGCGTCATCCTTATTTTTGGTGCCACCACAGCTTTTGCAGAGCTGAAAAACTCTCTCAACCTCATCTGGGGGGTCACATCCAAGCCTGGGAGCGCAATCAAAACTCTCATACGCGACCGGTTTCTTAGTTTTTCGCTGATTCTATGCATCGGATTTTTACTGCTGGTTTCCCTCGCGCTAAGCGCGGTCATCTCGGGCGTAAACACCTATATCGGTGACTTGTTTTCCATACCGCCCATGGTCTGGAAGGCTATGGACTTTGCCATCTCTCTTGCAATCATCAGCACTCTCTTCGGACTTATATTCAAGATACTTCCGGATGTGATTCTCACTACGAAAGACGTGCTGGGCGGTGCAATCCTCACTGGCCTGCTTTTCACCGTCGGCAAGATTCTGCTTGCCTGGTATCTTGGCACAAGCGCGGTCGCTTCGTCCTTCGGTGCTGCCGGTTCTCTTGTCGTCCTGCTGTTGTGGTTCTACTATGCCACGTGCATCCTTTTCTTTGGTGCAGAGTATGTAAAAGTCTCGCTGCAAGGTCGCCACATCGGGCTGCGCAATTACGCGGTAAAAATCGACCCAGTCCGCAGGAACGCCGACGATCCGGGACCAGTGCTTGGCTGAATGAGCGTGTTGATCCTCACATACAAGGCGGCTATATATGATCGACACGTAGCAGCGTAGCTCTGCTTAATGCAAGCCATCACATGTCCCAATCTGTTTTTACTAAATGGCTGCGCCGCTTGGGATGGGCTTTGCTTGTGCTGGTGGCTCTTGGCATTATCTTCCATCGCCCCATCTTTTTTGAAGGCACCCGTTATTTTATAGTTCGCGCTGCCCAACAGCAAAACCTCGACATCGAATATGAGATGGATGGCTCCATCTTCACTACGCTGCGAGTAAAAAATCTCGTGGCCACGCCGCAGGAGGAGGGTCCAGTGCGCCGATTGGAGATTGAGTTGCTCAAACTGCGCTACAGCCTCTGGGACCTGATGCGCGACGGCCTTCCCGCATTTCTCAAGGAACTGGAGCTTCACAATGCCTACATAGACATCGCCCCCGAGCAGGATTTGCCTCCGGAAAAAGAGCAACAGCCTCAGCAATTTAAATTTCCGGCGCTGTTTCCCGAAAAACTAATTATATCTAATCTGAACGTAATCATTCGGAACAATGATAAAATTACGCAGGTAGAAGATTTTGACCTAACGTTACTGCCGGAATCACGTGGCGAATTGCGCGTGGAACACCTGAATATTCCGGGTTTGCTCGAATGGAATAACGTAAGCGCGAGCACCAGTTACGAAGATCGGCGTCTGGAACTGTATAGTTTGCAAGTCTCCCAAGGCATCGCGATAAACAAACTTGTGCTTGATATGTCAAAGCTTAGTGAGCAACAGCTCGGAATCAAGTTTGATGGCGATTTGTTTGAAGGTTCCGTCCTGGCCGAGATTCAGATTAAAGATCTGAACGCCTCCAACCAGATGGAAGCTCGCGTGGAAGCATCGAAAATCGATTACGCCCCGCTAGCGAACATGTTTAATTTGCCTAAGGAGTTTGCAGGGCGTTTGGACAATCTCCGTTTGGATTTCTCCGGCACACCGACGCAGCCGCAAACATGGACGATAGACCTCTTCAGCTCGGTCCAGCAGATCAAATTCCAGCAACTCAGTATCGCAGGCTTTACCCTCGATGTGGAAACCAAGCAGGGAGCTGGGACACTCAACGCCACGACCACAGCCGATGTGCAGCCACGTCTCCAAGTTCAGTCGAAATTTGTGTTGCCCAAAGAACTAAATAATTTTCACAAATTGCAGTCCGATACCCAGTTCTTCATCGCCGACGCGCAGCTTGATCATTTTACTGCGTTCAAGGGAGCAGTAAACGCGGAAGCCACCATCGCAACCGAAGATGGAACCGCGACTGGCACCGCGCAAATTGATAGTTCGAGTATTCAAGGCGACCAATGGGCACTCACCGATTCAAGTGCAACCGTGGACTTTACTTTTCCGCTAAAAACACTTGAGCAAGCTTCCATTCTTTCGTCCTCATCCGGTAGTGTCCAAAGCAGAATTAGCACACTAAATTACCAAGGATATGGGGCCGATGACATAATCCTTCAAGCCAATCTGGCGGACAAACTCTTGACCGTTAAAACGCTCGAGTTTTCTCGCGGATCAAATAAAGCCCAAATCTCCGGAACCTATAGGCTTCCTGATGAATCCGAGAAATGGTCTTCCCAGCCATATAATCTAAAGTTCGATATATCTGCATCAGACCTTTCTCAATTCGCTGAGAGCCAAGTATCCCTACAAGGTGTGCTTAACGCCTCCGGAACCGTCTCCCAGACTAAAAACATCAGAGATGGCCAGGCAACAATATCCGGCAAAAACATATTCATTCGAGACATCCCAATAAGATCCATTTCCCTGAACGCTGAACTTGATGACGACCGTATCCACGTGGAGCCGTTAGATATAGTGTTTGATGATGCGAATAAGCTTTCCGGAAAATTGACGGCTCAACGGACCGAGAACTTCATCTATAGCGCAGAAGTCACAGCTCGATTGCGCGATTTATCCATCTTCGATCCATTGCTTGGGAACGTAGAAACCTCCGAAGGTCTTGGGGGTTCACTTTTACTTTTTTACGACGGAAAGGGAGATTTAAATGCCGGCGAGCACACGGGTTTTGCAAATCTAGATTTGGAGGACGCACGATATAAGAATCTCTCAAATATTAATCTGCATCTAAGCGCGGACTTTTCTCCTCAGTATATTAATATCCCGGACTTTTATCTTTCCCTGCCGCAAGCGCAGCTCATGACCTCTTTGTTCTGGAAAAATGATGTGTTGCAAGGCATCAATATGGTGTTGCAGCAGAAATCACAGGAGCTTGTGACCGGTTCCTTCACAGTTCCATTTCACTTGCAGCACATTAGCAACCTACAACAGTTGATCCCGCCGGACGGACAACTCTCCGCTGATCTACGCACGCGCAATCTTCCGCTTGAACTGGTCTTCGAAATGTTGCAGCTGCCACCTGCTCCGCTCGCTGGAAGTCTGAACCTGGACATCTCTGCCAAGGGATCCATAAACAATCCTGACATCGTGCTTCGAGCGGAAGCGGATGGACTTGTATCGAGCCAGATGCCCGATCTGGCACCAGCGTCTCTAACATCGACTCTTAACGTTAATGGATCTCGCGTGACCTTGGATGGCACTGTCCAGCAATCAAGTCTGGGCTCAGGCACATTATCCGCGACCACATCCCTCGACTTGCAGCAACTTGTATATTCCAAAAGCATCGACCAGAACGCAGCAGTCTCAGGCCGCGCAAATTTTCCTTCCATACAGCTTGCGGTTCTTTCAAAGCTGACCACTGCCGTGCGCCAAAGCAACGGCACCGCCTCGCTGCAAGTGCAAGTCGATGGGACCCTTAGCCAGCCAACAATTAACGGCTCAATTGCAGCGAATATGGATGCCCTCCGTATGGCCAATCCCAAAATTCCGGTCGTAAGCGGTCTAACTTTAAACGCGGCTTTTCGTGAAAACCAACTAAGTATTCCGACATTTACAGCTACGGTTGGCGGTGGTCAAATTAGCCTGACTGGGACAGTTGGACTTGAACAAATTTCCAATCCGCTTTTAGACCTTCAGTTGGAGAGCAACAATGTATTGGTTTTGCAAAATGATGATCTAACAGTCCGTATTAATACTGATCTGGCTGCCGAAGGTCCGTGGGAAGCTGCTTCGGTGACAGGTTCGATAGCTCTGACTCGAAGCCGATTTTTCCGCACCATTGATATTCTGCCCATCGGACTGCCGGGTCGGCCAGCACCCAAACCGCCTTCAAGCCCTGGCCGGGTGAGTTTTCCAGAGCTATTCCACGATTGGACTTTCGACGTATCCATCACCACGGCGGATCCTTTCATTATCGATAGTAATATGGCCGAAGGCCGGATCACTGCAGATCTTAAACTGGGCGGGAGTGGAAAAGAGCCATGGTTGGATGGCACCGCATTTATTGAAGAACTCGAAACGTCTCTGCCCTTTAGCACTTTGAAAATTGAATCCGGGCAGGTGTTTTTTAATCGGCAGGACCCTTTTGTTCCACGGCTAAATATCCAGGGCACCTCTACAATCAGACAATACGATGTGCAGGTAAATATACGCGGAACAACCCGAGATCCCGAAGCCACGTTTAATAGCAATCCGCCACTTCCCCAATCGGAAATTGTGTCACTTTTGGCAACGGGAATGACCACAACTGAACTTTCCGAAGATCCTAATGCTTTGGCTGGTCGAGCTGCTTTTCTTTTAGGTAAAAAACTATATCATAAGCTTTTCGGTAACGACACACCGCTGGATAATGACAGTTTTCTTGGAAGAGCTGAACTGGACGTTGGTGTGACCGACCCCATCACTGGCCGGGAAGCAACTTCGCTGCGTATCCCTGTTTCTGACCATATCGTATTAATTGGGGGTGTGGATGTCGCTGGTCACTATCGAGGGCAGGTGAAATATCTTATTAGATTCCGATGAAAAAACTGCTAATTTACCTGCTGCTGGTTGCTACGCTTTCGGCGCAAACGGATTCGCCGCCCGAACTTGATTCGACTGCCGTGCCCGATACTCTGCCCGAACTACCCGCACAAAACCAAACAGATGACGACAGCCGACTAAAAATTAATTTTGTTAACGCATCTTCTTTCACAGAGGATGAACTAACCGACGCACTCGCACGCCAGATCAAAACGATTAATGAATATGGTTTGGACGCGGCCGCAGCGTATGATGCTGCTTTTTATCTCGAGGCCTTTTATCGCAAGCATGGTTACCCTGATGTGTTGGTTGATGGCAGGGTCTCTGGTCCGTGGGAGCTTACCTTGCAAGTTGCTGAGGGCCCGTCCACCCGTCTTGTCGAAACCGACTTCTTCGGCAACACGGCTTTTACGGACGAGCAACTCAGAGAGTATCTTATAGCTCCCACCCGGGAACGGTTTTCGCGATTAAAAGAAGCTATCGATTTGCCATTTGTCCAAGCCGACATAGATGCTGGAGCAGGGCTTATCCGTCGGCTTTATCTTGCTGAAGGCTATCTGGATGTTGAAGTCGCCGAGCCGCAGATAAACTTTTCCGCTGACAAAAGGCAAGCTGCCGTGGTGATTTCTATCAGTGAAGGCACGCGATATACCTTTGGCGAAGTTTCTTTTACGGGCGATGTGTTATACCCAATCTCGGAACTAACTTCTTTGATTTACGATAATAGCCACGCAATTTATACCGAGGGAAAAGTGGATGCAGCTCGCCGGGCAATCACCGACTATTATGTATCTCGAGGCTATTATTCTGCAGAAGTGGATTCTAAAGTTGGAGACGCCCGCAATGCGCAAATTCCGGTCAGCTTTAATATCTATTCAGGTCCACTCTATTACTTCAACGGAATAACATTCGCGGGATTCACTGATGTCCGTGAGTCGTTTATGTATCAGCGCATGCGTCATCTTCCGGGCACGGTTTATGATCCCAAAGCAATCGATGAAGTGTTTTCCGACGTGATCCAAACTGGATTGTTTCGTAACCTTCAGATTACTCCAACCCCGGTGCATGGATCCCTCATCCGTCTGGATGTTGAGGTGCAAGAAGCGCCTCCCAAGGAGTTTGGGATTGGGTTGGGTTATGGAAGCTATGTGGGTGCTTTGGGCAGCTTAAGTTACCGCGACCTTAATTTCCTTCGCACTGGGCGCACATTTAACATCCTGGTCGAGGTAAACCAGCGCGGTTTAAACGGTGAAATAGGTTATCGAGACCGTTGGCTGTTCGAGTCCGCCTATGACTTACATAGTCGATTGTTTGCCTTGCAAGTGGAGATGGAAGGATATTCCAGGCAGGAAGGCGGATTTCAAACAACGCTGTCCCGCGACATTACCGAGCACTGGAAAATCTCCGCCTTGGCAACAGCTCGGCACGTCATTTTGGATAATATCTTAATCGAGCCGCGCGAGCTTGTGGGTCCTGAAAAATATAACGTTATTTCGCTCGGTCTATCGAACGCAATCGATTATCGAAACAACCCGGCGATTCCCACTCAAGGTTTTATATTTAGCAGTGTCCTGGATGTGGCTCTGCCGGGTGTCGGCGATGTTGCTTATCTAAAAGGAACGGCAAGATACTCTTTCTTTCTTCCTGTTACCGACCGATCACACCTGGCCTTTGGTATTCGGGTTGGAGGTATAACCTCGATAGAGGGAGAATTGCCAATCAACGAAAAGCTCTTTAATGGCGGCTCAGAATCGGTCCGCAGTTTTCAGGAATTGCAATTGGGTCCCAAGGATAAAAACGGCTATCCAATCGGAGGTGAGGCGCATTCCATTTTCAACGTGGAATATACATTTCCTATCGCGGGTGATTTAAAAGGTGCCGTGTTTCTCGATGCCGGCAATGTGACGCCTAAAGCCGCCGATTTTGGGTCTGATGACATGCGCTACGGCGTGGGCGCGGGATTACGGTATAACCTTCCTGTGGGCGCGATCCGGCTCGACTACGGAGTCAATCCAGATCCGCGCGCGGACGAGGATTTCGGAGCCTTTCATTTCGCAATAGGAGTCGTATTCTGAGGGGCTTCTCCAGTCGTATCGATGTTTGTCATCGCGACAGGCTTGCGTCCTCCCACCAACGGCAAAATATCTCTGAAAGCACCTGCGTAAATATCCAGCGAAGTAAGGAAAATCCCGCAAATTATTGGGCCGATAACAAAACCTGTCAGGCCGAAAACATAAATCCCGCCGATAGTTCCAATCAGGATCAGCAAGTTCGGCATCTGTGCGTCCTTCCCCACAAGTATCGGCCTCAATAAGTCGTCGGTAGCAGTGACCACGATTCCGCACCAGGCCAGCAAGCCCAAGGCAGGGGCAGTGTTGCCTACGGCGAAGAGATAGATCACCGCTGGCACCCACACCAGCGGCGCACCGATTCCGGGAAGTATGGACAGCAACACCATCACCGCTCCCCAAAAAGCTGCACCTTGGACTCCAGCGAAATAAAATGCGATGCCGGCCAGGCTTCCCTGAATGAGTCCCACTAACAGCGTGCCTTTAACCGTGGCGCGTGTTATTGAGGCAAAACGTTCAATAATAGTGTTTTCCTCGTCATCCTCCAACGGGGTATAGTACAATATACGCAGAACAATCTTGCGCCCATCTCTAAGGAAAAAAAATGCCGCATAAAAAGCTATGAATGCGTGCAGGAAAAATTCAATCGAGCCTACCGTAAACGTTAGTATATTGGATGTGACATATTCTCCAATGTGTGTGGCAAAATTTTCCACCATGGTATAGATCTCGGCCCGGTCGGGTATAAGGTTTGCCATCCAGGGTAGTGTTCGGCGCAGATATTTTGAGACATTAAATGCAGCCTCTGGCCCTAGACTTCCCTCTATCCATGGCACCAGAGCGGAGCTTAAGTTTTGCGCCTGTCCAGCCACCAAAGCCAGGACGCCCGCCAGTGGGCCCAGCACGATAGTCAGCAGAATTGCAAGTGTGGAAGCAGCAGCCCAATTCGACTTGCCCCTATATGCCTTGAACAACCGCTTGTAAATTGGCATGCAAAGTCCAGCGAGGACTGCACCGATAAATAAGGCTTTGATTACGGGCCATACAACCGTGCTAAACGCCGCAAAAGTGATGAGTAAAAAGACCAGGACAAACACACTGCGGAACTTCCGACCGCTGAAGCTTGCCGGTTCCATACTCTATTCCGAAGCGGCATTCTCCTGCGCAACCCAATCAATGGCAAACCGAACCATCTCGCCGGAATCCTTGAAGCGAAGCTTTTCTTTAATATGGGCGCGATGGGTTTCAATTGTTTTTACGCTTAGATGCAATTCTTCGGCGATCTCGCGCGTACCAAAGCCGCGCCCTAGCAATTGAAGAACCTCCAATTCACGATCAGAAAGTTTATCCACAGGCGACCCCATGCCGCCATCGATCGATTGAATAGCTTTAAAAATCAGACGCTCGGAAAATTTTTCGCTGACATAAATCTCTCCCTGAAGTACTTTTCGTAGCGCGGATGTCACGTGATTCAGGGCCTCAGCTTTCATGACGTAACCCATCGCCCCGGCTCGCAATGCACGCAGCGCATAGAGCGATTCGTCATGCATGGATAGCATCAGTATGGGCAATTTGGGCTGCTCGGCTTTCATCAGCTTGATCAGCTCCACACCGTTAGTGCCAGGAAGAGATATGTCCAGCATGGCGACATCGGGTTTTAATGTGCGCATGGCCTGCAACGCAGACGGCGAACTGCCTGCTTCACCGCACACTACCAGATCCTCTTCAGCGTTGATGAGTGAGGCGATACCGTGTCGAAAAACAGGATGGTCATCGACGATTAGAACCCGTTTTTTTTCCTGTGGCGTGATCTCAGTTTTTTTGGCCATGGCGATAGAACAGATTACCCGGCCAGAGCCGGGTAATCCATAGGTTTGTTTCTGCTATGATCGCATCCGCTTTAAGGTCGTCGGCCCATGATGAGCGAAACGATAAAGACGATGAGGAATAATCCGAACAGCACTTGGGCGATCCAAGCCGCCGATCCAGCTATGCCGGTGAATCCCAGAAGTGCTGCAATAATGGCTATGATTAAGAATGTAATTGTCCAGCTAAGCATATTTTCCTTTCGTTGTTACAAATGATCGTAACACTTTGAAAGTTTGGCTGCATGAGGTTACTTCTTTTTCGTTAGAAACCCGAGTGTCCTTCTCTCATCCAATGTCAGGTCCCGCACGGCCGGTGGGGGCTTATCAATAACGAGCTTTCCGGTTTCATAAGCCGTTATAATATCGGGGTGGACATAGGAGGAACGACACACGGCAGGTGTGTTGTTAAGTTGCGCTGCAACTTCGGCTATTGTTGCGGTGATAATTTTTTTTCTTTTCGTCAGGCTATCTGGTGGCGGGCATTCAGTCAGCAAATGCGCATACGTCAGCACGCTCGCATGCCATGTTCGAAAATACTTCGCGGTATAACATTCCTCCGCGCCCTCCCGAAGGTAGTCATTCACATCCTGACTGGTGACATCGTGCGGCGTGCCGTCCTCATCGATATAAGTGAAAAGTTCCTGGCCGGGCAGCTCCTGGCATTTGCGGACAATTTTCGCCAGGCGCGGGTCTTGTAGCGTGACCGTGTGGGATTTGCCGCTTTTGCCGCGAAACGAAAACTGAATGCGGGTTTTATCCACCTGCGCATGACGATTGCGAAGCGTGGTGAGGCCATACGATTTGTTCTGACGGGCGTATTCAGCATTCCCTATGCGGATCAACGTCGTGTCCATCAAGGAGACCACAGCTGCCAACACCTTCTCACGACACATTCCCCCAAGTCGCAGATGCTTCCGGTATCGACGTCGTATGCGCGGGAGGTTTTCACCAAATGCGGCAAGGCTCTGAAATTTCGTTTCATCCCGCAAGCGTCGCCAGTCAGGGTGATATTTATATTGCTTGCGGCCGCGGGCATCCCGTCCTGTTGCTTGTAGATGAGTGTAATCGTGCGGGGAAATCCACACCTCGGTCCAGGCTGGTGGGATGACGATGCTTTTGATTCTGTTCAGAATTGCATCATCCGTTATTTGAACCGACTCGTGTGTTAGATAGATGAATTTTCCCCGCGTTAATTTGCGGCATATACCCGGCACCTGCCGTGAAAGATAACGAATGCAGCTCACGCAAAAACGTGCGCTACGGCGAGGTGACCCCGGCGTGAGTTCGAGGGGGTATCGTGGATAGAATAGTATCCAGCTCTTCTGGGTCGAACGGCTTTACCAAATGGTGCTTATACCCGGCGGAAATACTCCGCTGTTTGTCTTCAAAAGAGCCGTATCCGCTCATTGCAATCCCAAAAGGCTTCTCATTTCCTGCATAGTCCTGCAATAGGAGTCGGCCATCGCCATCGGGAAGACCGATGTCGCTGATCAATACTTCCACGGATTCAGCGGAGAGTTGCCCTACCGCTTCTGCATAGTTCTCAGCACCGTGCACGCGGTGCCCTTGCTGCTCAAGGTATTTACGAAGATAGACCCTTGTATCCTCATGGTTTTCGACAACTAATATGGTGAGAGGCCGGTTCATGATCATTGACATGGAACCGGTGATTTATCACACCCTGAAGTTGTTGTCGAGCCAGAGCATTTTCTTTCGCGCAACAATCATTGGCCTCAATCGGCAATGTGATTCGGATTAACGCTTGCTCAGTTCTGCTTGCGGGCAGGCGGTCCGGGCGGAGACTCCTGAACGGGATCGGTAGCTGTGCCCGGCTTGTCTTTGGCGGCAGCGTCCACCGGATCGCTATTCCATTTCTCGTAAAGTTTGGCAGCAGCTATAAGAACCAGCGCAGGCTTGAGCACTAGCAACAGCAGTCGGACTATCGCCCCCAGGATAAATCCAATGGGCAAAAACCTAAGAAAGTATCCGAAAAGGATTGCCCCAACCATTGACGTGATGGGCTCTTGTCTTACATGGGCCTCACAGTTTTTTAAACACTCACGGGAAGATGCTTTGAGGTGGTCGAGGGTTTCGCAGGCAGATGCCTCCAAGGATTTTTTGTTTGTTTTCATATTTTACCAGAAGCGAAGTTTATTACCCAGAGCACAGGCTTGACGCTTAATCTCGCGCTCGCTGGGAAGATGTTTGCGGGCATCAGGAATGCGATTTGCGATGCCTTCATATGTGTCTTCGAGCCATTCTTTAAATGTGTGCGCGGCTTCTTCTTCTTTGGAGCGCGTGTTGATGAGCAGCCCGATCGCAAGGCCGACAACGAGCGCACCTACTACGCTAGGGATGGGATTTTCCCGCACCACGGCCATGTAATCAGGCTCAATTGGCTTGGTGGTGATCGGCGGCATGGGCTCGATGGGTGGTGCGAGTGGTTCAACTGGTGGTGTGTGTGGTGTGTTCATAAAAAATCGGTGTTCTTATGTGTAATCGTGCTGCGACAACATGTGGATGTGCGAATGTTTTGGATTCTGCAATTCCCAACCGGCAGATTACAATTTCCTCCGATTACCGCAGGAAATAAAGTATCAGCACAATTAAGAGAATCAGTCCGATGCCGCCGCTTGGGCCATACCCCCAACCACGGCTGTATGGCCAAGCAGGAATGACGCTCAATAAAATAATAACGAGAAGGAGTAATAATAGTAAGTTCATGTTATCTATTCGAACGCAGTGACCTCGTCGCGCGTGGCACCCTTGTAAAAAACATGCCTTAGTGTTGTTTTCACATTCCTTACATGATCTGCTGCAACAGAAAATCTTTCACGTTTGAAATAGGCATGCGTCGCTGTGCCATGGAATCCCGTTCTCGCAGCGTTACCGTGTTGAGCAATTCATCGCCCTTCTCGCCGAGGGTCTCGAAGTCCACCGTGATTCCGAAGGGCGTCCCGGCCTCATCCTGTCGTCGGTACCGGCGCCCGATTGCTCCCGTTTCATCGTAAAATACCTTCATCCAGGGTTTCAATATAGCTTCGACTTCGCGGGCTTTGGCCACTAGCTCTGGATTGTTTTTCAGTAGTGGAAAAATGCCGCATTTTACTGGTGCCATTCGGGGATGGAAGCGAAGCACGGTGCGCGTCTCCGATTTTCCTTTCTCATCCGTCACCGTTTCCTCCGCATAAGCCTCGCAAATCAATGCCAGAACCGTGCGATCCACCCCAGCGCTGGGTTCGACAACATGCGGAATAAATTTCTCGCGACTTTCTTCATCGAAATAATCCAACGGTTTGCCGGAAGCAGTCTGATGCTGCGTGAGATCGTAATCGGTGCGATACGCGATGCCTTCCAATTCTTGCTGGCCGAAGGGGAAATCGTATTCGATATCGTAAGTGCCTTTGGAATAAAATGCGCGGTCTGCTTCCGCGATTGTGATCACATGGAGATGCTCGCGCGGGATGCCGATGTCCGCATAAAACTGCAACCGCTCTTCGAGCCAATGGTCCAGAAGCTGAGGGCCATCTGCCGGTTTGCAAAAATACTCCACTTCCATTTGCTCAAATTCGCGGGATCGGAACGTAAAATTTCGTGGGTTTATCTCGTTGCGAAATGCTTTTCCAATCTGCGCGATTCCAAACGGTAATTTCTTTCGTGACACCTCCAGGACATTCCGGAATTGAACAAAGATCGCCTGAGCTGTTTCGGGCCGCAGATACGTGATTGACGAGTCGTCTTCCGTCGCGCCGACATGTGTTTTGAACATCAGGTTAAATGCCCGAGCCTCAGTGAGATCTCGGCTGCCGCAATGGGCACAGTATTTGGCATTATCCCTTGTGGGCAATTGGTCTTCACGATGTCGCGCTTTGCACACGCGACAATCGACCATGGGATCGCTGAATGTCTGCTCGTGTCCGCTTGCCTTCCAGACGTTACGGTTCATAAGAATCGAGCCGTCCATGCCCACGATGTCATCGCGGTCGCGGGTCATTCGTTTCCACCAGAAATCTTTCAGGTTCTTTTTGAGTTCCACACCCAGGGGACCGTAATCCCAGCAGCCATTGAGGCCGCCGTAGATTTCGCTGGATTGGAAAATGAACCCGCGTCGTTTGCAGAGACTGACGATTTTCTCCATGCGCTGGAGTGCTGATTGATCTTTTGCCATGATTGGTTCGCGATAAGAAGCCGCCAAGCGCCCGTTTGGCAACAAAATTGAAAAGCTGACGCCAGCATGGATGAGAGCCTACAGGCTAAGATCCGTCGAAAAGACCAAGATAGGTTGGATTGAAAGTAAGAGCTGCGGCGTCGGCTAACGCACCTGCGGTGGTCGTTATTTTGCGGCGTAGTG
Source organism: uncultured Chthoniobacteraceae bacterium (assembly GCA_965365475.1). GTDB lineage: Bacteria > Verrucomicrobiota > Verrucomicrobiia > Chthoniobacterales > CAKUMP01 > CBDUBV01. Next base: position 5,486 of record CBDUBV010000001.1, on the reverse strand, counting down.
GCGGACAAAATGCGTAGCGGTCGGAGGTTTGCGGGTGTTTTACCTCATTCCACGATCGGCTCGCTGGAAGGTTCCATCGGATCGTCCTCGGTGTGGTCCACGACCATGGCGATGTCGGCAAGGAGTTCGCCTGCTCGGAGATTGATTAGCTTCACTCCCATGGCGTTGCGCAATGTCTCGCGGACTTCCCTCACGCGGGTGCGCACCATCTGGCCTTTATTGGTGGTGAGCATGAGTTGATCGTTTTCCTGGACGGTTAGTGCACCTACGACGAAACCAGTTTTCTCCCCAGTCTTCATGGTGATAATGCCTTTGCCGCCGCGGGATTGAAGGCGGTACTCGTTGAAATGCGTGCGTTTGCCGATGCCATTTTCACCCGCGACCAATAATGTGGCGTCTGGACGCACCAATGCGATGGAAACTACGACATCACCTTTATCTGGACGAATGCCCCAGACGCCGACGGTGTTGCGGCCCTGATCGCGGAGTTCTTCTTCATGAAAACGTATGCTCTGGCCTTGCTTGGTGATGAGCACGATCTCATCCATCCCGGACGTGAGCTTCGCATCGATGAGTTCATCGTCTTTCTCGATCTGGATGGCAATGATCCCGCCTGCCCGGATGTTTTTAAAATCGGACAAATTGGATTTTTTCACGATGCCAGAACGCGTTCCAAATACGATGTGCAATTGGTCGCTCCAGGTGTCTGCATCGTCAGCTTTGCCTTCAATGCGGATGGTTGCGGCGATCTTTTCATCGGGACGCAGCTCGAGGAGGTTGGCGATGGAACGGCCTTTGTTCGCGCGGCCGCCTTCTTCGATTTCATAAACTTTCTTCACATAACAACGTCCGTCTTTGGTGAAGAACATGAGGTAATCGTGCGTGCTCGCGGTGAAGAGATGCTCGACGAAATCGCCGTCTTCGGCGTCGGTTGCGCCGGGCCGTGTGGTCATGCCGCGCACTCCGGTGCCGCCGCGTCGTTGTGCACGATAGGCGCTCACGGCGGTGCGTTTGATAAAGCCGCGGTGGGTGATGGTGATGATGCAGCCTTCGTTGACGATGAGATCTTCCATGTTGATCTCGCCTTCATCGGGCACGATCTGGGTGCGGCGCGGGGTGGCATATTTCTGCCGAATTTCCATCAGCTCGGCTTTGATAATGTCGCGCACGCGAACTTCTTTGGCCAGGATGTCGAGAAGGTCGGTGATGGTGGCCAGCAAGGATGTGTATTCCTTGGTGACCTTGTCGCGTTCGAGTCCGGTGAGTTGATACAGGCGAAGCTCCAGGATGCTGTTCACCTGGGACTCGGTAAATTCGTAGCGTCCGTCTGTGAGCCGTGCTTCGGAGCGGATGAGGATGCCGAGTTTCTCCACGTTGGCGCGGGAAAATTCGTACGCCATGAGGCGGACGCGGGCTTCTTCGCGATTGGCGGAGTCGCGGATGATCGAGATGAAATCATCCATGTTGGCCAGCGCGATGAGAAAGGCTTCGAGGGTTTCCGCGCGGCGTTCGGCTTCGGCCAGCTCGAACTTGGTGCGGCGGATCACGACTTCGCGCCGGTGCTCGATGTAGCAGTGGAGCGCTTCTTTGAGCGACAGCAGCTTGGGCCGACCATGATCGAGCGCGAGCATGTTCACCGAGAAAGAGGACTCCAGCGCGGTGTGTTTATACAGGTTGTTGATGACAACCTTGGGATTGGCGTCGCGTTTTAGTTCCACAACCACGCGGGTGTTCTCATCGGACTCGTCACGGATGGCGGTGATGTCGGTAAGCGTTTTTTGGTTCACCAGGTCGGCTATTTTCTCGACGAGCGTGGCGCGGTTGACGTTGTAAGGAATCTCGGAGATGACGATTTGTTCCTTGCCGTTTTTCAGCTCCTCGGTGTGGGCGACGCCGCGCACTTTCATGCTGCCGCGTCCGGTGGTGAGATAGTCGCGGATGCCTGCTGTGCCGCGGATCATGCATCCGGTGGGGAAATCCGCGCCGTGGATGTACTGCATGAGTTGATCGAGGGTGATGTCGGGGTTGTCGATCTGTGCGCAGATGCCATCGACGATCTCGCCGAGGTTATGCGGGGGGATGTTTGTGGCCATGCCGACTGCGATGCCGGTGCCGCCATTTACCAGCAGGTTGGGGAATGCGGCTGGAAGAACCGTGGGTTCAGTAAGGCGTTCGTCGTAATTGGGGACAAAATCGACGGTGTCTTTGTCCATGTCGGACATGAGCGCGACGCCGAGATGTGTCATGCGTGCCTCGGTGTAACGCATGGCGGCTGGCGGATCGCCTTCGACGGAACCGAAGTTGCCTTGACCATCCACGAGGGTCTCGCGCATGGCCCAATGCTGTGCCATGTGCACGAGGGTGGGGTAGATCACGGCTTCGCCGTGCGGATGGTAGTTGCCCGAGGTGTCGCCGCAAATCTTGGCGCACTTGATGTGGCCGCGTCCGGGCGTGAGGTTGAGTTCCCGCATGGCGTACAGGATGCGCCGCTGCGAGGGTTTGAGACCGTCGCGGGCGTCGGGAAGTGCACGGGCGACGATGACGGACATGGAGTAGTCGAGGAAAGACTTGGACATCTCCTCGGCCACATTGATGGGTTCGACTTTTTCGTTCTGATTATACATGCGGAAGTGAGAAGAAGATTAGACGTCGAGGTTGCGCACGTTGAGCGCGTTATCTTCAATAAATTGCCGACGTGGTTCGACGATGTCGCCCATGAGGATGGTGAACATTTTGTCTGCTTCAAGAGCGTTTTGCTCGTTGAGTTCCACGCGCAACATCTTGCGGCGGGCGGGGTCCATCGTGGTTTCAAAAAGTTCCTTGGCGTTCATTTCGCCCAGGCCTTTGAAGCGTTTAATCTGCATGCCGCGACGGCCGATCTCCATGATGCGTTGGAGAATTTCCGGGATGGAAAATACCGGTATCACGGTGTCACCTTCCAGGAGTTCGAAGATCGGTTTGTCGCTGGCTGAGTAGTGATCGAGGTGCATGCCTTTTTTCTCCAAGTCGGTGATGAGTCGGAGGATCGCTGCGGCTTCGTGAAGATCGATCTTGCGGGCGCGTCGCCGGATGCTGTTTTTCGCGGGCCTGGCTTCACGGGGCTGAGTCGGGTCTGGCTCTGGCATTTCTTCGTCGAAGAGATTCAGGTCGGGGTTCTGTCTGGAGAATTCGCGGACCTCGTCGTCGTTGTGGAAATATTCGACATGGTCGGTGTTGCCATCGCGGATTTTGACAAGCGCGGACGGAAATTTGCCGGAGGCGGCGTCGCGGCTGGAAAGATATTTTTCAAAATCACCGCCGTGACTGCGGATCATGTCGCTCAATTTGCCGAGACGTTCCAGCAGGGCGAGGATGTCTTTGAGCTGCGAGGAGCTAAATTCCTTGCCATCGGCGAGGTTCTTGAGTCGCACGTCTTCGGTGCCGAGAGAGATGAGGATGCTGTTGAGTTGGGCGTCGTTATCGACATACTCCTGCCGTTTTTTGCGTTTGATCTGATAGAGCGGTGGTTGGGCGACATAGACGTAACCGCGTCGGACGAGTTCCGGCATCTGCCGATAAAAAAAGGTGAGCAATAAAGTGCGGATGTGCGATCCATCGACATCGGCGTCGGTCATGATGATGATGCGGCCGTAGCGCAGTTTTTCGAGGTTGAACGCGCCTTCCTGGTCGCCGTCGCCGATGCCGGTGCCGATCGCGGTGATCATGGTGCGAATTTCGGTGTTTTGCAGGACTTTATCCAGGCGCGCTTTTTCCACATTGATGAGCTTGCCGCGGATGGGAAGGATGGCTTGGAAACGGCGGTCGCGACCCTGCTTGGCGGAGCCGCCTGCGGAGTCGCCTTCGACGATGTAGAGTTCGGTGAGCGAGGGGTCGCGTTCGGAGCAATCGGCGAGTTTTCCTGGCAGGCCGCCGCCGGTGAGTGCGGTCTTGCGAACGGCTTCGCGGGCGCGGCGGGCGGCTTCACGGGCGCGGGCTGCGGTGAGAGATTTCTCGATAACTTTCTTCGCGACTGCGGGGTTCTCGTCGAAAAATGTCATGAGCCCGTCGTACACGATCGAGCTGCACAGGCCGTCCACGTCGGGGTTGACGAGTTTCACCTTCGTCTGGGACTCGAATTTCGGATCCGGATGTTTCACGCTCAGCACGCAGACCAGGCCTTCGCGGACGTCGTCTCCGGAGATTGCGGGGTCCTTGTCTTTCACCGCGTTATTGGCTTTTGCGTATTGGTTGATCGCCCGGGTGAGTGCTGTGCGGAAGCCGGTGAGATGCGAGCCGCCATCGGGATTCGGGATGGAGTTGGTGAAGCAAAGAATCTGGTCTGAGAACGAGTCATTGTATTGCATGACGCAATCGATAAAGACGTCTTCCTCTTTGTCGTTGCCTTCATTGTCTTTCATCATCGTGCGGCGCTGGCCGGTGATCGCGATGGGTTTGGGATGCAGCACTTGCTTGCTTTCGCCGAGTTCGCGGACAAATTCTTCGATGCCGTTTTTATAAAAAAAGCGAGCTGTCTTTGGCTGATCGGAAGCGTCCAGAGTGTTCTCGTCGGTGAGGATGATTTCCAGGCCGGAGTTTAAGAATGCCAGTTCGCGCAAGCGTCCGGAAAGCCGTTCGAAGCTGTATTGGATCGTGGTAAAGATCGTCGTGTCGGGAAGAAAACTGATGAGCGTGCCGGTTTGCTTTTTATTTTTCAGCTCACCGACGACTTCGAGTTTGCGGACGGTTTTGCCGCGCTCGAATGTCATCTGATAGACTTTGCCGTCGCGATAGACTTCGGCTTTGAACCAATCGGAGAGCGCGTTCACGCACTTGGCGCCCACGCCATGGAGACCGCCGCTGAATTTGTATGCGCCCTGGCCGAATTTACCGCCCGCGTGGAGATTGGTGAGCACCAGCTCGATGGCCGGGATTTTGAACTTGGGATGCATATCGACTGGGATGCCGCGTCCGTTGTCTTTGATCGAGACGGAGCCATCGACGTGCAGCGTGACTTCGACGCGGGTGCAGAATCCGGCGAGATGTTCGTCGATGGAGTTGTCGAGCACTTCATAGACGCAGTGGTGCAGTCCGCGTTCATCCGTGTAACCAATGTACATGCCTGGGCGTTTGCGCACTGCCTCCAGGCCTTCGAGTTTATCGATCTGAGCCGCGCCATAGGCCTGATCGAGTTTCACATTGGTTTCGTCACGTTGTTCTGCCATAAATAAAGTTCAGTTTTGCCCGAAGATACGGAAGAGAAGAGACTAGACTTGGGCGTGTGGTGTAGCAACGCTTTTCTCATCGAGAACGGCATCTCTTAGCCCCATATCTTGTATTGAAAGGATGCCGACTGCACAACGTGTGGGAGGGTAACCGTTGGAGGGAAACGCTCCGCCGTTTCCATGACCACGCCGCAGGCGGCAATTTGCTCAGAGCGACTGTGCTATGATCCTCAGGGCGGATTTTTGCACGGGGCATGAGGTTTCATGATCGGATGGTCTGGAAGG